>NC_017219.1:2514629-2828958 GCF_000269965.1 Bifidobacterium longum subsp. infantis ATCC 15697 = JCM 1222 = DSM 20088
CCGCTTCATTTGCGGGATCCGTCGCATATTCCAGAGCATCGGTTCCGGTATTCGCCTTCCAAGCTAACCGAACATTCGGCAGATGACGCGACAAGAACGCTGCCAAACCCATCAGCACGAAGTCGTCGTTATCGACTATCGCCAGTCTGATTTCATTTGGGTTCCCCATAGTGCACATGATAGACGTTTTTCGTACGGACATGCCCGCCCCGTTGTCTAATTGAAAGTGCAACACCCGTTGGATTGGAGATTGTCCGGATAACCAGTCCGAAGGGATGTTGCACCTATGGGGGAAACATGTTCGCACCTGTCGGAAGAGGAACGCCAGGTCATCCGGATCGAGATCGGCAACGGCACCAGCATCCGCAGGATCGGTCTGATGCTCGGCCGCAACGCCTCGACGGTCGGCAGGGAGATCGAACGCGACACGTGGTTCCCGTCCAACGAGAACGAGTCCTGACGGCCGTACCGGCCGAAACGGCTGAAGACGGGCCCGTGGACGGGCGGATGCTACATCGCCGGCCCCGCGCGGCGCAAGGCCGACCGCAGGCGCGCCGAACCGCGCAGGCGCTACCGCCTGTCACGCGAACGCCTGTGGGCGCGGGTGGCCGAATGGCTGCGTCGCGGCTGGTCGCCGCTGCTCATCAGCGGCAGGCTGCGCGTCCTGTTCCCCGACGACTCCGCCATGCGCGTGTGCCCGGAGACCGTCTACCGTTGGATCCACGCCGACCGCCATCGCCGTGAACGCTGGGCGCGCCGCCTTCCACGCGGCCACGGGAGGCGGCGCAGGCGTGGCGGCAGGAGGACGTCGCGTTTCCCGATTCCCGGACGGGTTCCCATCTCCGAGCGTCCGCCGGAGGCCGGCGACCGCAGCGGTTTCGGCCATCGGGAGGCCGACGGCGTGATCGGCGCCGGATGCAACCCGCACACCGAGGTCGAGAGGAAGACCAGGTTCCTCATGGCCGGGATCGTGCCCGGCAAGACCGCCGGGGAAAGCGTCGGGGCGCGGCTGGCGATGTTCTCGCCGCTGCCGGCCGGCGCGCGCGGCGGCGTCACGCACGACAACGGCACCGAATTCGCCCGCCACACGCGCCTGCGCGACGGGCCGGGCATGGACACGTGCTTCGCCGACCCGTACTCCAGCCGGCGGCGGGGAAGCAACGAGAACAGGAACGGCATGATCCGCCGGTATCCGCCCAAACGCAGCGAAATCCGGATGGACATGGCCGGGGAACTGCGGGAGATTGTCGACGAGGCCGACAACCGTCCCATGCGCGTGCCGGACTACCGGACGCCCGCCGAGGCATTCGCCGACGAACTGCTGGAATTACAGGACCAACAGGGGTGTTGCACCTCTAAATAGACATCGGGCACACGGTTTGCGCGGTGGTGAGCAGTGAGTGGTGAGTATTGAGCAACGTACGGCGACTCACGTACGCTCACACAGTGGTGAGCAATCCGCCAAACAACACCACGAGCAGGGCGATGGTTTCAATCACGAAGTACAGAATGAAACTCGCCCAGCTTTTGGTCAGCACGTTCAGCGGCGAGGTCTTCCGGATAATCACCAGCAGACCAACAAACACCAGGGCATATACGGCGATGCCGATCGCCGCACCCATAATGCCCAGGTTCGCGGCATTCGCCAGGCCGGCCTGCTTGCCGTAGACCACGTACGTGGAATACCAGAAATTGAGATTGAGCATGCTGAGTCCCGCGATGAACTGCTCGCCGGCCAACCCGATCACAAATACAATCAGCCACGGCCAGGACGGCGAGACGACCACCGCCATCGCCAATCCGACGTACGCAATCACCACGGCCACCCAACCGACCAGCGCGATGCCTTGCGGAGACACTCCCCCGAGCACGGCCACAATGGAGTCAGTATTATTTACCGCCAACGAGCGACCGAACCAGTACGGCGCGATGATGGCGCACAGTACGGCAAGAATAATCAGCGCCCAACGCAACGGATGCGAACGACGGCGCTCGATATCCGCCAGAGACAAATCGGTCTCGGGTATGGAAGCCTCGGGGTGCTTGGAAACCTCGACGGTCTCTAGTTTGCCGCCCACGATTTCCGTCGCCTCGTTAGGTTCTTGCTCGTTGGATTCCTGCTCCATGCACCGCCTCGCCGATTACCTGCTCATTGCCGATTATTGCGATGCCCATCTTAGCGTGCGTGTTGGGCAAGTCTCCGATACGATCGATTACTCGCCCTGGTCCTCACTATGATCCTCGCTACGATTCTCCTTATCCGAATCCGTGGGAGCAACGTCATTATTGCCCGCAGACAAGCCGCTGTTGGCTAATTCGTGCTACTGCCCTATATCCTGATTTTCGGTGTTTTCAGGGTATAGAAAAATCCCCGTAGAGCATACTATGCTCTGCTTTCGATGATTATCGAGGTATAGAACGCGCTTCGGCCCAACAACCATATGCCCCCAAAGGCGGCAACAATTACAAGTTATCCCGCACCATCGCGACGACATCATGATTGATTTTGTTGATGACAGGGTCGGCAAGCATCTCATCAAGAGTCATCCAGCGGCAGTCCTTGGCACCAACATGGAACTCAGTGGAACGCCAGGCGTCAGGCATTACCGTTACGCTAGCGCGGTATAGCGTGTATTCGTAATAACGAACCTCTCCATCATGCTCCGTGGATGGCTTCTCAGAATCCTTCACACAAATGTGAGACAGAGTAAAGTCTTTAGCAGGAATTCCGAATTCATCGGCAAAATACGTCGTCAGCTGACGAACATCCTCATCAGTACTGCTTGCGGTTGCATGATTAGGGAAAAAGTCGCATCCCCAACCTAAATCACGATACAGAAGATATCGGTTAGCATCTTTCACCGCAATGATCGAGCTTCTTCGTTCGGTTCTATCCATGTTGACGATATCCTCATACAGTGTTATGGCATCATACTTATTTCTGCAAGCAGTAATCAAACTCCATACTCCATAGAATATGAAGATAATGCTCAATGCAAGGAGCAATCCTTGAAACATTTGGTCGAGTCCAGATGTGAGAGCAGCAGGAATGTAAAACAATCCTTCGATGATGATGACGACCCATTGGCAATCGGCCCGAAACCAATCTGCTCTTTGTGCTCAAAGAGCTTGGCACGCAGTTCAGCTTCGTCGATTCTCAACACCATGAGTACTAATACTACTCGGGGTAGCTCACCCTTCCGGTATTCCCAATTAGATACACCAACATATAAATAGTGGAGCGGATGACGGGAATCGAACCCGCGTAATCAGTTTGGAAGACTGAGGCTCTACCATTGAGCTACATCCGCGTTAAACGTCGCTTTTGGCGACTTGAGTTATTATACATATTTCTTCGGGAATGGCAAACGCGTGTGGCTGCAGCAGGACCAGCCAATCTAGTTGATGGATTGTGGCTTTGCCGAGGACTCCCCTCAGCCGCCTACGGCGACAGCTCCCTTCAAAGAGGGGCGCTAGAAACCGTCGAAATCACAAATGGATGAGCTGGGACTCGTATGGTTGGAGGTCGGCGCCCATCGCATTCAGAATCACGAACCAGCAGTTTTCGGGCAGCGAGTCGAGCTTGTCGATCTGGTTCTTGAGCAGGCGCACGTCGCGGCTGGTGAGCGCGCTCCACAGGTTAACCATGATGGAGACGTTGTACAGCATGTAGCACTCGGGGGCCTCGGGCGCTATTCCACAGAAATCGTCACCACCGCGGAGGCAATCGGGCCATCGTGGCTCAGGGAAATATGGATATGCGGCATCGACCCCGCACCGAGAGTCGAGCGCTGCGCCGAACGCGCATTCCGTCGCTCCTGCATCACTGTATAAGGCCCGTTATCGGAAGCAGGGGAATAAGCAGAGGAATAGCGAGCGCCGTCAGCCGAATTCGCGTAATCAGTTTGGAAGACTGACGCCGCCCCCTTACCCAGAGACACATGCGGCACACCACGGGAATCGTCCAAGATCTCGATTTCAGGCCACGGGAAATTATCAAGCGTGAACGGATAGGGGGCATCGCCAAGATAATCGCACCAGGCTTTGAGGAACGCCTCCTTGCCCGCCCATTTGGCGGCCAGGTGGACGGCCTCCCCGTCATTCTTCTGGCGCGCGCGGTCGGATGCCTGCCGCACCTCACGCACGGAGAACAGCGCACGCATGCGAGACCCCGGCTCCGCCAACTGTTCGGCGAATGCGGCCACATCCACCACGTCATGCCCCAAACCACAAGTATTCATGCTTCCTATTGTGTACCGCTTCGCGCGTAATCTCTACACCTCATCAGAATTGGGGCCTGATTTCCATTTCAAGGGGGAAAAGATTCACTATGCTGGATGACCTCGCACAATACCGCAAACATCTTGGGCTGGCTGCCTAGCCGTCCAAAAAACATCCGCGCCCCGCCCCGGAGGTCTATCTCCGTTTCGAGGGGCGGATTTTGACCGTTCCGGAGGTCTACTTCCGTTTCAAGGGGCTGGTCATCCTCCATACCACGAGTATCCGCAGCATAACGCCAACGCCATTCCGCCGTTTTTACGCCTTGTCTACTTGGGTAACAGCCCCTTGAAACGGAAGTAGACCTCCGGCGAATGCCAAATCAGCCCCTTGAAACGCAGAAAGCCCACTCCGAGGGAGGGGCTTTCGTATGTTCTGCATATTTCTCTCACTGAGTTTGTGCCAGCGAGAAAGCTCCAGGAGAAACTCCCCTCACCCGCTTCGCGGGAGCTCCCCTCAAAGAGGGGAGCCGAGATCCGGTGCGCTACTGGCTCCCCTCAACCGAGGGGAGCCAGAGGAATCAGGCCTCGTAGTAGCCGTCGGCACCGAGGCGGGCGTCCGGGTTGAGGAGCATCGCCTTTTCGACCTCGTGGTGGTCGTAGCCACGGTGATCCTCGCGGAAGCGACGGTTGTCGATCGGCTCGTAGAGCGCGGCGCGACCCATCATGCCTTCCTCGAGGTGACGCTGGCCGGCGGCCAGGCGGGCGTTGGCACGCTCACGCCAGGCTTCCAGCGCGGCCTCGCCATCGGCCTTGGCCACGGCCGCTTCGAAGGCACCCGGATGAACCAGGGCCACGAAGCCGGAAACATGTCCGAAGCCGAGCGAGGTGGCCAGACCGGCCTTGACCGGGCGACCAGCGGTCTCGCGACCGAACTCGTCCTCGCCACCGCCGATGCGCAGGGGCTTCCTAACCCAGACCATGTGGTCGTCGCGCTGGAGCTTCGGATCCACGCAATCGAGCGCCGCGTTCGCCGGAATCACGCCGGACTTGAACAGCTGCGTCAGACCGTTGACCTGGAAGATGCAGGCACCACCCTTGGCGTGGCCGGTAAGCGTCTTCTGCGAGATCACGAACAGCGGGTTGCCGTCGGTGCGGCCGATGGCGTGGGCCAGCGTGTTGTGCAGCTCGGATTCGTTCGGGTCGTTGGCGTTGGTGGACGTGTCGTGCTTGGAGACCACGGCGATGTCGTCGGCTGAGACGCCGAGCTTAGCCAGGTCGTGCACGAGCTTGGAGTCCTTGCCACCGAGGCCGGCAGCCAGGGCACCGAGGCCCGGAGCCGGGATCGAGGTGTGGGCACCATCCGCGTAGGAGTGGATGAAGCCGACCACGGCCGCGACCGGCAGGCCGAGCTTTTCGGCGATGTCACCGCGGGTCACGAGGATCGTGCCGCCGCCCTGGGATTCCAGGAAGCCGCCACGGCGACGATCGTTCGCGCGGCTGAAGAAGCGCGCGTCGATGCCCTTGCCGTACATTTCCTCCGAGTTGGCGGTGGCGTTCATGTTGCCGAAGCCGATCACGGATTCCACGCCGATGTCGTCGATCGCACCGGTGACCACGAAGTCGGCCTTGCCGAGGGCGATCTTGTCGACGCCTTCTTCAAGGGAGACGGCCGCGGTGGCGCAGGCGGAGACGGGCTGGATCATGTTGCCGTAACCGCCGATGTAGGACTGCATCACGTGAGCCGCGACCACGTTCGGCAGGGCTTCCTGCAGGATGTCGGTCGGGATCTCGTGGTTGAGGAAGCGGTCGAGGTACAGCTTGCGCATCGACATCATGCCGCCGAAGCCGGTGCCCTGGGTCGAAGCCACCAGCGAGGGGTGGATGGACTCGAGGATTTCGGCCGGGGTGAAGCCGGCGCCCAGGTAGGCGTCCACAGTGGTGACGATGTTCCACAGGGCGATCTTGTCGACGTCGCCGACCATCGAGGCGGGAATGCCCCATCGGGTCGGATCGAAGCCCTTCGGGAACTGGCCGCCGACTGTGCGGGTCATGGTGGCGCGGCGCGGCACGCGGATCATCGAGCCGGCGTGGCGGGTCACGTTCCATTCGCCGGATTCCTCATCCGGGGCGATGGTGGTGTGAGCCTCGTCCAACTTGACGTATTCGGCGGCGACTTCGCGGGTGGGCACAGAGAAGGTGACGTCGTGGTCGAGGAAGACCTCAGCTTCTTCTTCGTCAGCACCGTCCTTGTAGTCGTTGCCCATGCCTTCCTCGAACGGGCGGATGCCGGAGCGGGCCACGACCTCGTCGTGGTAGCGCTCGGCGATGTCCTCTTCGGGCACGAGGTTGCCGTCGGTGTCGTACCAGCCGGGCTTCGGGCTGTCGGCCCAAGTCAGCAGACCCATGTTCCACGCAAGTTCGAGCACTGCGCCGGCGCTCAGGTCGACAGTGCCGTCCGAGTGGATGCCGAGCTCGGCCTGGGTGCGCGTACGACCGGAGCCCCACGGGCCCAGCTCACCGACGGAAACGATGACGATTTCGTCTTCCGGCTTGGCGGTGACGTTGGTCCAGTCGTTGAGGTCGACCGAAGCCTGCTTGGTGATGATCGGGGTGGGCAGCGCCTTGATTTGCTGCCCACGCGAGGAGTCGGACAGTCCAGTGGACTGTCCGGCGACGGAGCCATCCGTTTCCTGAGACGAGGCCGCAGCAGCTTCCTTCTCCGCATCGGCCATGGCCTCCGCGCGCAACGCCTTGATGTCGATGGGCTCGGAGCCGAGGCCACCGGTCAGGTCCACATCGAGCGGGGCCTTGAGGGCCTGCTCGCGCGATTCGGCAGTGCACAGGTCGAGCAGCTTGGCCGCAATCTGTGCGGTGGAGTAGGTGTGGATGCCGTGACGCTCAACGACGGCGACCAGCGGGTCGTTACCGCCCATCAGGCCGGTGCCACGCACCCAGCCGATCTTCGGGTGAGCGAAGGTGACGCGGCTCGACCACACCTTTTCAGCGCGGGCACGGTTGACGATGGCGTCAAAGGCGCTCTTGACTTCGCCGTAGGCACCGTCGCCGCCGAATACGCCGCGGTTCGGGGAGCCGGGCAGCACCACATGGAGCTTGTGCTGCACGTTGGTGTCGGCACCGATGTGGCTGAAGCCGGCGATGGCGCGTTCCACGCCCCACAGCATCAGTCGGGCCTGCGATTCGAACAGGTCGCCGGAGTCGGCGAGCGTGCCATGGACCGGCGGTGCGGCGAACGGGAAGAACAGGGTCGGCTCCCACGCGGGCTTCAGAATCGTGGTGGTGGCACCGGAGGTCTTCTTCTGCTCGTGGCCCACCCAGTCGACCAGAGCGTCGACGTCGCGGTAGCTGGAGAGGTTGGCCGGAACCAGCCACAGCTTGGCGTTGCCAGTGGCGTGCTCGCGGTAGGCCTGCTTGGCCCAAGCCTTGATGGACAGCTTGAAGCTATGCGAAGTGGCCACCACGGTGGCGCCGCCTGCGAGCAGGCCTTCGACCACCTGAGCGGCAATCGAGTTCGGGCTCACGCCGGTGACGATGGCGATATCATTCGCGTAACGGGAGGCGTTCTTGTTGGAAGCGACCTGTTCGAGGGCCTCGGAGCCGGCCTTCTGGAAGGCGGCCTTAAGCTCCTCGCTCTCCGACTCGTTGGCGAACCACTGGGCTTCGGCGGCGATGGTCTTGCCAAGGCCGATGAAGCTGCCGTTCAGGGCGGCGGGGTCGTTGCCGTAGTAGGCGCGGGCGAGGTCTTCACGGGCGGAGGCCCACCGATCATCGAAGAGGATGGCCTTGTTGGCGTCGAAGCGCGGAGCGACCTGCTTGGGCCAGTCGGAGCCAAGTTCGGCTTCGACCGCGGACACGACGGCGGCGTTCTCGTCCTCGGATTCTTCCGGAGCCGGAGCGGCCACGCCGAGCTCGTTCAGCACGAAGCGGGCGGTGGCGGCGAGCACGCCGTTGGAACCGGTGACCTTCTCGGCGAAGGCGTCGAGCGCGGCGGAATCGACCACAGCGCCACCAGCGGCACCACCGGCGGACGGCAGGGCCACGGCAACACCCTTGAGCTGGGCGACGACCTCAACGGCCGCATCGATCAGCTTGTCGGCTTCCGGCTTGTTCTGCACGGCGGCGGTGGGCAGCTTGGCCAGGTCGCCGCCACGGGAGCTGGCACCCTCGCGAGTGTCGAGCAGCAGTGCGGCGAGCACGCTGGCCACCCAGCCTTCACCGAGCTGCCATACGTTGGCCACACGGTCGCGGATGTACTGCTGTTTGACGCCGGCAGCACCGAACAGCGAGCGCAGGCGGTCGCGCAGCGCCTCGGAGAGCACGGCACCGAACGGCTTGTAGTTCGGGGCGGCCTTGTTGACGATTTGGGCGAGCTTGTCGAGCGTCGCTTCAGCAGCACCGTCCACGCTGGCGACTCCCAGCTCGGAGCTGATGTCCATGAGCAGCTGGTTGCGGCGAGAAGAGACACCGTTGGTCAGGGTGTCGGTGGTGTCGTTGCTGCCGATCTGGTCGAGGCGCACCTTGGCGGAGTAGGCCATGAGTACGCCGATGGCATCGGAAGCCTTGAAGGGCAGGTCGGCGACGGCGGCACCAGACGGTGCGCCAGCAGCGGCCTGCCCTGATTGCAGGCCGCGCGAGGAGGCGGACAGTCCAGTGGACTGTCCGGCGACAGAGCCATCCGTTGTCTGAGCAGCCTCAGTCACGGCATTTGCCGGAGCAGCACCCGAGCCAAGCTTGGCGACGGCGGAACCACCGGCAGGAGCGGTTTCGACCGGGGCCGAGGCCGCAGCCTCTTCCGGCTCGTCGTCGGGAACCAGCGAATCGGTGTCGGTCATGTAGACGCGGCCTTCATCGCGGCCGACGTTGTAGACGACCGTATCGTTGCCGGCGAACTCGGGCAGACGTAGGGTCTTGGTACCGAGGTTGGCCAGGGTCGGGGCGTTGCCGAGGCCGACTTCGACGTATTCTTCCACGCCGAGGCCGCCCTGTTCGCGCTGACCGAAGAGCAGCGCCTGGGTTTCAATCCAACGCACCGGGGAGGCGAACTGCCAGGAGAGCAGTTCGGTCAAGAGCAGACGGCCGAGCTTCTGGTCGTCGGCGGCGTAGGAATCCCACACGGCCGGGTCGTCGAGCACGGCCTTGATGCGTTCGGACGGCACGACTTCGAGGATCTTGGCGGCGAATTCCTTGGTCATCTCGAACGGCGAAGCCACGAGGTTCGGGATGTAGCGGTCCACCAGACGGCCACGGTAGTCGATGTAAGCGGGAAGCAGCGCGTCGAGCTTGTCACGGAATTCCGGCACGCCCTTCCTGAGCAGCGTGGAGTGGAACGGCACATCGATGCCGGGCACCAGCATGAACGCGGGCTTGCCTCCGAATGCGGCCACGCGGCGGGCGGAATCGGCCTTCAGGGCCTTGAGTCCGGCGATCGTACCGGCGATGGCGTACTGCTGGCCGGCGAGGTTGTAGTTCACGATCTCCAGGAATTCGCCGGACGCCTTGGCCACGGATTCCACGTATTCCTTGACGTGCGCGTCGTCCACACCGAACTGGTTCGGACGAAGGGCACCCATGCGGTAGTTGGAGCGGCCCTGTGCGTCACGCTCGATGAGGTGGTGCATGGTGGAACCACGGTGGAACACGAGCTCCAGCACGGTTTCCAGCGGAATCACGTCGGCGAATGCGGACAGCGCGTTGTATTCGCCGAGCGAGTGGCCGGCGAAATAGGCGGGCCAGATGTCGGCGCCGGCTTCGCGCAGACGGGCGGTCTGGGCAAAAGCAACCGTCGCGAGCGCCACCTGCGTGAACTGCGTCAGGTTGAGCAGGCCTTCGGGGTGACGGTAGGTCACGCCGTTGGCGGTGAGCTCCTTCGGGTTATCGCGCACGAGGCCCAGGATCGAGAAGCCGAGCTTGGAGCGGGTAAGCTTGTCGGCGCGCTCCCACACATCGCGGGCGGCGGCGGACTTGGCACGCTCGTCCAGAACCATGCCCTGCTTCTGGATGCCCTGGCCGGGGTAGACGAAGGCGGCGCGCGGTGCGCGGACCAGTGCGGTGCCGCGGGAGACGAGCTGGCCGTCGATACGGCAGGTGACTTCGAGGGTCATGCCGCCGTGGCGCACTTTGCCGACGCGCTCGACGGAGATTTCGACGGTGTCGTCAAGCTGGACCATGCCGTACATGTTGTAGGTCCAGCCGGCAATCTCGTAGTGGGCACCCTTCTCGTCGGTCGCCTGCACGGCGTGCTGGGCGGTGGCGGACAGCCACATGCCGTGCACGAGCGGGGCGGCCAGGCCGGAGATGCGAGCGCCACGAGTGGAGGTGTGGATCGGGTTGAAGTCGCCGGAAGTGCGGGCGAAGGCGGTCATGTCATGTGGGGCGACGACCTTCACGCGGCGCAGCAGACGGCGCGGAGTGGCCTGCACTACTTGCAGGCCGCGCGAGGAGGCGGACAGTCCAGTGGACTGTCCGGCGACGGAGCCATCCGCTTCCTTATTCAGGAGGGCACCACCATACTCGGGGGCGTCTGCCGGCAAAGCATCGGAGTAGACGCGGCCGCGGATCGCGAAACGCTCGGTTTCGCGGGCAAGCGGCGTGCCGTCGGCGGCGGTGTGGGTCACGTGGATGGTGACCACGCGGCCGGAGGCGGACTCGAAGTAATCCTCGGCCCAAGACTTCAGGGTGATGGTTTCGCCGGTGTGCTTGAGCAGGTCCTCCTCGTTCACCTCAAGTTCGATGAGGTGGTCGAGGTGGACGGCGTTGAGCAGGCCTTCAATCACCGGGTAGCCCTTGACGTACACGGAGCCGAGCGCCGTGTAGATTGCCGGCCAGGCAGGGCCGACCAGCGCATCGGGGGCGATGCGGCTGGGCTGCAGGGTGGTCGGCAGAGCGGCGCCAGTGGCCGCTTCGTGGTCGAAGCCGAGGTTGGCGGACAGGGTGTAGGTTGCGGTTGCGGTACCGAACGGACGCTCGTCAGAGGTCTTGCCGTCAAGCTGCGGCATCTCGGTGAGCTTGTCGCCGGTGATGGCGGTGTTGCCGATGCCTGCGGTGGCGGCAAGCATCGCGTAGACGTCCGGAATCAGGCGTTCGCGGTCCACGACCGGCACACGGCCGGGCTCGGCGCCTTCCACGATGAGCGGGATGACGATATCGCGCACGGCGTGCTTGGAGGTGCCGCCGTCCGGGTCGTTGTCCCAGTAGGTGTCGAGGTGGATGTCCAGATCGTACTTGCCGGCCGCGGCGTCAAACGCGCGGATCTCGTAGTACTGGTCGCCCAGGGCGGTGCCGTAGGCCGGGTTGTCGGTGATGTGGCCGACCCAGGAGATGTTCGGGGACTTGCGGATGAAGTCTTCGGCGCTGGTGGCCTCGCCAAGTGCGGCGAAATCGTCGTTCTCAGCGGCATCGGCGGCCTGCTGTTCGTCCTGCACGCGCTTGATGGCGGCGGTTTCGAAGCGGCCGAGGATGTCGGCGATCGGCTCGTCGATGGTGGTGATGCCGGCAACGGAGATCGGGCCGGGGATGGCACGCACGGAATCGGCGGAGTAGCGCTGGTCTTCGGACTGCCAGAGCTGGTCCTGACCCCACCAACGCAGCAGGTCGTTGTCGATGACGGGTACGAACGGCATGGGCTTGGGGTATTCGCGCACGAGCACCGGGAACCAAGCCACGTCGGTCGGGACCACCTTGAGTTCGGCGGTCTGCGGGTAGGCCAGTGCGAGCTTTTCGAGCGCGGGGGCCGGGTCGGCGAGAATGTCGTCGTGGGTCAGCAGGCCAGTGGCAGCTGCCTCTTCAGCAGAAACGCCATCAGCGGCGAACAACTTGGAGGTGAATTCGCCGGAGTCCGTGTCGTTCACACGGGCTTCGATGCGCTGCAGCAGGTGCTGGAAGCGGTCGGCGTAAGTCGGGTCGACCCACGGGAAGGCGAGTTCGGCGAAGCGCTGCGCCCACTCAAGGTAGGTCATGGAGGCCAGGTCGCCGAAGTAAGGCTTGGCGGTCTTGTTCAGGGCTTCGATGATTTCCTTGCGGCGGGAGTCGAGCTCTTCGGGGTGCTTCATGACGCGCACGAGCAGACGGCCGCATTCGGCGGAGTCGTTCTCGAGCTCGTAAATGTCGGCGTGCAGGTGGCTCAGGCCGGAGGACATGCCACCGATGGACTTGCCGGACGGCACCCAGTGGGCGGCCTGCGGAGCGAACACGTCGTCGGACTTGGCGTCGGCCGGAATACCGGGCGTCTTGACGAGCAGCTGCTTGACTTCGGGGCTGGTGTGAGCCTCCTTGGCGGTCATCGCGGCGGTACCGATAAGCACGCCGTCGACCGGCATGTCGGGCAGGCCGTAGGCGTGGGCCCACTGGCCGGAAATGTAGTCGGCCGCGCGTTCGGGGGTGCCGATGCCGCCGCCGGCGACCAGCACGAGGTTGTCGCAGGCGCGCACTTCGGCGTAGGTGGCGGCAAGCAGGTCGTCCAGCGCTTCCCAGCTGTGGTGGCCGCCGGCTTCACCGCCCTCGACCTGAACCATGATGGTGGTGGGGGACACGGCCTTGGCGATGCGCACGACCTGGCGAATCTGGTCCACGGTGCCGGGCTTGAAACTCACGTACGGCAGACCGTCCGCCTGCAGCGACTCGATCAGGGCCACGGCTTCGTCCAGCTCGGGGATGCCGGCGGAGACGACCACGCCGTCGATCGGCGCGCCGGAAGCACGCTTCTTGGGCACGATGCGGGAGGAGCCGAACTGCAGGTTCCACAGGTAACGGTCCATGAACATCGCGTTGAATTCGACCGTGCGGCCTTCCTCCAGCTCGTCTTCGAGGGCGGCGATGTGGCGGTCGAACACTTCGGCGGTCACCTGGCCGCCGCCGGCGAGCTCGGCCCAGTAGCCGGCGTTGGCCGCGGCGGCCACGATTTCCGGTTCCACGGTGGTGGGGGTCATGCCGGGCAGCAATACCGGCGGCTTGCCGGTGAGCTTGGAGAACTTTGTGACCAGCTTGGCGCCGGCCGGGGTGTTGATGACGCGCGGGGCGAATGCCTTCCAGTTCTGGGTGCGCTCAGGCTCGCTTTCCAGCGTGGAGAGCGTGGAGCGCTCGGCCAGCGTGGTGGCTTCGACCACGCCGATGCCGGTGCCTTGCACCACATTGCCGATCAGCTTGCCGAGCGTGTTGCCGGGGCCGAGGTCCACAATCCACAGCTTGGACGGGTCGGCGGCGTCGAACAGCGCCTTGACGCGGGCGTTCCAGTCCACATGGTTGAGCAGCACTTCCTCGGCAAGCGCACGGGTGCGCTTCTGGTCGAAGCCGCAGGCGCCAGCCCAGGCCACGGTCCGCTCAACAGCTTCGGCCATGAGCGGCGAGTGGAAGGGCAGGGTGACTTCGAGGTATTCGAGGGTCGGGTTGAACACAGTGCCGCCGTGGAGCTTCTGTTCACGCAGCTTGGCCTGGTGCTTGTGCTCGCGCTCGGCTTCGAGGGCGAGTGCTGCCAGGTCTTCCGGGTAGCCGGAAAGCACGTGGTGGTTGTCGGAGTTGGTGACGGCGATGGAGATCGGGCCTCGGGCGTTGTTCACGCGCTTGACCAGAGCCTCAACCTGTTCGCGGGTGGCGCCCTTGACGGAGAGCATCGGGCTGGCCTCGCCGTACTTGGGGTTCAGGCCCAGTTCGCGCACGCGGCGGGTTCCGGCGGCGCCGATCAGGGCGGCCACGGCCAGAATCTCGTCGAGGGTCTTGCCGGCGGCCTCGATGGAGCCGGCGGCCTCGATGGCGCGGGCCATGTGCACGGCGAGCACGCCCTGGGAGTGGCCGAGCACGGCAACCGGCTTGGTGGCGGCCACACTGTAGCCAAGGTGTTCGAGGTCGAGCAGGGCGCCGAGCTGGGTCAGGGCCACGCCTTCCACGGATGCGGTGGCGTCGGCTGCGGCGCCGAGGCGGGCCGGGTTCGGAGTGAAGCCGAACAGGTCGACCGGACGACCGGTGGTGGCCAGCAGGTCGGCGGCGACCGGGGCGAGCAGTCGGTTGGCTGCGGCGACGTGGCCACGCAGGGCCTCGTCAAGGCTGGGATCGGTGGTCTGGTCTGCCAGGGCTACCGGCCACGGGGTGGACTGGCCGGCGAAGGCGAGCGCATGGGGCTCGGTGGCCAGGCGATTGAGGAAGAAGGTGGTCATTGCTTTCCTTACTTGTGTTTGGTTGATGTCTTCAGAAATCAGAGGGGCTGGTTGCCGTGGTGTTTGGTGGTGCGCTTGACGCGCCGCTTGGTGGCGAGCGTGGCCAGCGATTCGACGATCACCTCACGGGTCTGTTCGGGGTCGATCATGCCGTCGATCTGCCCGATTTCCAGCGACAGGTTCGCGTTGACGGTGCTGGTCTCGTACTCCTTGATGTACTTGGCCCGCAGCGCATCGACGTCCTGCCCGGAGGCTTTGGCCTTGGCCAGGTCGTGGCGGTGGATGATGTTCACCGCGCCGGCCGCGCCGAGCACCGCGATCTGGGAGGAGGGCCACGCGAAGTTCAGGTCCGCGCCGATGGCTTTGGAGCCCATCACGATGTACGCGCCGCCGAACGCCTTGCGCAACACCACGGTCACCATCGGCACTTGCGCGTTGGCGTAGGCGTAGATCACCTTGGCGCCGCGGCGGATGATGCCGGCGTGTTCCTGGTCGGAGCCGGGCTTGTAGCCGGGCACATCCACGAGGGTGACCACGGGCAGGTTGAACGCGTCGCACAGGCGTACGAATCGGGCGACCTTCTCGGACGAGTCGACGTCCAGGATGCCGGCGAGCACGTTCGGCTGGTTCGCCACGATGCCGACCGGCTTGCCGTCGATGCAGGCGAAGCCGACGAGCGCGGAGGCGCCGAACAGTTCCTGCACCTGCACGAATTCGCCGTAATCGACGATGCAACGAATCACTTCGAGCATGTCGTAGGGCTGACGTTCGTTGGCGGGCACGATGGTGGCGAGTCGCTTGGCGGTCTCGCGTTCGGCGCGGGTGACGGCGTAGGCGTAGACCGGCGGCTTGCTTTCGCTGTTGGACGGCAGGTAGGCGAGCACGGTGCGCGCATAGTCGATGGCGTCGGATTCGTCCTCGCCGAGGTAGTGGGCCACGCCGGACACCCGGTTATGCACTTCGCCGCCGCCAAGGTCGGCCATGGAGATGGTCTCGCCGGTCGAGGCCTTGACCACGTCCGGCCCGGTGACGAACATGTTCGAGTTCTCACGGGTCATGATGATGAGGTCCGTCAGAGCCGGGCAGTAGACGGCACCGCCGGCGCAGGGGCCGAGAATCAGGCTCAGCTGGGGCACGAAGCCGCTGGCCTCGCAAGTCTTGCGGAAGATGCGGCCGTACTGGGTCAGAGCGGCCACGCCCTCCTGTATGCGGGCGCCGCCGGAGTCCACGATGGCCACGATCGGCACTTTGAGGTCGATGGCCATGTCCATCAGTCGGCAGATCTTCTCGCCTTCGGCGGTGCCGAGGGTGCCGCCCTTGACGGAGAAGTCCTGGGCGTAGACGGCCACTTTGCGGCCGTAGACCTGGCCGAAGCCGGTGATGACAGCTGCACCGGCGTTGCCGCCGGCGATGTTGCCGCCCTGGAAGCGGCCGATCTCCTCGAACGTGCCGGTGTCGAAGAGCAGGTCGAGGCGTTCGCGCGCGGTTTTCTTGCCTTTGGCGTGCTGCTTGTCGCGGGCGCGCTCTTCGGCGGCGCGGGCCAGTTCGGCGGCCTTGACCACGGCGGTGCGCAGCGGCTGGTGGGCCGAGGGCTGGGCGGCGTTGGCGGCCGAGGCCGCAGCCGCGGCCTTCACGGCCGGCGAATCCATGATGTCAGTCATTGCCGCCCTCCTTCTTGGCGTCGGCGGCCTTGGCCTTGCCGGCGTTCACGTCCAGCGTGACCAGCGTGTCGCCGGCCTCCACGCCATCGGCCGGGCCAACGAAAATCTTCTTCACTTCGCCGGCGGCCGGCGCGTACACGTAGTTCTCCATCTTCATGGATTCGAGCACCACCAGAAGGTCGCCCTTGGCCACTTGCTGGCCTTCGGACACGTTGATGCGCGTGACCACGGCCTGCATCGGGGAGGCGATGACGCCGGATTTGGCACCGTCGTTGGCCGTGGCGGCACCGGAGGCCACGTTGTGCAAGCCTGCGCCGCGCAACGGCTGGGTGGGGCGCTTGGCACCGCGGGCGCGGGCCGAGCCGGTGATGTTCTCCACGATGTCGAGCGGCACGGTGAGCTTGACGCGGCGGTTGTTCATCTCGATGACGAACGTCTCCGACTTGGACTTGTCGGGCGCGGCCGGGGCAGCGGCACCCGGGGCGGCGGCCAAGGAAGCCGGCTGGCCGGAGGCGGCGGAAGCCGGTGTGCGGTTCAGGTACGTGCGCTCCAGCCACTTGGTGGACACGGCGAACGGATGGCCATGCTCGGCGGTGAAGTCGTCGTTGCGGAAGATCTCCTTGAACAACGGAATCGGCGTGGGCACGCCTTCGATCACAAGCTCATCGAGCACGCGACGCACACGGGCCACGGCATCGAGACGGTTCTGGGCGGTGACGATGACCTTGCCCATCATCGAATCGAACTTCGGGGAGATGGTGTCGCCCTGTTCCACACCGGTATCGATGCGCACGCCGGGGCCGGCCGGCCACTGGATCTTCTCCAAGGTGCCGGAGCCGGGGGTCAGGTTGGTGGCCGGGTCTTCGCTGGTGATGCGCAGTTCGAAGCTGTGGCCGCGCGGTTCGGGGGCACGGGTGAGCTCGCCGCCGGCGGCGATATTGAGCTGTTCGCGCACCAGGTCGAGGCCGCTGACCTCTTCGGAGACGGTGTGCTCCACCTGCAGACGCGGGTTGACTTCCAGGAAGTACACCTTGCCGTTCGGGGTCACCATGAATTCGCAGGTCCCGAGGCCCACGTAGCCGACCGTGGTGAACAGGCGGCGGGAGTATTCCTCGAGCGTGCTGATGATTTCCTCGGGCAGGAAGGGCGCGGGCGCCTCTTCCACAAGTTTCTGGTTGCGACGCTGCAACGAGCAGTCACGGGTGGAGTACACGGTGAAGTTGCCGTGCGAGTCGCGCCCGGACTGGGTCTCGACGTGGCGTGCCTTGTCCACGAACTTCTCGATGAAGTATTCCTTCAGATCGCCGCCTTGCAGCGCGTCGTGGTTCATGTAGAAGCGGCGCAGCTCCTCGTCGTCATGCACCACGGTGATGCCGTGGCCGCCACCGCCATCAGTGCGCTTCATCATGATCGGGTAGCCGTGGGTGTGTGCGAAGTCGAGCAGCGTTCGCACGTCGGTCACCGGTTCGGACAGGCCAGGCACCGGCGGCACTTTGGCGCGCAAGGCCACTCGGCGGGCGGTGATCTTGTCTCCCAAATCCACCAGCGCGGTGTGATGCGGACCCACCCAGATGGCACCGGCGTCCTCGACCTTCTGCGCGAAGCTCGGCACTTCGGAAAGGAATCCATAGCCAGGATGCACGGCGTCCGCACCGGTCTTGCGCAGGATGTCGATCAGCAGATCCTCGTTGAGGTACGTGTCCTTGTAGGTGTCGCCGGAGAGCAGGTATGCCTCGTCGGCCATGTCCACATAGCGGCTATTGCGGTCCTGTTCGGAGTAGACGGCCACGGTGGAGATACCCATCTCCTTGGCCGTGCGCACCACGCGAAGCGCAATCTCGCCTCGGTTCGCAATCAGCAGTTTTTTGACAGTATGAGCCATAGTGTCAAATTCTGCTTCTTATATAGGGGATAAGGCAATCCACGTTCTCACAAAAGCGTTCACGCCCTTTTGTAGGCATTAAACAAACGCGCACGTAGGTTTCAGCATCGTAACCGTTGGCAAAAATCGCCATCAAGACCGATGTTGCAACGTTTGCAGCCATCAGAATCGACGTTACATAAGTTGACGCTACTACCCCATTCGTCAACTTACGACAAATCAAAATCGATAATTTTGTAACTTGATACGAAACCGCACGAAATCGAACACCTCTACGATGGCAACCGTAAGTTCAGGGGAAGGCTCACAGCAAGCGGGCGCAATGCGGCCGGCCAAGGCCGATTCGGCACAGGTCAGTTCGCATCGTATCCGCTTGATTTCGCATCATATGCAGTTTGCATGCGGTGTGGAGCGTCCGCAATATGGACAATCCGCACCGCCATCATGCCGCGAAACGACCGATCCCCTTCATTCATCGCATACCGTCCGCCATTCACGGCGATATCACGCAAACATAGGGGCGTACGCCTTCGGCTTCGTCATCCAGTCCGCGTTGACCGGTGCACCGCTCGCCGCCGTGGCTCTGGCCTCCATGGGCTTCGTTGTCGACGACGCCATCAAGGCCGTGGTGGCCTCTCTGGCCACCGCCGGCCTGTCCAAGCTCGGTCGCTGACCTGAGCTACTAGCTAGCTACTGGCCGGCTATTACAGCACTCCCACATCGGCGGTGCGGACCGTATGGTCCGTGCCGTCTTGTGTTCTCAGGATCAGTGAGGCGTCTTCGTTGAGGCCGATGGCTTCGCCGGTCAGCGTGGTGCCGTCCGTGAAGTGCGCCTCGACCTGACGGCCGCGCGCCCAGCACACCGCCTTCATTTCCTCGCGCAACGACTCGGCCTGGCCCTTCGGGTCGGCGATGAACTTCGCCAACCGCTCGCGGAAGCCCTCGACCTGACGTTCGGCCACCGCATCGCGCATCTCGCCGAACGACGGCAGCCCGGAGACATGCAGCTGCAGCGAGGTCGATTGCGGCGTGGGCAGCCGGCAGGCGCCCAAGGCCAAGTTCAGGCCGACGCCGAACACGATGACGACGTCGTCATCGGCATCAGCATCAGCATCAGCATCAGTACCGGTACCGGACGACGGCGGAATCACCAGCTCCGAGAGCAGCCCGCCCAGCTTGAGCCCGTGGCAGAACACATCATTCGGCCATTTGAGCTCAAGAAAGCAGTACGACTGGTTTGGCGCAGCACCATACTCCTCGATCATGCCGTTCAGCGCATCCAGCGTGACCAGTCCGGCGATCATCTGCAACCAGCCGTTGACGGATTCGTCGGTGGCGATCGCGCGCGGAATGCGCACGGCATAGGACATCGTCGAGCAACGGCCAGGCTGACTGACCCACTTGTGACCATTGCGGCCACGGCCGGCGGTCTGCCGGTCGGCGGCCACCACGACCACCGCCAGTTCGCCATCCTGGTGGTCGGGCAGCGTCAACGACCCGTCGCCGATCATCTGTGCGGCCAGCGTGTTGGTCGAATCGGTTTCGTCCACGGCGACCACATGATCAGCGACGGCTGTAGTTCTGGGTAGCTGCGGCGTTGCAGCTTTCAATGCAATCATCATGGACACTACGTTACCTCGGTTGCGCCGTTTTTTACCCGCGATATTCCACGGAAATCGCAAAAAATCAACCACTTTCACCCACATAGCCCGTGTTAACGTTCACAACTTCGAAAATTCCGCATTCGCCGAACCCACGCATGCACCCGGCCGTCGTATTGGCTTGCGAACAATGGCAATGCCCGGCAGACATCGAATATCAACCGTTGACCTGTGCGGCTACCATATACTGTCATGACGTCACCAGCCACCGCGAAGCTTGCCGCCGTATCCAGCCGCCAGTCCCACCCGCATCTTGCGCGCGTGGGCGCTGCCGCGCGCTGGACACTGGCCGCGCTGGCCTGCTTGTGGCTTGCACTGTGCACGGCGGTCGGCCCGCTGTACTGGGACGAGGAGAACGGCACCCTCGCCCATTGGAACTGGGCCAATACCGCAATATTCGTCGTGTCATTCCTGATATATCTTGGAATCATCACGCTGATGGTGCGATTCGCAGCAGGCCAGCGCATACTGCCGAGGGCTATCGGCGAGCGCCTACGCCACCATCAGCAGAATAGCGAAACATCACGGACCGCCGCCGATCAGCAGACCAGCCAACCAGCCAAGACCCGTCGTACCGTTCGCGCTATCGTCACGTCCACCGTCACTGTTCTGGACCGCTGGATCACATGCGGCACGAACCGGTTCTGGAAGCTTATGCTGGTGTTTTTTGTCGGCTGGCTCTGGGTGCCTACCACGCTGCTTGCCGCATTCGGCGCTGATGTTCGTTCACAGATCCGTGAATTCAGCTGGGCCTGGAACCAGTGGACCGGCCTGAAACAGCCCTATATCGGCTTCTTCTCCTTCGTGCCGATGGACATCTACCCCACTGCGCACTACATGTGGCCGTCCGATCCCACGTATCTGACCGACCAGCACAATGTGGTACTCACTGTGTTCTATGGCGCGATAGTCACGTTTGCGAGGCATCTGACCGGCGCAAACGATGCCGGCATCGTGACGTTGGCTGCCCTGCAGACGCTGTTCGCCGTGTTCTGCTGCGCTGCCGCCGCCAATCGATTCCTGAACCGGCCTTGGATAGGAAAAACAGCAACGGATTCCGCCGTTCCCCCACAGGCCGGAGGATTGGCTCGATTCCTGATTCTGCTGTTCTTCATGGTCTGCCCGCTGGCCGTGTTTTCCACTATCTCCATCACCAAATCGCCGCTGTTCGCGTTCTCGTTCGTCTGGTGGTTCAGCGTCTGGTATGAACTCGTCCAGACCTGGCACCCCGTCGGCACCCGCAAACATCCTCAGGCCACTGCCATCGCCACGCCCGTCCACTTGCCGCGCCACAGTTTCATCGCCTTTATCCTGGCCACATCGGTGATGCTGATTTCCGCGAAATATGCGTGGTACATCATCGCCCTACAAATCGTGCTGGCTCTGATCGCCGACCGCAAGCGCTGGGCGACTTACGTCGTGGCGCTGCTCATCCCCACCGTACTGATTCACGGCGGCATCTCCTTCGCCATCTCCTCTGGCGCAATCATCGGCGGCGACCCAATCGAAAGCCGCGGCGTACAGCTGCAAATGATCGCCCGCGTGGCCCAGCGCAATCCGGACGGCATTTCAGACGAAGCCAAAAAGAACCTCGCGCCCGTCTTCAATCTCGATCAGATGGCCGATGCTTACTCCCAGCAGGATGCCGACCCGGTGAAATCCTCCGGTATTCAGGCCAAGAAGGTCAGCTACAAGTGGCGCACGGTGACGCCCGAGGATATGACCAATTTCAACAAGGCATGGTTCGAAATCGTCAAGGACAATCCGATCATCGCGTTGGATGCGCTGCTGTCCAAATGCTTCGGATACTTCAATGTGAACGATCAGCCGTACGTATCGATGGATTATTACGTGACCAGCGATTACGTGCAAAAAAACTCCACATGGATCAAGGATTACAACCATGACTGGCGTGAGCACATCGCCGGCTTCACTCGCGTATGGGGCAGCATTCCCGTACTCGGCTGGCCCACGCACGGCAATTTCTACGTGGTGATGACATTGCTGATCGGCGCGGCCGAGGTGATTCGTCGACGTTGGCCCACCCTCATGACCCATATTCCGCTGCTACTGCTGATGGGCGTGATGATTACCGCGCCGGCCAATAATTTCGAGCGGCACATGTTGCCGGTTGCGTTTGTATTCGGATTCGTGGTGCTGACGTATTGGCGAGAGTCTTTGGCTGAAAGGCAACGCCAATCAGCGACGCTACACTAGTGACTATGTCAGATTTTCTCGAACTTCTCGCTGCCGACGTTGCCGATTCGTCCGGTGCATCCGGTACGCCCAGTGCGCCCGATTCATCCGGTTCGACCGCACCCGGCATCGCCGCGACCAACCGCGTACGCACCGTGCTGTTCGAGTGCCTGTTCAATCATCTGGCCGACGAACGAGTGGAGTCCTTGTTCACCATCCTCGGCTTCGAGCATGACTTCGATTGTTACGCCATCGCCGGATACCCTGCCCGGTCCGCCGCACGTACGGCCAAGGAAATCGAGAAAATCGTGGCCGATTTCGGCGGTGTGTGTCTGACCGCCAAGCGCCCGATCGGCAACAGCACCGCCGTAGTGGCGTTGATTCGTCCGGTCGGTGCGGCCACGCCAGAAATCATCTGCAATACCATAGCCCCGTCGTTCGCCGCCGATCGGCCAATCGCCTTGGGCCCGCAGCGCACCGGTGCCGATGGCGCGATGCGTTCGATTCAGGCCACGCTCTACTGTCTTCAGGCCGCGCCGGCTCTGGCCGCCACCGTGCAGCCATTGCCGCGCCCGTTACGCACCGACGACGCCCTGCCCGAACGCGCGTTGATCGGCGACGCGGACGCCCGTGACGAACTGGTCCGCGTGGTCTACGGAAGCCTGACCGCAGCGGGCCCGGACGATCCGACGCTGCTCACCGTCTCCACATTCTTGAAGTTCGGTGGTTCGCTCGAAACCACGGCCAAGGAACTCAACGTACATCCCAATACGATTCGCTACCGTTTGAAGCGCGCCGCCGAATCCACCGGCTGGGATGCCACCGACCCGCGCGAGGCGTACGTGCTGATCACCGCCATCGCGCTGGGTCGTGTGGCCGAAGCGTAGTCGGGCAGAAGCATAACCAGCAGAACCGTAGCCGGCAAAGGCCATAGCTGACCGGACATAACCGTCCAGCCCGACAGCCTAGCGGGCCGAATCAGGCTGCCTGAATTTCGCGTACGCCATCGCGCAGTAACGCGGCCAAGGATTCTTGAGTGGCTAACACTTCGTCCACGACTCCACCGGCGGACAGGCTGGCGATCACGCGACCGGACTCGTTGTCCACAATCGGTACACCAACGGCACCGACACCCAACGTCACATCCTCATCCGACAGTGCATATCCACGTTCGCGAGTCAAGCGAATATCCTCGCGCAACTGTTCCACACTGACCAGCGTGTTCTCGTTATATGCCGGGAACGGCGCTCCTGCAAGATAGCGTTCGACATCGGCATCCTCGAAATACGCCAAGGCCACGCGGCCGGCCGCGCCAGCATGCAGAGGCAGCACGCGGCCCGGGCGCAGGATCAGCGAATCGATGGCATGACCTTGCGCACATTCCACGCATACCAATTCAGTGCCGGAGACCACACTGAGGAATGAGGTCATGCCGGTTTGCGCGGTGATGGCATGCATGACCGCAATCGCAGGCTGCCATTCGGTACGAGACGTGCGAGCGGCATCAGCCAATCGCAGCCAGTCCAGTGATAATGAGTAGTTACCATCCGTATCCGTTACGGCCCACCCCACATCGACCAGTCCATCCAGCACGCGGTATACGGAGGATCGCGGGATATCACAGGCGTCGGCGATATCGGCCGGCGACAGGCCATTCTCCGCCGCCAATGCGTCCATCACACGACTCGCCTTGTCTAAAGCGCGGGTCGGTTCACGTTTGTCTTCCGCCATCGTCGACGTTCCTTCCCCTGACTTATCCCTGACTCATCATATTCAACTGTTCAGGCCAAGATGATCACCACTGTATCCAAGGCCTTGCGACACCTCACGGCCGGCAGTCTGCACCAATCGCACCATGTCTTGAGCCGATGCCGTTGCCGGTTGCCCATCTACCAGACAGGCCAGCTCAGGTTCCAAGGAGCGGGAAAGGCCACTCAGGGCGATTGCCGCTTGAATCTCTCCGGCGTGATTGAATACCGGTACGCTGATAGTCACGGAGCCGGCCATGGTCTGGCCGACGTCATAGGTGAAGCCGCATTCGCGTATATGACGAGCCTGTCCCATTGCTGTGGCACGCATCGTGGAGAATGTGCCGCCGAGCTCGTTGGTATAGGCATAGTGTTCCAACAGCTGCTCGTAGCGAGCCGGGGGAAGCCAGGCCGTCAGTACATGAGAGGGAGCGCTCATGCTCAGAGGCAAGCTATTGCCCACCAGCTGTGCATAGCTTTGCAATGTCTCACGGGTGCGTGTCTCGATGCACACCGTGCGCAATCGCCTCCGAACGAACAGACCCCAGATGCCGAACTGGCCGTGATGGGCGCGGAAGGTACGGCGAGCGATCTGCTGAATGTCCAGTCTGCTTTCGATTTGGCCGCCGATACGTACGCAATCGATGCCAAGCCGATACTCGCCACGATTGATGCCCCGTTCCACCCAACCGACTGCGACGAGATTATCCAGCAAACGATACGTTGAGCTTACGGGTTCACCAGTACGTTCGCTTATGGTTTTTGCGGTGCTTGGTCCCAGTTCCGCCAATACATCAAGTACTGCCTTGGATTTCACCAATGCATCTACGCTACGGTCATCACGGCTTGGCGCCACCATGCGCGTCACCTCCTGACCTGTTTGTTGATACCTCAGACATCTTACCGGGTATTCAGCGGGTTGCCGCCCAAAACGCACTGGGCCTCGACGGGATACTCCTGCCGGGGCCCAAGAGGTTTCTGGCTTTCCTCTTTGAGGGGAGTCGTCCGCGCGGCGGACCAGGGTGAGGCCCAAGATGCTGAGGCCCAAGGACGCGAGATACCCCCCCCCACGCGCGCGAGTGTCCCGATATGCGGGAAGCCCCGGTACCTTCAAGGTACCGGGGCTTCCTGTACGTGTGATGCGGCGGCGTGCTACTCTCCCACACCCTGTCGAGTGCAGTACCATCGCCGTGCCAGGCCTTAGCTTCCGGGTTCGGAATGGGACCGGGCGTCTCACCTGGGCCATGACCGCCGCAAATCTTCTCTTGTACGGTCAGACGCTGGGGTCTGCCGGCCTGTGGCGGCCTGGGAACCGGATAGGGGACGCGATTGCCGTTGATGTTTCGTCTTGTGGCCAGACAATGCTCATCGTCGTCTGGTGTCGTTTGCAGGAGGATGATGCGGTCCCCGAACGGATCGGGGAATGATAGTGTTGCCTTTCGTCCGTTAGTACCGGTCGGCTCCACCCCTCGCGGGGCTTCCACGTCCGGCCTATCGACCACGTGTTCTGCATGGGGACTACAGCAGCCCGAGGCTGCACGGAATGCTTATCTTGGAGCAGGCTTCCCGCTTAGATGCTTTCAGCGGTTATCCCTTCCGAACGTAGCCAACCGGCCGTGCCACTGGCGTGACAACCGGCATACCAGAGGTTCGTCCACCCAGGTCCTCTCGTACTATGGGCAGGCCTCCTCAACATTCCAACGAGCGCAGAGGATAGAGACCAAACTGTCTCACGACGTTCTGAACCCAGCTCGCGTGCCGCTTTAATCGGCGAACAGCCGAACCCTTGGGACCTGCTCCAGCCCCAGGATGCGACGAGCCGACATCGAGGTGCCAAACCATCCCGTCGATATGGACTCTTGGGAATGATCAGCCTGTTATCCCCGGGGTACCTTTTATCCGTTGAGCGATGCCGCGTCCGTACACCGGCACCGGATCACTAGTCCCGACTTTCGTCCCTGCTCGGACCGTCGTCCTCGCAGTCAAGCCCGCTTGTGCACTTGCACTCGCCACCCGATTGCCAACCGGGCTGAGCGGACCTTTGGGCGCCTCCGTTACTCTTTGGGAGGCAACCGCCCCAGTTAAACTACCCGCCAGGCACTGTCCCTGAACAGGATCACTGTTCGAGGTTAGACATCCAATGCGAACAGAGCGGTATTTCACCTTGCGGCTCCGCACGATCTGGCGACCATGCCTCTCGGCCTCCCGCCTATGCTACACAATCCACACCGAATGCCAATACCAAGGTATAGTAAAGGTCCCGGGGTCTTTTCGTCCTTCTGCGCTTAACGAGCATCTTTACTCGTACTGCAATTTCGCCGAGCTCCTGGTCGAGACAGTGGGGAAGTCGTTACGCCATTCGTGCAGGTCGGAACTTACCCGACAAGGAATTTCGCTACCTTAGGATGGTTATAGTTACCACCGCCGTTTACCGGGGCTTGAATTCACCGCTTCACCCGAAGGCTGACGGATCCTCTTAACCTTCCGGCACCGGGCAGGCGTCAGTGCATATACAGCGGCTTGCGCCTTCGCATGCACCTGTGTTTTTGGTAAACAGTCGCTACCCCCTGGTCTGTGCCACCCCCAAAAGCTCCCCGCGCGAGGCGGCTCACCATCGGGGGTCTCCCTTAAACCGAAGGAACGGGAGTGATTTGCCGAGTTCCTTGACCAGGATTCGCTCGATCGCTTTGGTATTCTCTACCTGACCACCAGTGTCGGTTTGGGGTACGGGCGGCTTCGAGCCTCACGCCGAAGCTTTTCTCGGCAGCCGGGATCACCGGATATCGGGCCACAAGGCCCCCACCATCGCACCTCGCCCACACGCCCCGCGGATTTGCCTACGGGACGGGCTGCGTGCTTGACCACGGAAAACCACCTCCGCGGCCGGCTACCCTTCTGCGTCACTCCTGCGCTGACCTACTACAAGGATCGGTCCCAACAGGCCCAGGCATCCCACCCCCGAAGGGGAAGCAAGCCCGGACCCGGAGGTTAGTACTCCAAGCCTCGGTTCTGGCGGCTGAAAGCCGGTACGGGAATATCGACCCGTTCATCCATTCGACTACGCCTGTCGGCCTCGCCTTAGGACCCGACTCACCCAGGGACGATGAACGTGGCCCTGGAACCCTTGGTCATCCAGCGGACGGGATCTTCACCCGTCTTTCGCTACTCATGTCTGCATTCTCACTCCCATGAAGTCCACGGCGCGTTCACACGGCCGCTTCGCCCCTCATGGGACGCTCTCCTACCCAGTACAAAATACTGCCGCGTCTTCGGTGGTGTGCTTGAGCCCCGCTACATTGTCGGCGCGGAACCACTAGACCAGTGAGCTGTTACGCACTCTTTCAAGGATGGCTGCTTCTGAGCCAACCTCCTGGCTGTCTATGCGACTCCACATCCTTTCCCACTTAGCACACGCTTCGGGACCTTAGACGACGGTCTGGGCTGTTTCCCTTTCGACGACGAAGCTTATCCCCCGCCGACTCACTGCCGGGATACACGTCACCGGTATTCGGAGTTTGGTTGCTGTTGGTACCCGATACGGGCCCGCAAGCATCCAGTAGCTCTACCCCCGGGACGCAATGACCCGACGCTGCACCCAAATGCATTTCGGAGAGAACCAGCTATCACGGAATTTGATTGGCCTTTCACCCCTAACCCCAAGTCATCCCCCCGGTTTTCAACCCAGGTGGGTTCGGTCCTCCACACGGTCTTACCCGCGCTTCAACCTGCTCAGGGCTAGATCATCCCGCTTCGGGTCCAGGACACGCGACTTTAAACGCCTTTTAAGACTCGCCTTCGCTACGCATACCCCACACGGGTTATGCTCGCCACATGCCACTGACTCGCAGACTCATTTTTCGATAGGCACGCCGTCACCCCACAAAGAGGCTCCGACGGATTGTAGGCGCACGGTTTCAGAGACTGTTTCACTCCCCTCCCGGGGTACTTTTCACCTTTCCCTCACGGTACTCGTTCGCTATCGGTCAGACAGGAATATTCAGGCTTACCCGACGGTCCGGGCGGATTCGCACGGGGTTCCACGGGACCCGTGCTACTTGGGAGACGCGATCGGCAGACCATGCGCGTTCAGGTACGGGGCCCTCACCCTCTGCGGCCCGGTATTCAACCCGGTTCCCCTGACACATGGTTTTCTACAACTGCCGGCCGGCCCGTCGGAGCCGGCACACGCGATCCCGCAACACCCCACACGCAACCCCCGACGGGTATCACACGCGCAAGGTTTGGCCATCATCCGCTTTCGCTCGCCACTACTCACGGAATATCCTTTCCTGCAGGTACTGAGATGTTTCACTTCCCTGCGTACCCCCCGGCCGAAGCCGGTACCGACCCATGACGGCCGGTGGGTTCCCCCATTCGGAAATCCTCGGATCAAAGCCCTGTAGGCGGCTCCCCGAGGCTTATCGCAGCCTCAAACGTCCTTCATCGGTCCTGTCTGCCAAGGCATCCACCATACGCCCTTGCAAGCAACACACACCATGAAGGTGCATGGCCGCAAGATTCCTCTAGCAAATTCCCAGACGACAAATCATCACACTAAAAATGATCACAAAACGATCGAAACGAACAATAGAGTTCGATTCGAAATCAACAGCAAAACAAAGATTCAAAACCATTGTTTTGCTCGCGTCCACTATCCAGTTCTCAAGCCACCACGCACCGCCACGCCAACCAGACCGGCACACGGCCGGCCCGCAGGCACGACGGGCATCGAATCGCGCCAGGCAAAAGCCTGGGGTGGCGATCCGGGAGCCCAAAAGCGCATCCGCACCACCCCCGCGGAACATCCCACGACGGACGAACCGAAAGCCCATGATCTCTTCCACACCAGCAACCCGTCCACACGCGACCATCGCGCGGGAGGGTCCGCACCGGACGCCGAACGGCATCCTGTATTCTCCGTAGAAAGGAGGTGATCCAGCCGCACCTTCCGGTACGGCTACCTTGTTACGACTTAGTCCCAATCACGAGCCTCACCTTAGACGGCTCCATCCCACAAGGGGTTAGGCCACCGGCTTCGGGTGCTGCCCACTTTCATGACTTGACGGGCGGTGTGTACAAGGCCCGGGAACGCATTCACCGCGACGTTGCTGATTCGCGATTACTAGCGACTCCGCCTTCACGCAGTCGAGTTGCAGACTGCGATCCGAACTGAGACCGGTTTTCAGGGATCCGCTCCGCGTCGCCGCGTCGCATCCCGTTGTACCGGCCATTGTAGCATGCGTGAAGCCCTGGACGTAAGGGGCATGATGATCTGACGTCATCCCCACCTTCCTCCGAGTTAACCCCGGCGGTCCCCCGTGAGTTCCCGGCACAATCCGCTGGCAACACGGGGCGAGGGTTGCGCTCGTTGCGGGACTTAACCCAACATCTCACGACACGAGCTGACGACGACCATGCACCACCTGTGAACCCGCCCCGAAGGGAAACCCCATCTCTGGGATCGTCGGGAACATGTCAAGCCCAGGTAAGGTTCTTCGCGTTGCATCGAATTAATCCGCATGCTCCGCCGCTTGTGCGGGCCCCCGTCAATTTCTTTGAGTTTTAGCCTTGCGGCCGTACTCCCCAGGCGGGATGCTTAACGCGTTAGCTCCGACACGGAACCCGTGGAACGGGCCCCACATCCAGCATCCACCGTTTACGGCGTGGACTACCAGGGTATCTAATCCTGTTCGCTCCCCACGCTTTCGCTCCTCAGCGTCAGTAACGGCCCAGAGACCTGCCTTCGCCATTGGTGTTCTTCCCGATATCTACACATTCCACCGTTACACCGGGAATTCCAGTCTCCCCTACCGCACTCAAGCCCGCCCGTACCCGGCGCGGATCCACCGTTAAGCGATGGACTTTCACACCGGACGCGACGAACCGCCTACGAGCCCTTTACGCCCAATAATTCCGGATAACGCTTGCACCCTACGTATTACCGCGGCTGCTGGCACGTAGTTAGCCGGTGCTTATTCAACGGGTAAACTCACTCACGCTTGCTCCCCGATAAAAGAGGTTTACAACCCGAAGGCCTCCATCCCTCACGCGGCGTCGCTGCATCAGGCTTGCGCCCATTGTGCAATATTCCCCACTGCTGCCTCCCGTAGGAGTCTGGGCCGTATCTCAGTCCCAATGTGGCCGGTCGCCCTCTCAGGCCGGCTACCCGTCGAAGCCACGGTGGGCCGTTACCCCGCCGTCAAGCTGATAGGACGCGACCCCATCCCATACCGCGAAAGCTTTCCCAGAAGACCATGCGATCAACTGGAACATCCGGCATTACCACCCGTTTCCAGGAGCTATTCCGGTGTATGGGGCAGGTCGGTCACGCATTACTCACCCGTTCGCCACTCTCACCACCAAGCAAAGCCCGATGGATCCCGTTCGACTTGCATGTGTTAAGCACGCCGCCAGCGTTCATCCTGAGCCAGAATCGAACCCTCCACAAAAAAAAACTTCATGAAAAGCATCCGAATAGATGACTCTCAAAACAAAAATTGACGAGCACGTCCTTAAGGAAGGACGCCCTCAAAAAACCTCACCCCTCATCAAACCCTCCCGGGTACCCGACCACCACGACAGGCGATCAGGCGAGGAATGAACTGGCAATCATTGACTATAAAGAAGTAGTACAAACACGCTCTTGAGTTCTCAAACCACCACCACTCACCCAACTCACAGCTCTCCAGGAAGAGAACCACTCGCCGAGCGGCAGCAAGGAAATAACTTACACGCATGTTTGGATTCGCGCAAATCGAGGCGCGCAAAAGCCTCAGGAATCGTTGCAATCACACGGTTCCTTCGGCGTGTCGCAAACAGCCTATTTGCACTGTTCTGATACCAGAATAATCCGTCTTTGCATTGCCGATGCGTAACAAATTCATGTGTTCACCGGCGTGTTGCAAGAATTCGATTGCGTGACCATCCAGGTTCACCTTCTCGCAACCGGTCATCGCATATGCAAAAAGGGACTTCCCTTTACGGGAAGTCCCTTTCAGTAGCTATTGAAGCTCGCTAGCCTCAGGCCAGGGTGTTCGGGTCAACCGGAACGCCCGGGTTCATCGTGGAGGTGATGGTTGCCTTGGTCAGGTAACGGCCCTTCACGGTGGCGGGCTTCAGACGCTTGACTTCGTCGGCCACAGCCTTGAAGTTCTCATCCAGAGCGGACTCATCGAAGCTCATCTTGCCGATGAGGAAGCTCAGGTTGCCGTTCTTGTCGACACGGAACTCGATCTTGCCGCCCTTGATGTCCTTGACAGCCTTGGTGACATCCATGGTCACGGTGCCGGTCTTGGGGTTCGGCATCAGGCCACGCGGACCGAGCACACGGCCCAGACGGCCGACCTTGCCCATCATGTCCGGAGTAGCAACCACGGCGTCGAAGTCGAGGAAGCCGCCCTGAACCTTTGCGATCAGGTCGTCATCACCGACGATGTCGGCGCCAGCCTCGGTGGCCTCGGTAGCTTTCGGGCCACGGGCGAACACGAGGACCTTGGCGGTCTTACCAGTGCCGTGAGGCAGGTTGACGGTGCCGCGCACGAGCTGGTCGGCCTTACGCGGGTCGACGCTCAGACGGAACACGGCCTCGACGGTCTGGTCGAAGTTGTAGGCAGGCATGCTCTTGAGCAGAGCGATGGCCTCGTTGGCGGTGTAGAGGTTGTTGCGATCGACGCGCTCAGCGGCTTCGCGGTACTTCTTGGAACGCTTTACCATCTGTCCTTCTCCTTATCAGTCCGTAACCGTGATGCCCATCGAGCGAGCGGTACCCTCGATGATCTTCATGCCGGCCTCGATATCGCGAGCAGACAGGTCTTCCATCTTGGTCTCGGCGATTTCGCGAACCTGCGCCTTGGTGACAGAGCCGACCTTGTGGGTCAGCGGGTTCTCGGTACCCTTCTCAATGCCAGCAGCCTTCTTCAGCAGAGCTGCAGCCGGCGGGGTCTTGAGAACGAAGGTGAAGGAACGATCTTCGTAAACGGTGATCTCGACAGGGATGACCTGACCCATCTTGTCCTGCGTCTGGGCATTGTATGCCTTGCAGAAGTCCATGATGTTCACGCCATGCGAACCCAGAGCCGGGCCCAGCGGCGGGGCCGGGTTGGCCTTGCCAGCCTGGATCTGGAGCTTGATCAGCGCCGAGACTTTCTTCTTGGGAGCCATATTATGGTTCTTCTTTCTATAACGCGGTTCGAATGGTCGCCGTCCTCAGGTTCGTCTGTCTGCCATCATGCTCGGTCTTGACTCATTATTTATCCGTGCATGCTGTAGGCAATCGGCCTGTGGTCGGTCTCCTCCCGCAACTTATATTGCTGTGCTGTGCTAGCGGGTCTTCCCTCCAGACACAAGCTTTCCTATTATGCAAATCCACCCGGACAACACAAAAGCCCGACCACGATGGTCGGGCTCTGCAAAGTTTGGGGTTAATCTAGCTTCTGAACCTGGTGGAAGCCAAGCTCCACCGGCGTATCACGGCCGAAAATGGACACGAGCACGGTGAGCTTCTGAGTGGTGGGTTCCACGTCGGAAACAACGGCGGCCATGGTGGCGAAAGGCCCATCGGTGACGGTGACCTGATCGCCAACGGCGTAGGAGACTTCGACCTTGCGCTTCTTGGCGGCGGCGGGCTTGTCGCCGGCGGCCTTGAGTGCCTCGGAAGCGATCATCGGAGCCATCATCGCCACGACCTCCTTGCGGGAGAGCGGCGCCGGATCCTTGGTCGGGCCAACGAAGCCGGTCACGCCTTCGGTTTCGCGAACGATACGGCGGGCGTTCTCATCCGGCCACATACGAATCAGCACGTAGCCTGGAACACGCACGCGGGTGATGACCTTCTTGCCCTTTTCGGTGTGCTTCTCGACTTCTTCCATCGGCACCTCGACCTGGAAGATCTGGTCTTCCATGCCGAAGGAGGCGACGCGGGACTCGATATTGGTCTTCACGCGCTTCTCGTAGCCGGAGTAGGTGTGCAGCACGTACCACTTGCCATCAAGGGAACGCAGGGACTTGGAGAATTCGTCAACGGCCTGCTGACCGGCATCGGTTTCCTCGGCCTGCTCGGATTCGTTGACTTCTTCCTCGTCCTCATCCAGAGAAACGGTCTCGTTCTGAGTGGAAGCAACAGGAGCGGATTCAGTCACGGCCGGAGCGGCGGACTCAACATCTGCATTGTCGACGGATGCGTCAGATTCTGCGGAAAGGTCAGCAACCGGTTCAGCCGGGGCAACTGCCTCATCGGCAGCAGCTTCGGAAGCCTCGACAAGAGGCTCCTCAGCCGGCACGGCGTCGAGGTTCTCGAGATTCAGTTCATCACTCATGCGTTGTTATTCACCTTAGGTTGTGCGGATCAGCCGAACACCCACAGCACGAGCTTGCCCAGACCGAAGTCCATGCCCGTGACGAGGGCCATCAGCAGCAGCACGAAGATAAACACAGCCAGAGACCAGAAGAACAGTTCCTTGGCAGTAGGGGTTACGACCTTGCGAAGCTCGTCGATGATCTGCTTGATAAACAGACCGATACGCATGAAGACATTCGGCTTGACTACCTTTTCGCTGTTGTTCGTCTTAGCCATTCCGTACCTCGCGTCAGCTGCTTGATTATTGAAAACTTGGCAGGGAAGGCGGGACTCGAACCCACAACCTACGGTTTTGGAGACCGTTGCGCTACCAATTGCGCCACTTCCCTAGGTGAAAATCCACCTCGGCGTGCATTCCGTAGAGAACGCTTCGCCACGGCGAAACCGCCAAATCGTTATAGTAACGGCTCCGGTGGATTATCGCAAATCGCGTGTCGCGCGCGTGGCATGTGCGGGGCATGTGCGTGGCACGCGACTCTTCTCAGTTGGCCCATTCCTTGAATCGACGCATGCCTTCGGCTAGGTCTTCGTCGGCCAATGCGTAGGAGAAACGCAGGTAACCGGGAGCGCCGAAGGCCTCGCCGGGGACGGCGGCCACGTGGGCCTCATCCAACAGTGCGGCGGCAAAGTCAGCGGACGTATCGGACACTGTACCCTTGGGACCCAGCGGCTTGCCAAGCAAAGCGGTGATGTCCGCAAAAGCGTAGAACGCGCCGGTCGGAGTCGGGCAGTTGACGCCCTCGATATCGTTCAAGGCGGTCACAATCGCACGGCGGCGCGCGTCAAAGGCCTTACGCATCTCATGCACCTCATCCAGCGGACCGGCCACAGCAGCCAAAGCAGCACGCTGGGAGATGTTGGCCACATTGGAGGTCATATGCCCCTGCAGCTTGGTGGCGGCCTTGGCCACCTCAAGCGGAGCGACCATCCAGCCGACACGCCAGCCCGGCATCGCATAGGTCTTGGCCACGCCGTTGAGCACCAGCAACTGCCTGCGGCATTCCGGCACGGCGGCACCGATGTAGGTGGTGTGCACATCGTCATAGTTCAGGTGCTCGTAGATCTCGTCGGAGATAACCCAAATGTGGTGCTCGACGGCCCAACGACCGATCGCTTCCACGGTTTCCGGCTTCCAGACGGCTCCGGTCGGGTTGTTCGGGGAGTTGACGATGATTGCCTTCGTATGCTCGGTACGGGCCGCTTCCAGAGCCTCAAGCGAGGGCTCGAAGTTCACGTCGGCACCGGCGAATACTTCGACCGGCACACCACCGGCAATCTTCACAGCCTCGGGGTAGCTGGTCCAGTACGGAGCGGGAATGATGACCTCATCGCCATCGTTGAGCAAGATCTGGAAGGATTCATACACGGCCTGCTTGCCGCCGTTGGTCACCACAACCTGATCGGCATTGACCTCGTAGCCGGAATCGCGCAGCACCTTAGCCGCAATCGCTTCGCGCAGCTCGGGCAGGCCCGGCGTAGGCGTGTACTTGTAATTCTTCGGGTCAAGGCAGGCATCTGCCGCAGCCTTGACCACGTTTGCGGGGGTCGGGAAATTCGGTTCACCTGCGCCGAAGCCGATAACGTCAAGTCCGGCGGCCTTCATGGCCTTGGCCTTGGAATCGACGGCGAGCGTAGCGCTCGGTGCCACAGTGTTGATACGGTCGGAAAGAGTCTGCCATTGCGCCATAGTCATGGCTCCCATGCTAAACCTACAGCACGAAAAATCGCCAGAGCCGCACTATGGTGATGAAACCTGTCGTGTGACAGATTCCATCAGTCACACGAGCACGAGATTGTCGCGATGAATCAGTGGGTGGGCATACTGGGGGCCGAGGAAACGCTTGAGTTGGGCGGTGTTACGCCCGAGCATCTGCGGAATTTCTTCGGAATCGAAGCCGGCGAGGCCTCGGGCCAGGTGTTCGCCGCTTTCGGCATCGATCCAGACCGGATCGCCGGCGGAAAAATCGCCATGCACTTCGAGCGCGCCAGTAGCCAGCAGCGAGGCACGCCCGCCGCGAATCGCCTGGCCGGCACCCGCATCGACCACAATCGCGCCGCGCGGGTCGGCGGCAAAACCAATCCACAGACGGCGTGATGAGCCGCGGGCCTTAACCGGTGCGAACACGGTGCCCACCGGATCGCCCATCATCGCCGGGCCCGCGTTCGAGGCGCAGGTGAGTACCGTGGGGATGCCCGAGACGGCCGCCACGCGCGCGGCCTCGAGTTTGGTGACCATGCCGCCGGTGCCGACCTTGGAGCCGGAGCCGGAGACTTGGATGTCGCCAAGTGCATCGATAACGTTCGGCACATATTCCACACGGCGGGAGCCGGGCTGCGAGGGCGGTGCAGTGTACAGCGCGTCCACGTCGGTCAGTAGCACCAAGGCTTCGGCCCGCACCAGATTGGCTACCAAGGCGGAGAGTCGATCGTTATCGCCGAAACGAATCTCGTTCGAGGCCAACGAATCGTTTTCGTTGATAATCGGCACCACGCCGAGGTCGAGCAGACGGTCCAGCGTGCGTTCCACATTGCGGTACTGGGTGGCACGAATCGTGTCTTCAGCGGTAATCAGAATCTGGCCTACGCGAATACCGAAACGGCCAAAAGCAGTCTCGTAGCGAGCCATGAGCAAACCTTGGCCGACCGCTGCGGTGGCCTGCTGAGTAGCCACGTCGGCCGGGCGTTCGTCAAAGCCCAGCGGGCCGAAGCCGGCCGCAATAGCACCAGAGGAAACCAGTACTACACGCCCGCCCATCAGTCGTATTTGGGCAAGGGCGGCAGCCAGAGCGTCGAGCTTGTCCGGGTCGAGGTGACCGCTCGGCTGGGTCAGTGAGCTGGAGCCGACTTTCACGACAATGGTTCCGGCTGCGGCGACCATGCGCCGCACCTCGGCCTGACTGGGAGTGCTCATTTATTCCTCGGTTTCACCATCTTCGCTGGACTCACCGTGGCCGAAGAGGCTGTTCTCATCATGGCGATCGTCGTCAACGGTCGGGTCGGCCCAGTGGCCGGCCTTGCGTTCGGCCATCATCGCGTCGCGCACGGCGGCACGGGCGTCCATCATCTCGTGGTATTGGGCACGACGTTCGGCGTTGGAGCGGCGGTGCGTGCGCGGGTCCTGCTCTTCGAGACGCAGATCCTTGCCTCGGGCACCGAGGTTGGAGCCGTCGAGCATTTCAGCACCGGCGGAGATGGTCGGATCCCAATCGAATTCGACCATACGGGCACCACGACCGATGCGCACTTCGTCGCCGGGGTGAGCACCCTTGCGGCGCAGCTCGTCCTCCACGCCCAGCTTGGCCAAGCGGTCAGCCAGGTAGCCCACGGCCTCGTCATTGTCGAAGTTGGTCTGCATGACCCAGCGCTCCGGCTTGACGCCACGCACCTCGAAGAACACTTCGCCATTGCCGAGCTCGCGGCGCTCGACCGTGAACTCAAGCGCGCTGCCGCCCTCGTCAGCGCGACGCGGACGGCGGCCCTTGGTCTCCAATGGCTTGATGACCACGCGAGCCTCCTCTTCGGCCTGCTCGCGGTTGGCCACTTCCTCACGCATCTCGTGCACCAGCGCAGACAACGCGAAGTTGAGCTCCTTTAGACCCTCGTGTGAGGCAGTGGAGATCTCAAAGACCTTCAGCCCGAGTCTCTCGAACTCCGGACGCACGAACTCGGCCAATTCCTTGGCCTCGGGCACATCGATCTTGTTCAGGATCACGATGCGCGGGCGTTCGGGAATCGGGATGGCACCCAACGGCAGCTCGAGCTTGTCGGCGTAGAGCGCCAACTCGTTTTCCAGCGCGTGGTAGTCGGACATCGGGTCGCGGTCCGGTTCAAGCGTGGCGCAATCGATCACATGGGCGATGATTTCGGTACGTTCGATGTGGCGCAGGAACTCCAGTCCCAGGCCCTTGCCTTCGGAGGCGCCCGGAATCAGTCCCGGCACATCGGCGATGGTGTATCGAGAGTCGCCGGCGATAACGACGCCGAGATTCGGCACCAGCGTGGTGAATGGGTAGTCGGCGATCTTCGGCTTGGCGGAGCTCATCGCCGCAATCAGGGACGACTTTCCGGCCGAGGGGAAACCGACCAGCGCCACGTCGGCGATGGACTTCAGTTCCAGAATCACGTCGCGCTCTTCACCGAGTTCGCCGAGCAGGGCGAAGCCGGGGGCACGGCGGGTCTTGTTGGCCAGGGCGATGTTGCCGAGGCCGCCGGCACCGCCCTGGGCGACAACGCAGCGGTCGCCCTCGTGGCGCAAGTCGGCGAGCTGTGCGCCGGGATGCTTGGCTTTGCCCTGTTCGCCGCGCGCCTCAAAGACGACGGTGCCGCAGGGCACGGGCAGAATCAGATCCTCGCCCTTGGAGCCGTCCTTATTATCGCCCAGGCCCATGGTGCCGCTGCCGGCGACACGATGCGGCATGAAACGATAGTCGAGCAAGCTGGTGGCGTTACGGTCGGCCACGAACACCACGGAACCGCCGTCGCCGCCATTGCCGCCGTTCGGACCGGCCAACGGCTTGTATTTCTCACGACGGATGCCGGCCGAACCGTTGCCCCCATCGCCGCCCTTGACATGGACGGTTACTCGATCCACAAAATCACTCATATTGATTACCTTACAAAAAAGCCGCGTCCTTACGGGCGCGGCTTGGAAAAAACTTGACGCTATATCGCTCAGGCGATGACGTCGACAACCTTGCGGTCGCGGCGCACACCGAACTTCACGGAGCCATCGGTGAGGGCGAACAGCGTGTGATCCTTGCCCATGCCGACGTTGTGGCCCGGGTGGAAGTTGGTGCCACGCTGGCGAACGATGATGTTGCCGGCCACGACGGCTTCGCCGCCGAACTTCTTCACGCCGAGGTATTGCGGGTTAGAATCGCGACCGTTGCGAGAGCTGGACGCACCCTTCTTATGTGCCATGATTCATGGTCCTTTCTATAACTCAGGCAATCGCCGTGATCTTGACGATAGTCAGCTTCTGGCGGTGACCCTTACGGCGAGCAACACCAGTCTTGTTCTTGTACTTCTGGATGTCAATCTTCGGGCCCTTGGCTTCGTCGTTCACGACCTCAGCCTTGACGGACACCTTGGCCAGATCGGCGGCGGCAAGGGTGACCTTGTCACCATCGACAACGAGGGAGACCGGGAATTCCACGGTATCGCCCTTCTTGGCGTCGAGACGGTTCACGAGGATGACGTCGCCAACCTCGACCTTTTCCTGATGGCCACCGGCCTTCACAATCGCGTACATTATCGTTCCTTTTATGTTTTGGAAAGCTACCTTGCCTAACACGCACCGAGCCTGCGGTCAGACACCGAGTTTCGAATCTACACCACCATACGGACTAAATCAAATGATTTTTGCCCGCGTGTCAAGCACGACACACCTGTTACTCTTCCGCTTACTCTTCCGCCGTGTTGTTGGCAGCGACGGCAGCGGCGGCAATCTGAGCCAGTTTGGCTTTGACGTCAGCGCTGGAACCAGCCGGTTCGGGAGCGGGAGCGGTGCCGCGACCGTGCTTGTTGGTTTTGACGAACGGGTCGCCACCGCGAAGCGCGTAGGGATCGTCGTAGTCGGCCGAAACGGTCGGCTGATCATGCAGGATGAAACCACGGCCCTTGCAGGTCGGGCATTCCTCGGAGAACGCCTCGACCAGACCCTGGCCGATGCGCTTGCGGGTCATCTGCACCAAACCAAGCGAGGTGACTTCGGCCACCTGATGCTTGGTGCGGTCGCGTGCCAGGCATTCGACCAAGCGGCGCAGCACCAAATCGCGGTTGGCGGGCATGACCATGTCGACGTAATCGATCATCACCATGCCACCGATATCGCGCAGGCGCAGCTGGCGGGCGATCTCTTCGGACGCCTCCAGGTTGCAGCGCGTCACCGTTTCCTCCAAGGACTTGCCCTTGCCGATAAAGCGTCCGGTGTTCACGTCGATGGTGGTCATGGCTTCGGTGCGGTCGATGACGATCGAGCCGCCGGACGGCAGGTAAACCTGACGCTCCATGCCCTTACGCAGCTGGGAGTCGATGGACCACTTGTCGAACACGTCCTTGCCTTCATGCTCGGCCGGGTCCCACTTCTCCAGCTTGTCCTTCAAGTCGGGGGCCATGGTGTCCAGGTATTCCTCGATGCGGCCGTAGACCTTGTCACCTTCCACGATGAGCTTGCTGAAGTCGTCGTTGAAGATGTCGCGCACCACGCGGATGGCCACGTCGGGCTCGCCCTGCAGGAGCTTCGGGCGCTTGCCGTGCCAGAATTCCTCGCGCTTGGCGTTGATGCGCTCCCACTGGCGGACCAGTGATTCGAGATCCTTGACGATGGCGTCTTCGGATGCGCCCTCGGCTGCGGTGCGGATGATCACGCCCATGTCTTTCGGGGCGATCTTGGAGACGATGTTCTTCAGACGGCTGCGTTCGCGCTCCGAAAGCTTGCGACTCACGCCGGTCATGCCGCCGGATGGCACGAGCACCAGGAAGCGGCCGGCGAGCGTGACCTGAGAGGTCAGGCGGGCACCCTTGTGGCCGATCGGGTCCTTAGTGACCTGCACGAGCACCGGGTCGCCGGACTTGAACGCCAGCTCGATGCGGCGCGGCTGGCCTTCGAGACGAGCGGCATCCCAGTTGACCTCGCCGGCGTAGAGCACGCCGTTGCGGGCCTGGCCGATATCCACGAATGCGGCCTCCATGCTGGGCAGCACGTTCTGCACGCGGCCAAGATAGATGTTGCCGACGGTCTGTACTTCCTGAATGTCGGAGACGTAATGCTCGACCAAAACATTGTCTTCCACCACGGAAATCTGGGTGTGCTGTTCCTTCTCACGCACCACCATCAGGCGGTCCACGTTCTCGCGGCGTGCGAGGAAGTCCTGCTCCATGAGCTGGCTCTGGCGGCTGCGCTCACGACGGTTGTCACGGCGGCGTTGCTTCTTGGCCTCGAGACGAGTGGAGCCCTCCACATCAGTGATCTCGTCGATGTACTGCTGCTTGCGGGAGCGGCGGACCAGCGGCTGTTCGCTGTTCTGACTCTGGTCGTCGGTGCCCTCGCCGTTCTTGCCGCCACGACGGCGGCGGCGACGGCGAGTGACGGTCTGCTCCTCATCGTCCTCATCGCGATCACGGTCATGATCATCGCGATCGTCACGACGGCGGGAACGCGTATCCTCGGCATCGTTCTCGGCGGTATCGTGCTCGCCGTTGGCACCGGTTTCGCCGCGTGAGCCGCGACGGCGGCGACGGCGCGAACGGGTGCGGATGGCGTCGGATTCTTCGTCGCCCTCCTCTTCGGCAATCGGCGAGTAGGCGATATCGTCCAGCTCGAGGTCTTCCTCAATCTGCTCGACTTCGGCGGCTGCACGGCGCTCCTGGGCGTTCAGGCGGCGGGAGCGACGGGAACGGCGAGAGTCGGAAGCGTCATTGGAATCGAAATCATCATGGTCCGCGTTGGCGCTGGCATTGGCGTCACCGGCGGCAGCGTTGCGGCCACGATCGTCACGGTCGTCACGGCGGCGGCTGCGCGGCTGCGCGTCGTCATCATCGTGGCTGCGCGAGCGGCGGGAGCGACGAGACGGACGTTCGTCGGCGTCAACATCGTCATCACGAGTGTCAGCGGTATCGTGCGCATCCACAGCGGCGGGCAGTACCGGTTCCTGGAAGAGCAGGGACGTCATCGGCTTGCCGCGGCGCATGGTCTCGTGGCCAGAGGGCAGGGATTCGACCGCATCGAACAGGCGCTCATCCGGGGTGTCCTCGTGCGTATCCGCAACTGCACGGCGAGAGCGGGAGCGAACCGGGCGGTCCTCGTCATCATCATCCATATCCATAGATGCACGGCGAGAGCGGCGGCGAACCGGGCGGTCCTCGTCGTAATCGTTATCGTCCGCAACCGAACGGCGACGGGAACGTGGGGCGTCATCGTCATCGAAATCATCGACACTGACAGTGCGGCGCGAACGACGAGGACGATCATCCTCGCTATACGAGTCGACCACTGTGGAAGCGGCGCGGCGCGTACGGCGACGGGTTGGGCGTTCGGCGGAATCCTTGGAATCGCTGGATTCATCGGAATCGCTGGAATCGGCCGCAGTGCCGGCATCGGGAAGCGCGGGGGCTTCGAACAGCGGGGTGCGTTCCTGCACTTGCAGTTCCAGAGAAGCGCCGGCAGCACCGGTGCCGCGAACCACGCGACGGCCGCCGCGACGACGGCGAACAGGTTCGGCGGGCTGGGAGGCGGCGGCAGGCGCAGCGTTCACGGCTGCAGCCGAATCGGCATTGGATACGGTTGAATTATCGGTTCCGTCGTTGACGAAACCTTCACGGTTATCAGTGGGCACAATGCTCCTCGCGGCGCGCTGCATCACGACGCCTATTTCCAGGCCTATACGCTTGGCTCACACCACGCTCTCACCGTGGCCGCGCGAAAACGCGCCGCGTAAAGGCAACTTCGTCTCAAGTCTGTCCTGCGGGTGGCGGACACCGGCGCTTGCGTTGTCTCATTCTCGAGAGCCGCAAGGGGATCGACGCCATCTCACACGCTGATGGTTATGCAGAACCACCATCCTTTAGTATGCCACATATTTTGTGCGGGCGTGGCCCGGCGAGGCTGACGTTCTCTCGGCTCCCCTCCCTGCGGTGACAGCTCCCCTCAGCGAGGGGAGCTAGAGAGGTGTCAGACCAGCCAGTCGGTAAGGATTGCGGCCATGGCGGTCAGATCGGATTCGGGCACCTGCTCGTCGTGCTTGTGAGCCAGCAGCGGATCGCCGGCACCGAGGTTGACGGCCGGGATACCGAGCTGAGAGAAGCGTGCCACGTCGGTCCAGCCGAGCTTGGCCAGTGGGTCGCGGCCAGTGCGCTCCTTAACCAGTCGGACCAGATCCTGGGCGAGCGGGGCGTTCAGACCCGGGCGCGCGGAAGGGCTTTCGTCCTTCATTTCGATGCCGTAGTCCTCGAACACGCCGCCGGTGGCCACATGCTCGCCATTGCCGAGTTCGGCACCGGCGTCCGCGCCCATCATCAGGGCTTTGGCCTCGGCCAGCGACTTGTCCGGGGCGAAGCGGTAGTTGACGTGCACGCGGCATTCATCCGGAATGACGTTCGTGCCTTTGCCGCCGGAGATCAGAGTGGCGTTGAGGCCCTCGCGATAGTCGAGCCCGTCCACGTTCACGGTGGCCGGCTCGTAGGTGTTGAGTCGGTTCAGAATGTCGGCCGCCTTGTGGATGGCGTTCTCCCCCATCCACGCGCGGGCGGAGTGGGCGGCCACGCCGTGGGTCACGACGTCGAAGCGAATCGTGCCGTTGCAGCCGCCCTCGATGCCGCTGTTGGTGGGTTCGCCGATGATGGCGAAATCGCCGGTGATCCAATCGGGATGGGCCTCGACGACTTTGCGTAGGCCATTCTTTTCGGCGACGACTTCCTCATGGTCGTAGAAGACGTAGGTGAGGTCGACTTTCGGGGTGGTTTCCGGCGTGAGGCCGTCGAGCGTGGCGGCAAGGTAGAGCATCACTGCGTCGGAGGCCTTCATATCGGTGGCACCGCGGCCCCACAGCACGCGGTCTTCGGGATGAGCGTGGGCGATTTCTTCGCGAATCAGCGAATCGCCGGGCTCCAGCCACTTTGGTGGGAAATTGTCGATGACCGGCACAGTATCGAGGTGCCCGGCCAAGATCACACGGCTCGGCTTGCCGAAGTCGGTGCTGGCCACCACTGTGTCACCGTGACGACGGACGGTCAGGTGTTCCTGCCCGCCCAGGAAGGCCTCAGCCTCGTCGGTGAGGGGGCCCTCGTGGTCGGACACGGAGAAGTTCTCCATGATCTGGGTGAGCAGGCTGTTCAGCTGCTCGGCAGTGGATGCGGTGCGGTTCAATTCAAGCGTCATGTGACCAGCGTACCGCGTGGGCGGCGGGCCCAGCACACCCACTACATGAGATTTTGCGGCCGAATACATTTTTATGTGCCACACTGGGGTGGCGAAAGGGAGGATTATGTCAGGTCTAATCAGCGCCATGCAAGGCTTCTGCGTTATCGGCATCGTGATTGCGGTGGGATATGTCGCCGCACGAATGCGAATCGGCGGGCCGTCCGCTCAGATGGTGCTCAACCGTTTCTCCTTCTTCGTATCAAGCCCGTGCCTGATGTTCGCGATTCTCTCCAAGGAGCCGATCTTCGACATCTTCCACCCCTCGATTATCGTGGCGTTCTTCTCCGCCGTGCTGGTGGGCGTGGTGTTCTTGGTGCTCAACCGCATGTTCTTCCACCTGAACGCCCCGGACGCCACCATCGGCGCCCTGAATTCGCTGTACCTTAATTCCAATAACATCGGCCTGCCAATCGCCACCTACATTCTGGGCAACCCGGCGCTGGTGGCACCGATTCTGGTCATGCAGCAGGCCATCTTCACACCGGTGGGCCTGACAGTGCTGGACGTGACCACCAAGGGCAAGGTCTCCATCAAGGAAATCGCCAAGCAGCCACTGCATCAACCGCTGCTTATCGGCTCGCTGCTGGGCATTGTGGTCTCTGCGATTTCCGCTAAAAGCGGCTGGTTCCCGGTGCCGAAATTCATTTTCGACCCAATCGACATGATCGGCGATTCGGCTGTGCCGATGATCCTGATGGCGTTCGGCATGTCCCTGCACGGCACCAAGCCGCTGCAGCAGAAGGGCGATCGACCGGCCATCTTCACGGTCGCGGTCCTCAAGAACATCATCATGCCGATCATCGCGTTCCTGCTCGCCTACTTCGTGATGGGCTTCCGCGGCTCCGAGCTGTACGCCTGCGTGGTGCTCGCCGCTCTGCCCACCGGCCAGAACGTGTACAACTACGCGGCCCGCTACAACGTGGGCCTCACCTTCGCGCGCGACGGCATTCTGATGAGCACCATGACCAGCCCGGTGTTTATCGCGATCATCGCGGCGCTGCTGAGCTGATCTCAGTCATCGGCATGGTAATCGGCGAGGTTCACACCGGCGGCCATGAGAATGCCCATGATCTCGCGACCGCTTGAAGCGAATCCCCATGAAATCGAAGATGTGTTTGGAAAAATTACCATCTGACATGGAATTTTTCGCTTACGCGAGGTAAACTAGTAGCACATCGACGGTTGCGGGAATGCCCTGCGGCCACGATTGACGCCGTGGCGGGGTTGCCGCGGCGTCAAGGCAACGAGCAAGGAGGCTTCATGCTCAAAGGTATTCCGAAAATCATCCCGCCGGAGCTGCTGAAAGTGCTGTGCGAGATGGGTCATGGCGATCAGCTGGTCATCGCGGACGGCAACTTCCCAGCCGAATCAATCGGCAAGAACGCAATCGTGGTTCGTATGGACGGCCACGGTGGCGGCGAGATCCTCAAAGCGATTCTGACGGTGTTCCCGCTTGACACGTATGTGGACAAGCCGGCGACGCTGATGGAAAAAGTGCCGGGCGATACGGTTGCGACGCCGATCTGGGATGTGTACGCGGGCCTCATCAAGGAGCATGACGAACGCGGTGCGGATGCGATTGGATCGCTTGAGCGCTTCGCGTTCTATGAGCAGGCGAAGAACGCCTACTGTGTGATTGCCAGCGGCGAGTCGGCGCAGTACGCGAACCTAATCCTGCAGAAGGGAGTCGTCTTCAACGCGGAATAACGCAAGATAACGCTTGACGGCGCTGACGGCACCGGAATATCAGCCGTCAGCCGCAGTACCTTTTACCAACACATACCGATACGGCGAGAAAAGGGAGACCTCGCAGTTGCGGACGAATGATTCCGTCCGCAACTGCGAGGTCTCCCTTTCCTCGTGCTTGCCTCCTCGTACTCGTCTGTTTGTGTACCGCACGAAATAGTTTGCGCTATTCGGCAAAGCACCCCCCTCATCAGAGGGGGCTTGGGTTTAGTCGATGTTGTAAGCGCGACGGGCGTTGTTTTCGAAGAAGTCCTCGTCCTCGCCGAACGTGTCCAGCATGAGTTGGAAGTGCGTGGCAAAGGTCGAGTTGAGTTCCACGACCGGCCAGTTGGAGCTGTACAGCACCTTCTTCGGGCCGAATGTGTCCCGCACGTATTTCACGATGTCCGGGCCCACCGGGTTGTCGCCGGAAACCTTGATATACGAATTCGGCAGTTCGGCCAACGCTGCGAGCGCGGCGCACGATTCCTCATCAAGCCCGGGCACGTTGCCGAGATGATCGATGATGACCGTCACTTCGGGAACCTGCGCGAACGCCTTGGCCATGTCGCCCAGTTCCGGGCCACGGTTGCACAGCTCGAATGGCAATCCCTTGGCGGCCATCGCGCGTAGACCGGCGATGAATTCGGGTTCGAGCGCACGGCCCCGCGGCTCGGAATCCACATGCAGCGGTTCCCTGATGCCATCGGCATTAATCGGGACACGCATCCAAGGGCTTACCCGTCCTTGCAACATGCGCTTCAAGATCAGAGGACTTGCATTCTCGTACAGCAGCCGGTCCTCAAGCTCATGGTCGGCCGCGTCAACCTCCACGTATACGCCGCCGAGGAAATTCACGCCAAATTTGGCGTATTCCGCGGCGAGGTCGTCAACCGTGTACCGGTGCTGCAGTGAGGGCAACCCTGCTAGCCATGGCAGATCCTGCGCATCCGGATCCCAGATATGGAAGTGGGAATCGATTACGTTGAGTGTCATGTCAGGCCTCCTTCAGACCGATCTTGGAACCCCAGAATGCGTACCAAACCAGGAAGAGGAACAACGGAACGGTCGCCCAGAGCATCACGTTCATGCCGGCCGCATCGGTGATCGCACCGTAGACGAGCGGGATAATCGCGCCGCCGACGATAGACATCGTGATCAGACTGGAGCCGGTTTTGGCCGCGGCGCCCTTCAGATGAGTCAGAGCGAGGGCGAAAATCGTGCCGTAGGCGATGGACATGAAGAAGTACAGAGCGATAAACGTGATGACCGATATCTTACCCAATCCCATGGCGGTGAGAATCATGAGGATCGTGGCACCGATCATGTAGAAACCGAGGATCTTGCCTGGCTCGAACTTGGCCATGAACGGGGTGGTGACGAATCGGCCAATCGTGTACATCAGTGTAAGGACGGCGAGGAACGTGGCGGCCATGCCGGCGCTCATACCCTCCCACTGCTGCTGCGCGAACGTGGAGAACGTGGAGAAGCCGATGGTCTGCAGACCGACGTACACGAACTCGGCGATGACGCCGAGGACGACCCACGGCTTCTTGACGAGCGCGCCGATTGAGCTGTCCTGAGCAACGCCGCCGGCCGCTTCCTCCTCGTCGCCCGGGGGCGAAGGGAGCTTGGCGATGACGAACACGGCGATGACGATTGCGAGAATCACGCCGATGACGATGTAGAACATACGGGTCTGGCTCATGAAGGCGACCTTGGACTCCTCGAAGCCGGGGTCACCGGGCTTGGCGGAGGCGGTGTTGCCGAGAATCATGCCAAGAATCAGCGGGCTGACGACCGAGCCGACCGCATTGAAGCTCTGTGCGAGGTTCAGGCGGAAGGATTCGCCCTTCTCGTCGCCGAGCTTGATGATATAGGGATTGCAGTTCGCCTCGAGCGAGGCGGCGCCGAGCGCGATAACGAACATGGCGAGCAGGAATAGGCCGTAGCTCAGAGACGTGGTGGCGGGTATGGTCAGGAACGAGCCGATCACGAAGAAGATCAGGCCGCAGATCATACCGCCCTTATAGCCGAAGCGCTTGGCGACCATTGTCGCCGGAATGGCCATTACGAAGTAGGCGCCGAAGTAGGCGACCTGCAGCAGCGAGGATTCGGTGCTGTTGAGGTTGAGGTAAACGGCGAACGGATCGCGGATGGCGCTGACGAGGTTCATCGTCAGGCCCCAGGTGAAGAACAGTAGCGTGACCAGAGCGAATGCGATGATCCAGCTCTTGCCCCTGGTGGACTTCGACGTCGTCGTCGGAGTGTTGGATGCCATGGTTTCTCTCCTCCTTGAGAGTCACGCGCCGCATGGAGCATTCGGACGCGGCGCGCGATTCGGTGCTGCATTGTAAGGCTCCCCATAGAGGCGGAGCCGACGGTTCGGATGTGACCGGTACGAGTTTACCCTCCCCCGATCACACCCCATGAAAATGGCCTATCAGGCCATATATGCCCCGTTTCGGTCCATTTCGTATCTCTCGTAGGATGTGCGCCGGACCTCGAAGTCAGGCGAGCGCACGGTCAAGGTGGACGTAGCCGCCGTCGACGAACACCCACTGGCCGGTGGTGTGGCTGGAGCGGTCGGAGAGCAGGAATGCCGCTTCATTACCGATCTCTTCGGTGGTGGTCATGCGGTGCTCCAGCGGGATCTTGTCGGTGATCACCGACAGGCGCGCCTTCTGTGCGGCCTCGTCACCGAAGGTCTTGATCCAGTCGGCGTACAGCGGGGTCCAGCATTCGGAGACAACGATGGCGTTGACACGCACCCGGTCCTTGACGAGAGCGGCGGCCCATTCGCGTGTGAGTCCCAGGATCGCGCCCTTGGCGGCCGCGTAGGCGCTAGTCTTGCCTTGGCCGGTAAGCGCGGTCTTCGAGGAGATGTTCACGACGGCGCCATGGCTTTCCTTGAGATACGGCACGGCCGCGTGGACCAGCTCGTAATAGTGAGTCAGGTTGCCGTGGATCGATTCCTCGAATTCGCGCCAGGTGGTGGTTTCGAGATCCTTGTTGTCGTTCTTGCCGGCGTTGTTCACGATGCCGTCGATATGGCCGTACTTCTTGTAGGTCTCCTCGACGATGCCGGCGATCTTGTCGGTGTCGTTCAGATCAAGCAGATGCACGTCGTATTCGGTCGTGTACTGCTCGATATCCTTCTTGAACTCCTCGAGCGCGCTGTCCGAGCGGTTGATCACCACCGGGATCGCGCCTTCCTGGGCCAGTTGCAGCGTGATGCCTTTGCCAATGCCCTTGAAGCCGCCGGTGATGATGATGACTTTGCCTTCGAGATGCAGATCCATGGGAACTCCTTCGTCCATCCTTATTCTGCGTTTCATGGGTGTTCCATGTCACGCCCGGCCGGGGCTTCGGCACCCCAGCCGGAGTGGTTGTGTGTTGTTGTGTTAAGTTGTGTTGTTCAGTTATGAATTTCCAGTTGCGGTCAGCCGCGATACAGGTACTTCTCGGCCGTCTCCAGCGTCATTTCGGTACCGTTGCCCGGAGCGGTCGGAGCGACGTAGTTGCCGTCCTTGATCTCGGTCGGGTGGACGAAATGTTCATGCTGGTTATCGACGTATTCGATCATGCGGCCGTCCATCGTGCCGGACACGGCCACGTAATCGAACATCGCGAAGTGGCATACGGCCTCGCACAGGCCCACGCCGCCGGCGTGCGGGCAGACGGGCTTGTTGAACTTCTTCGCGAGCAGGTATTCGAGCACGATCTCCTGCGGACCGGCCACGCGGGTGGCGTCGATCTGCATGATGCCGAAGGCGTTCGCCTGCAGATACTGCTTGTACAGGATGCGGCTCTGCATCTGCTCGCCGGTGGCCACCTTGATGGGGTTGATGGCGCGGGCGATGGTGGCGTGGCCGATCACGTCGTCGGGGCTGGTCGGCTCCTCCACCCAAGCCAGATCGAAGTCGTGGAACTTGTTGATCCAGTCGATGGCGGTGGGAACATCCCACACCTGGTTGGCGTCCACGGCAAGACGCACGTCGGGGCCGATGGCTTCGCGGGCCTTGGCCAGGCGACGCAGATCGTCGTCGATGTTCTGGCCGACCTTGAGCTTGATCTGCTTGAATCCCTTGACCTGCGTCTCCTCCTTGGCGAGCGCGACCATCTTCTCGTCGGAGTAGCCAAGCCAGCCGGGGGCGGTGGAGTAGCCGGGGTAGCCGACCTCGAGCAGGTGCTTGATACGCTCGGCCTTGCCCTTCTGCCCTTCCCGAAGAATCTCAACGGCTTCGGCGGGCGTGAGCGCGTCGGTCATGTAGCGGAAGTCGAGCGTGGAGACGAGTTCCTCGGGTTCCATCTCGCCCAACAGCAGCCACAACGGCTTGCCGGCACGCTTGGCCTTGATGTCCCACAGCGCGGAAAGCACGGCGCCGATGGCCATATGCTCCACGCCCTTCTCAGGGCCGAGCCAGCGCAATTGGGAATCATGCACGAACAGATCCCATGCAATGCGCATGTTGTCGAGCAGTTCCTCGGTGTTGCGCCCAATCAGCACCTGCGACATCGATTCGATGGCCTTGCAAACCACATCGTTGCCGCGGCCGATGGTGAACACGAAGCCGACGCCCTTGATACCGTCATCCGCGCTGGTGGAGATCTCCACGTATGCGGAGGAGTAGTCGGGATCGGGGTTCATCGCGTCCGAACCGGACAGCGTCTGAGAGGTGGGGAATCGGAAGTCATACGTCTTGACTTGGGTGATGGTACTCATGTGTTCGGGCTCCTTCGCCTTGGTGAACCATTGCCTTCAGCATACCCCTTGATTTAGAAATTTACAAACCCGATTACGAAAATTTTTCTCCCAGAACACGCGAAGTAAGGAAAACTACGAAAAAATGCGGCGTTATGGGCCATAATGGTGAACAGAGGCAATGGCAGAGAGGAGCGGTGATGGCCAACGACAATCCCACGCATAAGCTCAAGGTCGGTGATCTGGCGAAGATCGCCGGTGTCTCCCCCTCGACCGTCTCCAAGGTGATCAACGGCCGGCCCGGCATCTCCGACGAGACGCGACGTCAGGTCGAACAGGTGCTGCGCGAGCATGGTTACTCGCGCCCGCTGGTGAGTACCAAGCTCTCCCCCACCATCGAACTCGTCGTCGAGTACATCGCGCACAACGGCACGATGGAACTCATCAAATATGCCTCGCACTGGGCGCAGCAGGCGGGCCTCGCCATCACGGTCACCCAGACCAACCATGGCGATGCCACGGAAGACTGTTTCCGCGGCATCATCGATAGGAATCCCCAAGGCGTGATTATGCAGCAGATGGGCGGTCTGACCACTCAAGCGAAGTCTTTGTTGAAATCACGCAGTATTCCCGTGGTCATCATCGACCCAATCGATACCGTCGATTCGGATGTGATGAGCGTGTCCATCGATAACTGGACCGCAGGATACCAGGCCGGCAAACACCTGCTGTCGCTCGGCCATCGACGCATCGCCGTCATCCGGGGGCCGGCGAACCTACAGACCAGCATCGCGCGCTATAGCGGATTCACCGTCGCTCTGCAACAGGCCGGGGTGGATCTGCCGGAGTCCTATATCGAACAGGGCGACTACTTTCCCGCCGAAACAAGCTATGAAGCAGCCTGCCGGCTGCTGGAACTCCCCGACCGACCCACCGCGATTTTCTGCTGCAACGACTTGTCGGCGGTAAGCACGTATCGCGCGGCACGTGAACATAAGATTCCGTTACCCAAACAGTTGTCCGTAATGGGGTTTGACGACATTTTCCCCGCTGATCAGCTCATGCCTTCCCTGACCAGCGTGCACCAGCCGTTCAGCGAAATCGCACAACGTGCCGTGCAGATGATCATCGACAACCGCAATGACAATCCGGGCGATATGCACGTCATCCTTCCCACCAGCGTCGTCATCCGGGAAAGTACCGTACCGCCTCAGTCATCAGCCCGATAATCGGCCAGATTCAAGCTGGCCGCCACCCGATTGGACGCGAACGCGCCGATGGAGACCAGCGCATAGCACAGCACAAGCCCGCCGAAGAAGCTGGCCAGCGTGGCCGGTTCGGTCATCGAAGCGGCGAACAGAGGGGCCATAAGCAGCATGGAACAGCCGCCGGCCACGATCACCACGATGTTGAGCGGGGTGAGTACCTCGATGAATCGCGCACGGTTCAAGGTCTTGACATCAGTGCCTTCCAGCACCAGCATGCGGTATTCGCCGGCTTGATCGTAGACGCTGCCAGCCTGCATCACGCCGGAACTGACCGCCGCAAGCACTGCGGCGAATACGAGGGTCAGGATGCCGCCCGTGCCGATATCGCGAATGAACACGGTGGATGGATCATTGGGGTCGCCCACCACAGCGGCCGAGCCAAGGAAGCCACAGATTGACGTGATGCCGGCGATGAACACGGCCAACGCAATACCGGACACATTGCGCCACGCACGCTTCGGATTGTCGAGAATCCTGCGCATGGCAATCATCGTGGCCGCATCCTTGGGCCGCTTGGCCTTGGCTTTGGCGCGAGCGGTGACCACCCAGGAGCCCACGAGGTTCACCAGCGCGAAGCACAGCAGCATGAAGCCGATGATCACGCCGTACATCACTACTTCACCGGCCTGAGCCAGCACCATCGGATTCTTGAACAGAAGAACGGCAATCACCATGATGACGGCGAACACCACCACACGCCAGCCGGACGGCAGCGTAGTCGCAACGCGTGAAGTGACGCCGAGTGGCGTGATGGCCACGCGCCGAAGCGTGACCAGCGAAGAGATCAGCGCCAACACGGTCACGCCAACAAGCGTAATGATCAAGGCAATCGGCCCCACCCACAGTTGCTCGAACGTAAACGTCTGATTCTGGAAATGCAGCAACATGATTAGGGGGATCAACACGCAGTACCCCGCGATGCCAATCAGCGCCCCCACCAAGGCCTGCCCAGCCGCATCAAGCGCCGTAAGGCGAATAACTTGCCCCGTGGTCGCGCCTGCCAAGCGCAGGGATGCGAGCCGAGCGTCACGACGGGACGCAGCCAATCGCGCGGCGGAACCGGCAAGCGCCACGAACGGCACAATCAGCAGCAGGCAGGCAAAGAACGCCAGCACGACATATGCCGTGGCGTATTGATCCAGGCTGTGGGGATTGGCGATACGCTGCTTCCAGATTTCCGCTGTTCCGGGTTTGCAAGCGTCGAGATTGATTGCGCATCCAATGGTGTGGTCGGCGGAGGCGCGCCACATGAACCCATGCACGCCGCCCAAAACGGTGAGAAAGATAGTGGTGGCTGCGGCAAAAGCAATGATGGCCAACACCGAAGTATGACCCGCACTGCCACGCGAGCCGGGGCGATGGAACAATCGCCACAATGCGAAAGTGCTCATCGTACGCCTCCCAGCTGGCCGTCCTGCATGGTCACGGTGCGCGAGCAGAACGAAGCGACGTTGGGGTCGTGGGTGACGACGACCACGGCGGAACCGTTGTCCCGCGCGGCGGCCATGAGGATGCCCATGACCTCGCGGCCGGTGGCCTGATCGAGGGCACCGGTCGGTTCGTCGGCGAAGACCACGGCAGGTTTGACGGCGAGCGCACGGGCGATGGCGATGCGCTGCATCTGTCCGCCGCTCATCTCCCCCGGCCGGTGCGTGGCGAGCGCGCGCAATCCCATGCGTTCCAGCCACAGGATCGCCGTGTCGGTGGCGGTGCGGTAGGGCATGCCGTCAAGCATCATCGGCAGGGCGATGTTTTCGACCGCCGGCAGTTCGGGCAGCAGCTGGCCGGATTGGAAGACGAAGCCGAAGGCGTTGCGGCGCAGTTTGGTGCGCTCGGCGTCGCTCATGCGGCTCAGGTCGGCACCACGGAAGATGACGGTGCCGGCGGTCGGCTTAATGATGCCGGCGAGCGCGTGCAGCAAAGTGGATTTGCCGGAGCCGGACGGGCCCATCACTGCAACCGTCTCGCCCTCGCCCAGCACAAAGTTCACGTGGTTCAAGGCAAGCGTGTGCATGGTGGGCATGACGAAGCCCGGTTGGATGGGCTGATTCGGTTGCCCAGCACCGGGTATTCCTGCGGTGCCTTGGGCGGCGGGGTTTGCGGGAGCCGGTGCGTAGCCGGCACCTGCGCCGGCGGGAACCACACCGGTGACGCCGTGCCCGGCTTGCGCGCGGGCCATGCTGGCGGTGTAGTCCATGACCAGGTCGTGGGCCTCGATGACCGGGGACCACTGCTGGGTGTGCGATGCCGGCTGCTGGAACTGTTGGGGTTGCTGAGGCTGAGCCGCCGGTCCCGGCGCCGGCTGAGTCTGCTGCAATTGCGATGCTGCTGTATTCATACTCCCGAGCGTACGGAGCGAACGCCCAGCCGACCATCGGGCTGCGGTATGAACCTTTCTGGATTACCGGCCCGCTCCTCATCCGCAAGGATTAGAGATACGCAGTCGACGCGACAATACATATATCAGATGTTCATTGCTCGAGAAGACGAGGAACAGTGGAAGACCGGTTCGGAAGCTGGAACCACATAGGCCGGTTCGGCTGGATATGCGAATCGCACGCACGGTATGTTCAGGGAACCAGCGCGCTGCGCGCCTGTACATCGAACAGACCAAGCAAAGGAGCCCACATGGCCATCGCAATCGACATCCCGCACACACCAATCGTGTCCGTACAAAAGTCGTACAACAGGAGTATGACTACAGAGAATAACAAGAACAGTCGTTTTGAAATGAGACTCACCTAAGAGCAACGTTCCAGAATCGACCAAGCGGCCGAGTCCAAAGGCATGACTTCGTTGCAATGGGCATTATCGAATCTGCTCGCCGCCGCAGATCGGGACATCCATGAAGTTCATATCATTCGGCTCAACAGTAAAGCGTGGAATGATTTCACCGCAGCATTAAACGAACCTATGGGCCTACGTCTGAATGAATTGTTGGAGCGTGATCCCATATGGACGTGACCAACTTCACTGAGCCTCGGCACCTGACTGCGAGAGGATATTTCTGGTTTCGACTGCGGCCTGCCATTGGCCAATGATTGGCTGGTTTCCACACACTAAGTGCATACAGCATTGAGCATTCGGAAGCTCCCGGTTGGCCGAACCCCATTCCCGTAATTTTGCTAGGCATGATGGGCGTGGATATCAGATTTCAAACCATGCACGTCGACAGTCAGTTACTCCGAGATGCGGTATTTCATTCTCTGAACGATATGATTTTCGGCATATCCCTGAATCATCTAGAATGTTTACTCCGCTCAATGTCCACAATCACCAATGATTAATGGCTGGAGACCGCTATTTGACGCCGACCATTGTCTGAATCGCATTCAGACACAACACTCCTCATTGCGCGCAGACCAGCGAGTTCCGCCGAGTCGGCGATGTGTCTCTTCGGCGGTTGATTTAGGATTTTCCGCATGCGACAGCTGACCACACCGCTAAAAATGCCATTTTCGCACTGACTTGGGGCGGAGGTCGTGGCGAAACGCACGGGGGAACGTGTGTCATCCGATATGGTCATGCCCGCCAGACATTGAAGCGTCCTGTCTATGCGCGGTTGATGTCCCGGTGGCGGGGTCAATCGATCGACATACGAACCGGGACAGATTCGGCTGTCCCGGTTCGGGATTTCGGCCTCTTTTGGCGAACCGGGACAGGCCCTTCCATGAACACCCGATATATGCAAATCCAAAACCCCGGAATTCCGCCATTCCCCGACGGCGACCATCGCACGATAGGGCGTCAGGTGAATGAGATTCTGTCCCGGTTGTCCCAAAAGAGACGAAATGACGAACCGGGACAGCAGAATCCGTCCCGGTCCACACGCGGTTCACACGGCATTACCCAAGTAAACTCATCGGCAAAACATTGGCCCAGCCAACACCACTACCGATGTCCAGCACAGGCCAGCTCGTCCAGGCGGGCGGCGAAGCGGGGCCAGTCGGTCTTCATGGCGGTGAGGAGCTTGCGGTTGGGCACGTCGTCAATCGGGACCCAGCAGATTTCCATGCTTTCGTCGTCGTTTGCCTTGGGCTCGACGGTGTGGCCGGGCTTTTCGAAGGCAAACACGGTGGTGTAGGCCCACGGGCCGTGGTCCTCGCAGTAGGAGCCGACCACCTCGATGTCTTCGGGAGTGATGTTGGCTTCCTCATAGCTTTCGCGCAGCGCGCCCTCGATGGGCGATTCGCCGTCCGCAGTGGCACCGCCGGGGATACCCCACGTGCCGCCTTCGGCGCTCCACGCGGCGCGATGTTGCATGACCACGTGGGTCACCTTGCCACTCACCGGGTCGCGGCGAGCCAGCAGGATACCGGAAGCACCGTTGGCGCCCCAATGCTTGCGGCCGCAGGCGCAGTCCACCCAGCCATCGCCGGGCTGGTGTACGTTTTCGACCGGCGGCAGAATGCCAGCGTGCTGGTTGCCCGATGCCTTGCTTTCCGGTTCCAGTTCACCACGGCCGACATTCCACAGGTCGGTCCACGTGATGCCCAGTTCGCCGGCCAGATGCCGGGCCAACGGCAGGCTGAGGCCGATGATGCCGTGCGGATCGCCCTCAATGCTGTCGATGAACGCACCACCGAAGCCTTCCAGCGTGAACGATCCGGCGACTTCCAGCGGCTCGCCAGTGGCAATGTACCGTTCGATGTCGGCATCGGTGAATTCGCCGAAATGGACTTTGGCGTGGCTTGCGCCGCGCACGGTACGTCCGGTCGCGAAATCGATCAGGCAGTGGCCGGTCCACAGTTCGCCGGTCGCGCCGCTCATGCGCTTCAGTCGTTCTCGGGCCACGGCTTCGCTGTGCGGCTTGCCGTAGCATTCGCCGTCCAAGAGGAACATCGAATCACAGCCGAGAATCAGCGGGCCGACTGTCGCCTCGGTCAGTCCCGGCTGTCCGGCAATAGCGGTGGCGATGGGTTCGGTGACGGTCGGCATATCGATGCCGGAGAAGTCGCGCGTGGTGGCGATTTCCGCCTTGGAATAGTCAATAGGCTTGCCGGCGGCGGCTTCACGCAGGTCTTCGCCGGCAGCTTCGCGTTCCGAATCCTTGATCTCCTTGGCCTTGAGCGGGTAGGCGATCACGCGGTCACCGGTCGCGGCGGCGGCAGTATCGGCCACATCACGATACGCACGATGAACGGCCTCGGCCTTGGCCACGGCCAGAATCATCACGCGCTGCTTGATGCTCAGATCGTCGACGGTGACGCCTTCTTCACGGGCGGCCGCTTCCAGCGCAGCAGGCTCATCCACGTGCGAGACGCGAATTGTGGGGCAGATACCCGCCGAATACAGCACGTCACGGCGAGGCTTGGACTTGGAAGCAAGAATTAGCGGAATGGACATGACTTAATTCCTTATGCTCCCGCTGGCGGGAGCTGTCGAACGAAGTGAGACTGAGGGTGGTCTCTGCCGGTATGGCGGACCACCCTCAGACCGCCTGCGGCGGCCAGCTCCCGCCAGCGGGAGCCTTCTCCTCGACTTAGCGACGCTCGATTTCGACGCCGGCGGTGTTGATGGGCAGGTGAAGCACACGCCAATGGCCGGAAGCAAGCTGCTCCGATGCGATCTGGTCGATGGCTTCGCGGGCGTTGCCGTAATGCAGCACGAGCACGCAGGGGCCGGCACCGGAGACTGCGGCGGCATAGCCCTTGGAGCGGAAGAGCGCAATGAGCTCGGTGGACGGCGGCATCAGGGCACCGCGATACGGCTGGTGCAGTTTGTCCTGCGTGGCGGTGAACAGTAGCGCGTTGGACTGGGCCTGGGCGGCCGCAAGCTCGTCGGCGAATGCCGATTCACGGGTTCCGTCAGCGCAAGCGCACGTATCGGTATCCTGAGCCGGGGCAGCGGCGACGCCGGACTTGCCCTGCTGGGCGGCCTGGGCCAGCACCACGGGATTCATCGCAGCGGGCAGCAGACCCACGCGAGACACGTTGTAGACGGCGTCCTTGTATGGCAGTTCCCTAGGCAGCGCCTGACGGGCCTTCTCAGTGGACAGCTCATAGTCGGGCACGAACACGGCGGCGGTGATGGACGGGTCCACCGGGTAGTTGACGGCGTGGAATCCGCCGTGCAGCGGTTCACCACCAGGAACGGCGACCGAGCCGACGCCTTCCGCGGTTTCGAAGTCCCAAGAGACGGTCAGGCCACCGAACACAGCCGGGGCCACATTGTCCGGGTGTCCTTCAATCTGGGCGGCCATATCGAAGATGGCCGGACGGTTGAGGTCACCGGTCTGGGCGAAGGCCGCGGCGGCGGCGATGCCGGCCACGATGGCCTCGGCGGAAGAGCCCATGCCACGAGCCTGAGGGATGTTGTTGGTCACTTCCAGCGTGAAGCCGAGTCGGCCGAGGCCGAACGTGGCACAGGCACGGCGGAAGGTGGAGACCACGAGATGGGTTTCGTCGCGTGGGAGGGTGTCGGCGCCCTCGCCGTGGATGATCACGTGGGCAATGCCGTCGTTCGGGTCGTCGTTGAGCGTGAAAGTGAGCTCGTCATAGTAGTCGAGCGCCAGACCCACGGTATCGAAGCCGGAGCCGAGGTTGGCGGACGTGGCGGGCACGCGCACGTGAACGCTATTGCAGATTGGATTCATGGTTGTTCCTTAAAAAGGAGCTCCCCTTGTCAGGGGAGCTTGGGTATTCAGCTTTCACCGTTCGACCGCCTCATCAGAGGGAGCTTAGGTTTGTCAGTCCAGCACGCGCAGGATGGACGGGTCGCCGGTGACGAAGTCGAGCGCCTGCACGGCCTTGACGGTGTTGCGCAGGGTTTCCTCGTCGGTCAGGTGGGTCACGACGCGCAGCTGCTGGATCTCGCCGTCGTAGCCGGGGTCGGTCATGGTGGGCTTCAAGTCCTGGTTCACACCGTTGATGGAGACGCCGTTCTTGGCGAACTCGGCGGCGATGGCGGCCAGCACGCCCGGCTTGTCGTGAATCAGGAAGCGCACGGCGAATGCAGCCTTGGAGGCGGTAATCGGAGCCTTCGGCAAATTCTTGTACAGCGGGATGGCCGGGCCGGTGCAGCCGGCGGTGATGTGACGGGCTTCGGTCACCACGTCGCCCACAACGGCGGAGGCGGTCGGAGCGCCACCGGCACCACGTCCGTAGAACATGAGGTCGTCGGCGGCATCGGCCTTGACGAACACGGCGTTGAAGGAGCCGTGCACGGAGGCCAGCGGGTGGTTCTCGTCGATCAGGGCCGGGTAGACTCGGGCGGAAACGCCAGCCTCGCCGTTCTCGACCACGGCGAGCAGCTTGATGACCTTGTGTTCGGCGGTAGCTGCGGCGATATCGTCGGCGGTGATCTTGGTGATGCCTTCAACGGACACGTCGTCGATGGTCACGGAGGTGTGGAAGCCGAGGGTGGCCATGATGGCGGCCTTGTTGGCGGCATCGTAGCCTTCGATGTCGCCGGTCGGGTCGGCTTCGGCATAGCCTTTGGCCTGGGCGTCCCTCAGGACGTCATCGAACTGGAGACCCTTGGTGGTCATCTCGTCGAGGATGTAGTTGGTGGTGCCGTTGACGATGCCGAGCATGCTGGTCACCCTGTCGCCGACCAGGGACTCGCGCAACGGCCGCAGGAACGGGATCGCGCCGCCCACGGCGGCTTCGAAGTAGATGTCGACGCCTTTGGCTTCAGCGGCGGCGTAGATCTCGGGACCGTATTTGGCCAGCAACGCCTTGTTGGCGGTGACCACGGAGGCACCGGATTCGATGGCGGCCAGCACGAATTCACGGGCCGCGGTGGTGCCTCCGATGAGTTCGATGACGATGTCCGAGTTGGTGGCCACGCTCATGGTGTCGGTGGTGACAATGGACTGGTCGATCCATGGGAACGCCTCGGTGGCCTTCGGATGGCGGCATGCGACGCCGGTGAGTTCGATCGGACGGCCGATGCGAGCGGACAGTTCGTCCTTCTGCTCGACGATCAGACGCGCCGTCTGGGAGCCGACGGTGCCGGCACCGAGCAGGCCGACGCGGATCGGGGTTTCGTCGTTGCGAGCCAATTCAGGGTCCTTCCAAAAAGTTTTCTATATCCCACCGCTATTTTACGGATTATTTCCGACAGCAGTTGGGAGATTCCAATTGCTTCGCTGCTCCCCTCGGCCACCTACGCCTGACAGCTCCCCTCTTTGAGGGGAGCTGGCTCGCGCAGCGAGACTGAGGGGAGTTCTCATTCGCTGACGTCGAGGTTAAGTAGGTCGTCTACGGTCTGGCGGCGGAGCATGACGTGCGCGCCGGACTCGCTGACAGCAACCACCGCCGGGATCAGCGCCTGGTTGTAGTTGCTGGCCATGGTGCGGCCGTATGCGCCGGTAACCGGCACGGCGAGAATGTCACCGCGCTTCAAATCGGCGGGCAACTGCACCTCGTGAACCACAATGTCGCCGGATTCGCAGTGCATACCGCACACGCGGGCGAGCATCGTTTCAGCGGAACCAGTGCGATTCGCCAGACGCGCGGTGTAGTCGGCACCGTAGAGTGCCGGACGAATGTTGTCGGACATGCCGCCATCCACGGACACGTACACGCGCTCGGCAATCGGGTTGCCGGCACTGTCTTTGACATCGGACAAGTGCACGTGCTTGATGGCGCCCACGCGGTACAGGGTCACGCCGGCAGGCGCCACGATGTAGCGGCCCGGCTCGAAGCTGATGGCCGGCGCCGGCATGCCGAGCGCACGGTTGGTGCTGTTGACCGCATCCGCCAAGCGAGTGAGTTCCACGTCAATGTCCATTGAATCTTCGCCATCGGTGTAGGCCACGGAGTAGCCGCCGCCGAGGTCGATTTCGGGCAGGATGTAGGCGTCGGTGGCCCACAGGGTCTTACGCAGCAGCATCATGCGCTTGGCCGCGTGAATGAAGGCGTCCGCATCGTGGATGTTGGAGCCGATGTGCGAGTGGGCTCCGACCAGTTCGAGTACGTCCTGGTTGGCAAGGATGATCTTGAGCACGGCGATGGACGGACCGTCCGCAATGGCTTCCATCGCGGCGGCCAGCGCCTTGTCTGTGTCGGAGACTTCCTCGTGGCTCAGGTCGTACGGGTACTTGACGTCGTAGTGCAGCTCGCGCTCCGATTTCTCGGTCTTTTCCGCGCCATTTTCCGGGGAATGCGTCGCAGAGATACGCGCGTTGGTAGCGGCAGGCGTCACGTCTTTGAGGGCGTTCAGCACGTCGAGCACAGCGGCGTCGGCCCCGGCGGCCAGCAGCGGCACGCCGAACTTCTGGTCCTCGTGAGCAGTGGAGATGTACTCGTGGCCGCCGGCGTGGACACCGACGGTGACGCGCAGCATCACACGGGCGCGTTTGCCGAGCCTGCGGGCGATGGCAGCAACGCGCTCCGGCTCGTCGGGCTCGTCGATAACGATTTTGGCGAAGCCCTGTTCGATGGCCAGCGCGATTTCCTCATCGGACTTGTTGTTGCCGTGCAGCACCAGACGACGTCCGGGAACGCCAGCGGCGAGGGCGATTTTCATCTCGCCCATCGTGCAAGTGTCCACAAACATGCCGGCCTCGGTGACCAATCGCACGACTTCTTTGGACAGGAACGCCTTGCCGGCAAAGCTCACGTGCGTGGTGGAGGTGTCGAATGCTTCGGCGGCAGCGCGCACGAAGTGCCTGGCACGTGCGACTACTTCATCAGTGTCGATGAGATAGAGCGGCGAGCCGAACTCGTCAAGCAGCGATTCGGCGGTACGACCATGAAATTCGATGGAGCCTTCGGCATTCACAGCCGTAGCGGCCGGCCAAATTGGAGAAATAGGCATAATCACATCTTCTCGGGGGCGGTGACGCCGAGGAGGTCGAGGCCGTTGGCGATGACCTGCTGGACGGCGTCATTGAGCTTCAGGCGGGCGGCGGCACGGGCCGGCTCCGGGTTCTTGGCGATCTCCAAGGCCTTGCGAGCTTCGTCGTCGCCACGGGTTTCCGGATCGGTCAGGACCATCGGCACCACGCGCTCCACGTTGTACCACTTGTGATAGGTGGCGGCCAGTTCTTCGAGGTAACGGGCCACCTTGTGCGGCTGGCGGTCGTCGGCCGCGGTGGCGAGCACGCTCGGGAACTGGGCGAGGGCGGCGAGCACTTCGCCGTCGGCCTCGGTGTCGAGCAGGGCCAAGTCGGCACCCTCGTAGCTGATGCCGGCAACGGCTGCGTTGCGGTCCACGTTCTTGGAGCGGGCGTGCGCGTACTGCACGTAGTACACCGGGTTGTCGTTGGTGTGCGAGGCGAGCAGGGCCAAGTCGATGTCGAAGTTCTGGTTGTAATCGGAGCGGGCCAGCGAGTAGCGGGCGGCATCCACGCCGACCACGGAGACCAGGTCGTCGATGGTCACGACGTTGCCGGCGCGCTTGGACATGCGCACGGGCTTGCCGTCCTTCATCACATTGACCAGCTGGCCGATGAGAATCTGCATGTTCTTGCCGGGCTCGTCGCCGAAGGCCGCGCACATGGCCATCATGCGGCCGATATATCCGTGGTGGTCGGCGCCAAGCATGTAGATGGCCACATCGGCCGGGTTTTCGGCACGGTGACGCTTGTCCCAGTAGTAGGCGATGTCGGCGGCGAAGTAGGCGAACTCACCATTGGACTTGATGATCACACGATCCTTGTCGTCGCCGTGCTTGGTGGATTCAAACCAAGTGGCGCCGTCCTTGTCGAAGATGTCGCCGCGGGACTTGAGCTCTTCGATGGCGGCGTCGACCTTGCCGTCGGCGTACAGGCTGTTTTCATGGAACCAGACGTCGAAGTTCACGCGGAAGTCCTTCATGGACTTCTGAATCTCGTCGAACATCATCGGTACAGCGCGCTTGCGGAATTCCTCACGCACTTCGGTATCGGCTTCGCCGAGCGGTTCGCCGTCGTCGTTCAGGCCTTGATCCTGGTGGGCCAGTGCGGTCAGGTCCACGCCGTCGGACTCGGCTTCGGCCTGAACACGGGCGGCGATCTCGTTGATGTAGGCACCCTTGTAGCCGTCGCACGGGGTTTCGGTCTGGTAGCCGGCGTCGCCCAAGTTATTGGCCTCGGCCCAGGCGGCAACCAGCGACTTGGCGAAGCGGTTGATCTGCTCGCCGTGGTCGTTGAAGTAGTATTCGCGCACCACCTTGGCGCCGTTGGCTTCGAGCACGCGGGCCATGGCATCGCCGACGGCAGCCCAACGAGTGCCGCCGATGTGAATCGGACCGGTGGGGTTGGCGGAGACGAACTCGAGATTCAGGGTCTGACCGCCCAGATGGGCGTTGCGGCCGTATTCGTTGACCTTGTTGAGATGCTTGTCGGTGTCGGTCACGGCACCGGCGGCGAGTACGGTGTCCACCACGGCGGCGGCCGAGGCGGAGTCAAGCGTGATGTTGATGAAGCCGGGGCCTGCCACCTCGACCTTGGCGATGCCGTCGGCTTCAGCGAGCGCGGCGGCGAACGGCTCGGCCAGATCGCGCGGCTTCATGCCGGCCTTCTTGGCCAGCTGCATGGCGATGTTGGAGGCCCAGTCGCCATGCGCACGGTCCTTCGGGCGCATCACGGCGAGCTTGTCGACGGGAGGGATCAGATCGTCGGTCAACGTGCCGGCCTGGCCGGCGGCGACGAGGTTGTGGGCAATGCTGGAAATCAGTTCACTTAAGGCTTCAGGACTCATTCTTCTAAGGATACCGGCGATGGCGACACCGTGCCGCGTCCGGTCATCGTCGGCGGCCATAATGGAACGACGCGCGAAAGAGGTGCATATGGCCGGGCTCAATCCCCAATCATTGGTCACGTTGTGGCAGATCGAACAGTATGGTTCGTTCTCCGCCACGGCCAAGGCCACGGGTTGGTCGCAGCCGGCCATCAGCCAGCAGATCAAAAAGCTGGAGGCACAGTGCGGTTCGACTCTGGTGCAACGCACCTCGCATGGTGTGGAACTCACCGCCACCGGTTCGATGCTCGCCCGCCACGGCGAGGCCATCGCCGATCGGCTGGAGCGGGCGGCCCGTGAGGTCGAGGATTATCGGCATCATCGGTTTGCTCACCTGCATTTGGTGGCCCCACCATCAATCTGCTCTACTATCGCGGCCCGTACCGTGGTCAAGCTCAGTATGTTCACGGACATCGAGCTGAGCCTGATTCAGATGGAGCCACCGGAGGCGATCGGTCTGATTTCCCAAGGCAAGGCCGATGCCGCCGCCGTGTTCCGCTACAGCAGCATCCCGAACTTCCTGCACATCGGCGACGACCTGACCTTCCATTCGCTGGGTTACGATCCGATGCGACTGCTGGTGCACCGCTCCAGCGGCATCGCCAAACGATTCGAGGAGACCGGCGAACCTGTGTCGCTGTCCGCCGCCAAAGACGAGCATTGGATCGCCGGTTGCCCCACCTGCCGCGCAAATTTGGTGAAACTGGCCACCCGTGCCGGATTCAAGCCGGATATCCGCCACTGCACGGATGATTACTGGGCCACGCAGAACCTGGTCGAGGTTGGTATGGGCGTCTCGCTGGTGCCGGCGCTCGATACGCATATCAACTTGCAGGGCGATCTGGTGGCCTGTCCCATTGCCGACGATTTTGCGGCGCGCGAGGTCGGCATCGTGACTCGTGCCGGCGACCATCGCCCAGCGCTTGGTTCATTGCTCGAGGAGCTCGAGCGCACGGCACTCAAATATTTGAGTGCCAAGTAGTCGCACAGCGATAAGCAAGCTTGCGAGCGCCATCACGATTTCGGGGAGCCAGACCGTTGAGCGGCCCTTCTGCACCGGGAACAATGGCATGTTATGAGCATGAACAACATTCCCCAGTCAACGACTGTGAGCAACGCAACCGCCGGCGTCTCTTGCTTTGATGCCAATCACATCGACGTGACGACCATCGAGGATCTGGAGCAGGTCGGTTCGGATAAATGGACCCGTTACCCCGGCTGCATCGGCGCATTCATCGCCGAGATGGATTACGGTCTGGCACCGTGCGTGGCCGAAGCCATCGAAGAGGCCACTGAACGTGGCGCGCTCGGCTACATTCCCGACCCATGGAAGAAGGAGGTCGCCCGCTCGTGCGCCGCATGGCAGCGCCGCTACGGCTGGGAGGTGGATCCAACGTGCATCCGCCCGGTGCCGGACGTGCTGGAGGCGTTCGAAGTGTTCCTGCGCGAGATCGTGCGCGCCGGTAACTCCATCGTGGTACCGACTCCGGCCTATATGCCGTTCCTAAGTGTGCCGCGTCTGTATGGCGTGGAGGTCCTTGAGATTCCGATGCTGTGCGCGGGCGCCGGCGAGAGCAGCGGGCGCAATGATGAATGGCTGTTCGATTTCGACGCCATTGAGCAGGCGTTCGCGAACGGCTGCCATGCCTTCGTGCTGTGCAACCCGCACAACCCGATCGGCAAGGTATTGACGCGCGAGGAAATGCTGCGATTGTCCGATCTGGCCGCCAAGTACGACGTGCGTATATTCTCCGATGAGATTCACGCGCCGTTCGTCTACCAAGGCCACACGCATGTGCCATTCGCCTCAATCAACCGGCAGACGGCCATGCAGGCTTTCACCTCCACTTCAGCCTCGAAGTCGTTCAACATTCCCGGCACCAAGTGCGCGCAGGTGATTCTCACCAATCCGGATGATCTGGAACTATGGATGAGGAACGCGGAATGGTCCGAGCACCAGACGGCCACCATCGGTGCCATAGCCACCACTGCGGCCTATGACGGCGGCGCGGCATGGTTCGAGGGCGTGATGGCATATATCGAGCGCAATATCGCGCTGGTCAACGAGCAGATGCGCACGAGATTCGCCAAGGTGCGCTATGTGGAGCCGCAGGGCACGTATATCGCGTGGCTGGATTTCTCGTCACTGGGCATCGATGACCCGGCCGACTATTTCTTCAAGAAGGCCAACGTGGCGTTGACAGACGGCCGTGAATGCGGCGAGGTCGGGCGCGGTTGCGTGCGTATGAACTTCGCCATGCCCTACCCGCTACTGGAGGAATGCTTCGACCGCATGGCCGCCGCGCTCGAGGCGGACGGGCTGTTGTAGAACAAAATCGCGGCTCCCCTCAAAGAGGGGAGCCGAGGAACGGCCGAATTAGTCGAAGTCGGCGCCGAGGGCTTCGAGTTTGCCTCGGAAGTCGGCGTAGCCTCGGTCGATCAGGCTGATGCCGTGCACGTCCGAGGGGCCGGACGCGGCCAAGGCCGCGATCAGATGGCTGAACCCACCACGCAGGTCCGGCACGTCGATGTCGCGTCCGGTCAGCGGGGTCGGTCCGAAGATCACGGCGGAATGCTTGTAGTTGCGCTGCCGGAAACGGCACGGCAGCGAGCCCAGGCACTCGCGGTACAACTGGATGGTGGCACCCATCTCGACCAGCGGCTTGGTAAAGCCAAAGCGGTTCTCATACACGGTCTCGTGCACAATCGACAGGCCATTGGCTTGCGTCAGGGCCACCACGAGCGGCTGCTGCCAGTCGGTCATGAAGCCAGGGTGCACGTCGGTCTCGATAGCCACGGGCTTCAAGTCGCCGCCCGGATGCCAGAAGCGGATGCCCTTGTCCGTCACCTCGAACTTGCCGCCCACCTTGCGGAACACGTTCAGGAACGTGATCATCTCCGGCTGGGTCGCTCCCTTGACGAAGATGTCGCCGTGCGTGGCAAGCGCGGCGGACGCCCAGGACGCGGCCTCGATACGGTCGGTCAGCGACGTGTGCGTGTAGCCTTGCAGCTCCTTGACGCCTTCAATGCGGAAGGTGCGGTCCACGTCCACGGAAATAATCGCGCCCATCTTCTGCAGCACGCATACCAAATCCATGATCTCCGGCTCGGTGGCCGCGCCCGACAGTTCGGTCTTGCCCTCGGCCAGCACGGCCGCCAGCAGCGTCTGCTCGGTGGCGCCCACCGACGGGTAGGGCAGGTGGATCTTCGCGCCGTGCAGGCCGTTGGGCGCGGTGATGTGGATGCCGTCCTTGTGCTCCTTGTCCACCGTGGCGCCCAGCTTGCGCAGCGTCTCCAAATGGAAGTCGATCGGGCGCCCGCCGATCGCGCAGCCGCCGAGTGCGGGGATGAACGCCTCGCCCAGACGGTGCACCAGCGGGCCGGAGAACAGGATCGGGATGCGCGAGGAGCCAGACAGCGTGTCCACGTCAGCCACATCGGCCAGCTGAACATGAGAGGCATCGATAGTCACAATGCCCTTTTCGCCGTCCACATCCACGTCCACGCCATGCAGGCGCAGCAAATCGGACACCACATGCACGTCACGGATCTCCGGCACGTTCTTCAGCACCGACTTGCCCGGCGCCAGCAACGCGGCGACCATCGCCTTGCTCACGAAGTTCTTCGCGCCGCGCACCTTAATCGTGCCAGCCAGCGGCTTGCCGCCTTCAACATGCAGCACGTCATCCGGGTTCTCAGCCACGCCACTCTCCTCAATCAATCAATCAAGATTCAAAAATGCTACCGTCCAGTTTGCCATAAGCCATGTGCCGACTCCGTGAAATGCCGCAGCCGAACTTTGATCACCGTGCACAACGGATTCCACACCCCGTCGAATCAAACCAATAACGTGATCTTCCTCACATTTGCCGCCACGGCGTTCTCCATACTTCTACGCTACGATTCAGGGCAATGGCATCAGACGCCATGGCCACAAGCAAAGGAGCATTTATGACCACAGTCGCCGTCATCGGCTGCACGCACGCCGGCACGTTCGCCACCACTTCGATTCTCGCCGAGCATCCCGATTGGACCGTCCATGTTTTCGAGCGCAACGGTACGCTGTCCTTCCTCTCCTGCGGCATCGCCCTGTGGGTGGGCGACCACGTGTCCGACCCGAAGAAAATGTTCTACTCCTCCCCTGCCGCTCTGGCCGAAGCCGGCGCGACCATGCACATGCGCACCGACGTGACGTCCGTGGACCTCGACGCCAGAACCCTCACCTACCGCGCGCTGGACGAGGCCGGAGACCCCGCCGAGCAGACCCTCGCTTTCGACAAACTGGTCGTGACCACCGGATCGCGCCCGGTCATCCCGCCAATCCCCGGCATCGACAGCCCGCATGTGCTGCTGTGCAAGAACTGGGATCACGCCATCGCCATCAAGGAGAAGGCGAAAACCGCCAAGTCCGCGGTGGTGATCGGTTCGGGCTATATCGGCGCGGAAATCGCCGAGCAGTTCAGCGTCACCGGCGTCAAGACCACGCTGGTCGACGGCCTTGATCGTCCGCTGGCCAATAATTTCGATAAGACCATCACCGATCAGGTGGCGGCCGCGTTCGAGGAGCACGGCGTCACGCTCGCGCTCGGCCAGAAGGTGGTCGCGTTCCGCGACAATGACGACGACACCGTCACCGTGGTCACCGAAAAGGGCGAGTACACGGCCGAGATGGCGATTCTGGCCGTCGGCTTCCTGCCGAACACCGACCTGCTCAAGGGCAAGGTGGACATGCTGCCGAACGGCGCGATCGTGGTCGACGACTACATGCAGGCGTCCGTGCCGGGCGTGTACGCCGCCGGCGACTCCGCCACCGTGTTCTACAACCCCACCGGCCAGCACGATTACATTCCGCTGGCCACCAACGCGGTGCGCCAGGGCCTGCTGGTGGGCCGCAACATCGAGACGCCGACCGTGAAGTACATGGGCACGCAGGCCACGTCCGCCGTGCAGCTGTACGATCTCTCGCTCGCCGCCTCCGGCCTGACCTGCGCCGGTGCCGAACGCCGCGGGCTCACGGTCCGCGAGACCTCGCTCACCGAGGATTATCGCCCGGACTTCATGCTCATCACCACCCCAGTCACGTCGATTCTGACCTGGGACCCGGAAACCCGCAAGGTCAAGGGCGGCCAGTTCTGTTCCAAAGCCGATATCTCCGGCGCGGCAAATGTGATTTCCATGGCGATTCAGGCCGGCTTCACCATCGACCAGCTCGCCAACGTGGACTTCCTGTTCCAGCCGAACTTCGACAAGCCCGTCTATTACGTGGGTGCCGTGGCCATGAAGGCGGCGGCCAAGTAAGACGGCCGTACTCACCGCAAAAAGAAACCCCGGCGTGATGGGCGCCGGGGAGAGAAAGGAGAGAAGAAAGAGGTTAAGTTATGCAGCTTGTTCGGCCGTGATTACATATAACAGCAACAGTTTTAATGCAACGTGGGCACTGGCTGGGAATCGTCTGGGAATCACGGCCCGTACAGGCTGTTTCTTGTTTCTGGAGCCGATCTACCGGCTGGCTTTGATCTTGTGGGCCAGTTCGGCGTCCCACATCGCACCGGTTGCGGACATCACCGAATCCGCGCCGGCGTTTCTGTATGCCTGATAGTCGGCCGGCGAAACCACGCCGCCCACGCCATTGATCTTGAAATCAAGACCGAGCTTCTCGCGGATCGCGGCCAGACGGGCGACCATGTCGAGTCCGGCGCCGCGAATCGCGTTGCCGCATACGCCTGAACGGTCACGGCCTGCACCGGGCAGTGCCTGATTGCCATTGGCATCGACCAGTTTGGCGGAAATCGTATTGATGGTGCTGAAACCCTGCACAGTGCCGTGGCCCACGGTGGAACGCACCATAAGCTCCAGAGCGTCGTCGCTGGGGATGTAGGCGAGCTTGACCATCAGCGGAATGTCGCCAATCTCCTGCTTCACGGCCTCAGTGATGCGGCCTACGAGCAGCGGATTGTGGCATAGCAAGCGGTTGTGGCCCTCGTTGGGGCAGCTGGTGTTCATCACCATGAGCTTGGCACCGGTTTCTTTGACCAGGCGGGCGGTAGTGGCATGGTCGGCGATGTATTCCTCCTCGCTCATGCCCTCCACACGCGAGCCCTGGAAGCTCGGGACCAGCACTTGACCGGGACCGGCGGCCTCGATGGCGGCGCGCATGTCCGGCTGCCAGGCATCCGGGCTTTGCGAGGGCACGCCGAAGCTATTGGAGATGGAGATCGGAGTCTCGTAATTGGTGTCGGCGAGCACGCCCTCGTCCAGTTCGGCGCTGCCCGGTGTTAGTGAACCGTCCGCCGACTTGGGGTGTACGGCGAGCACATTCGGGAACGGGTTGCAGCCCCAGGCGCGCGAACGCACGGTTTTGTAGGTCGCCAGATCGAAGCCCATGCGGAAGGCGGCCGTGGTGAAACGGCTGTTGAGCAGCGGGCCTGCGGGAATGCCGAAAGGCAGGTTGACCGGCTGGCCCAGAAAAGTGGCCAAGGCACCCTCGCTGGTGGTTCCGGCGGCATCTGCACCGTTGCCATCCTTCAGCGCCTCGGCAAACGCGCCGAACGGCCCTTGCTCATAGTTGTCTTCGTAGCTGCGGCTGACATCGTAAAACGGCTCAAAATCACTCATGCTTCAACGATAAGCCACGCCCCGGCCCACAACGCACGATGGGCCAGTCGCCCACGGCTACACGATGCCGCGATCGGCCAACGGCCCTGGGCCTGCAATTATAGACTCGCCTTTCGGCGAGGCTCAATGCTGGCCTCGCTGCTGTCGCAGCTCGGCACAGGGCCTGCCGAAAGCCCACTGGGCTTTCAGCAGGCCGATCGCGGCTAAATAATGCCGCGATCGGCCAACGGCCCTGTCCAATCATCGTCCGGCTCGCGGGCGGACTCGATTTTTTCTTCGGGCCAGTGCTTGGCGGGAATGGTCTTGGGCTTGAAGGGGAACTTTTCGGCGCGCATCTTTTCGTAGGCGGCGATGTCGTCCTCGTGCTGCAGTGTCAGATCGATGTCGTCGTAGCCGTTCATCAGACGCCAACGCACGTAATCGTTCACCTCGAACGGCAGGGTCACATCGCCGCAGGTGACGGTGCGAGTCTCCAACGAGACAGTCATCTCGCGACCAGGCTCTTCCTCCAGCAGCTTCCACAGGAGCTCGACGGACTCCTGCGGCATAATCGCGGCCAGCACGCCGTTTTTGGCGGTGTTGCCGTAGAAGATGTCGGCGAAGCTCGGCGCGATGACCACGCGGAAACCGTAATCGTGCAGCGCCCACACGGCGTGCTCGCGGGAGGAGCCGATGCCGAATTCGGGGCCGGCGACCAGAATCTGGCCCTTACCGGCGTATTCCGGCTTGTTGAGCACGAAGTTCGGGTCTCGGCGCCATGCGTAGAACAGGGCGTCATCGAAGCCGGACTTGGTCACGCGCTTCAAGAACACAGCGGGAATGATCTGGTCGGTATCGACGTTGGAGCGGCGCAGCGGCACGCCCACGCCGGTCAGTGTGGTGAGTTTTTCCATAACAATTTTCCTTTCGGGGATCTCTCCCCCAGTCAGTCTTCGACTGACAGCCCCCTCGTCAGAGGAGGCTCATGTGTATTGACTCAGAGATCGGCGGGGGACGAGATTGTGCCGCGGATGGCGGTGGCGGCGGCTACGGACGGCGACGCCAAATGCGTGCGCGAGCCCTTGCCCTGGCGGCCCTCGAAGTTACGATTCGAAGTGGAAATCGAGCGCTCGTTCGGTACCAGCTTGTCGGGGTTCATGCCCAGGCACATCGAGCAGCCGGCATTACGCCATTCGGCACCAAAGTCCTCGAACACCTTATCGAGGCCTTCCTTCTCCGCCTGCAGACGCACACGGGAGGAGGCCGGCACCACGAGCACGCGGTGAATGTTCTCGGCCTTGTGGTGGCCCTTCATGATCGCGGCGGCCTGGCGCAAATCGTCGATACGACCGTTGGTGCACGAACCAATGAACACGGTGTCCACGGCGATGTCCTTGATCGGCATGCCCGGCTTCAAACCCATGTATGTAATCGCACGTTCGGCGGCGGCGCGCTTGGTGGCGTCGGCGATCTTGTCCGGCTCCGGCACGGAGGCGGTGATCGGCAGACCTTGGCCGGGGTTGGTGCCCCATGTCACGTACGGTCCCAGCGTGGAGGCGTCGATGTCCACCACCTTGTCGAATACGGCATCGTCATCGGTCTTCAGCGTCTTCCAGTACGCCACGGCCTGATCCCACAGTTCGCCTTCCGGCGCGTGCGGACGGCCCTTCAGGTACTCGAACGTGGTCTCGTCCGGCGCGATCATGCCGGCGCGCGCGCCGGCTTCGATGGACATGTTGCACACGGTCATGCGCTCGTCCATGGTGAGGTTGCGAATCGCCTCGCCACGGTATTCGATCACGTATCCCTGGCCGCCGCCGGTGCCGATCTTGGCGATGATCGCCAGAATGATGTCCTTGGCGGTCGCGTCCGCGGGCAGCTTGCCCTCGACGTTGATGGCCATGGTCTTGAACGGCTTCAGGGACAGCGTCTGCGTGGCCATCACGTGCTCGACTTCGGAAGTGCCGATGCCGAACGCCAGCGCACCGAACGCGCCGTGCGTCGACGTATGCGAATCACCGCACACGATGGTCATGCCCGGCTGAGTCAGGCCCAGAATCGGGGCGAACGCGTGGACGATGCCCTGATCGGCGTCGCCCAGCGGGTGCAGGCGCACGCCGAACTCCTTGCAGTTCTTCTCCAAAGTCGTCAACTGCAGTGCGCTTGTCTTGTCCGGGTTCGGCCGGTCGATATCAACGGTCGGCGTGTTGTGATCCTCGGTGGCGATGAGCTGGTCCACGTGACGCGGCTTGCGGCCGGCCAAGCGCAGGCCCTCAAACGCCTGCGGACTGGTGACCTCATGCATGAGCATCAGATCGATGTACAGCAAATCAGGAGCTCCGTCGCTGCCCTTGCGCACCAGATGATCGGCCCAGACCTTCTCGGCCAGTGTCGTTCCCATAGTGATTCCTCCAAAAAATATCGCGCGAGGCATTGTGTTCGCGCCTTGTTCGTGGTATTAGCCTATGTGCTTGCGATGGGCCCAGCCATGAGCATGCCGGATATTGAGATACGGTCAAATGACGGCCTCAATATGGCTCGGATACGACTCGAACATGACCTAGGCATGACTCGGTTCCGCTCCAGACAGGTCTCTTCGGCATCCACGAACGCCCTTTCAACTTCATGACCACCCTGTGAGACACTTCCCTAATTTGCCATTTCACTATGTGAGATGGCATAATCGCCCTTATTATGACTGATTCCCAAGAAGAACCATTGAACAACAGCTTGACCGAGTCCGAGCCGGTTGAAGACACCACCACCAAGGACGATGGGGAAATCCATTCCGGCGTTGGCGTCCTTGATAAAACCGTAAAGATTCTTGACGCACTGGAGTCCGGTCCGTCCACGCTGGGACAGCTTGTGGCCGCCACCGGTCTCGCCCGACCGACCGCACATCGTTTGGCTATTGCACTGGAACGCCACCGTTTCGTACTGCGCGACCAGCATGGCCGATTCGTACTCGGCTCCCGTTTCGCCGAACTTGCCGCCGCAGCAGGCGAGGATCGTCTGCTGACCGCCGCCGGCCCTATCCTGCAGACACTGCTCGATCGCACTGGCGAGTCTGCGCAGATTTACCGCCGCCAAGGCGATCAGCGCGTGTGCATCGCCGCTGTGGAACGCGCCTCCGGCCTGCGTGATTCCATTCCCGTGGGTGCCATGCTGTCGATGGAAGCCGGTTCCGCCGCCCAGATTCTTCTGGCTTGGGAGGATTCCGACCGTCTGCACCAGGGATTGCGCCACGCCAAGTTCACCGCCACCAAGCTGGCCGCCGTACGCAAGCGCGGCTGGTCCGAGTCCGTGAACGAGCGCGAAGAGGGCGTGTGCTCGATTTCCGCCCCGATCCGCAACGCCTCCGGCCAGGTCATCGCCGCCATCTCGATTTCTGGCCCGACCGGCCGCATGGGCGCCGCCCCCGGACGCCGCTATGCGCCGCTGGTGATGGCCGCCGGCAAGTACCTCACCGAGGCACTGGTCAAAGCCGTTCGCTGAAACATACCAGTCAATCCAACCGATAGCCCAACCGGCAGAAATCCCGCGTCACAACGAAAGAGACGCGGGATTTCTGCCACTAATCGTCCAACACAGCGGAAGGCCACCGAAACCTCGAATACTTCGCGCCGCTTTCCGCCTCTATCAGGAACAGTTACCTGAATAAACCGGGTTACCTGAATAAACCGGACAGTTGACTCCATAGCGACGGCTTGCGCAGCAAATCATCGCCCTCGCCCTCGCCAGGCGCGGTCTGGTTCACCGCATAGGTATAGGCGCGTTTGGAACTGGGCTTGCCCACCAGTTCGCCAAACTCCAGCAATTGCGTACGCGGCTCGTAAGGGTGACGGATATCAAATTCGATCAATCGCGTGGCGCGTTTGGCCGGAGCCGGTCCGTACGTATTGAATCCGCAGGTTGGCGTAGCGATAAGCAACAGACCCTCATGTTCGCCGACGAAACCGTTGCGATGATCATGACCAGCTACGACGCCGAAATACCCCTCGCGCAGCAATTCGAATTCGCCTGACGTATCAGGGCAGGATATGCCTTCTCCCAAATATCCGCCGGGCTGGGTTTGCAATTCGTCCAGCACGTAGTAGGTATCGGCGTGCGAACGATAGCCCTGCATGGCAAACGCCGCGTTGGCCGCCACCGGCTTCAGCACGTTGTAATACTCGGGCATCGGCATGTGCTGGAACACCATTGATTTCGCACCGATACGGTCGGGCACGGCGTTCAGGAAGGCGAGCGCTGCGGGCGATGGTGCGCCGAAGCCGCCGCCATGCACGTAATCGCCGGAGTCAAGAATGACCAGACCCAGCACATTGCGCGTATGGTCAACGTCCATAACCGGCAGCGCGAAGGTGCCTGGTTCACCGGAACCAGTGGCACCAGACAGTGTCTGCACAGCGCCACCCGCTCCACAGGTGTATGCAATCTGGTTCGGCAAGGTCTCACTTGGCGGATTGACACAACCGGGGAACTCGCGATAGATACCGTCCAGTTCCGCATTGCTTAGCCCGCATTGGAAATCATGGTTGCCGTACGTCACGGCCCACGGAATGCCGCGCGCCGCCAACGGCTCAGTGAACTGGCCAATGGCCTTGCGCACCAGCGCTCGGGTATGGTTCAGCGCGGATTCGGCAATAGGTTCATCACACCAGCGACGTTTACGGAATGAATCGGCGAACGCCGGATCGTAGCCGGCGATCTGGTTGCCGGAGAAAATCACCAGATCAGGCCGTGCGGCATCAAGGCTGGCCTCAATCAGGGCGATGGTGTCTTTGGAGACTTTCGGCCCATCCTGAATGTCGGCAATCTGCAGCACGCGGAACTTGCCGGAATAGTGGAATTGCAGTCGTCCGAGACGCGCAGAGATAGAGACCGGGCGGCCGTCTTCGGCATCGGCCGGCTTGATACGGGGTTTCGACGACATCCCCTCTGGCGTACGCTGTGTTTCCGTCATGCCCTCCACTGTACACACAAACGAAAAGGCCCGCCGGAGCGAGCCTTTTCTACAAGTTCAACTACTGGAGCAGAATCTCTGCACAACATCATCGTTGTAACGGTAAGTCTTTCCAATGCCCGTCCAACGTAACAGTCCTCGTGACCATACACTATTTGTGGGCTCTGCTCTGTTCAGTTGTCCTTGTACCTCATAATCTATTCATCACTCCCGTTTCTCGCAACCTGCAGAGAGTCGTTGTGCGTTTTTTATCACAACTGTTCAATCGCACTTTCTGACTATCGGAAAACGAGCTGAACTGTTCACATCGAACCCGTCTGATGTTCGGTTTCGTTCGTTTCACCGCCGCTCACGGCGTGTCGCGAGCACGCTAGCACACACAAAACCAACCAACACCGAACTAACATGAACACCCGTTGAATTCTGGCGCGTTCAGTCGTTTTCCGGCCACGCCAGAGCTTACGATATAGGCTATGGCACAGATATTTGACGCACCCTCGAAGGCAATTCTGCGCAGCCAAATCGCAGAGCATATTGCCGAAAACGACAACAACGACCGCCGCGTCGATCAGGAAGGCGAGGCACCGCTGCCCAAGGACCGTTTCTTCGACCGCGAGCTCAGCTGGCTCAAGTTCAACCAGCGCGTGCTCGAATGTGCGGAGAACGAAGACATGCCCCTGCTCGAGCGCGCCAACTTCGCCGCGATCTTCGCCTCGAACCTTGACGAGTTCTTCATGGTCCGCGTCGCCGGTCTGAAGCGCCGTATCGACTCGGGCATCGCCGTGCCGTCTGCCGCCGGCCTGAGCCCGCGTCAGCAGCTGCGCGCGATCAGCGAGACCGCACACCGTCTGCAAGACGAGCACGCACATTACGCGATCGACACCATTCTGCCGGAATTGGAGAAGGAGCGCATCGTCCTGCTGACGTGGGACAAGCTCACCTCCTCCGAGCAGGAGCGCCTCTCGCGCTACTACCGCCAGCAGGTGTTCCCGGTCCTGACGCCGCTCGCCGTGGATCCGGCCCACCCGTTCCCCTACATCTCCGGCGGCTCCATCAACCTGGCCGTCATCGTGGAGAACCCGGCCTCCGGCAAGTCGCACTTCGCCCGTGTCAAGATCCCGGGCAACCTGCCGCGCCTGGTGCCGGTGGACGACATGACCGACGAGGAGTCCAAGGACGAGCGTTACGGCTTCATCGCCATGGAAAAGCTCATCGCCGCGCATCTGGAATCCCTGTTCCCGGGCATGATCATCAAGGAGGCCCGCTCCTTCCGCGTGACTCGTAACGAGGACATCGACGTGGAAGAGGATGACGCCGAGAACCTGCTCAACGCCATGGAGAAGGAGCTGCTGCGCCGCCGCTTCGGACCGCCGATCCGTCTGGAGATCACGGACACCACTAGCCCGTTCCTCTCCCAGCTGCTCGCCGACCAGCTCGGCGTGAGCCAAGACGAGGTATACCGTCTGCCCAGCCCGCTGGACCTGACCGTGCTCTTTGAGCTCGGCAGCGTGGACCGCCCGGACCTGAAGAACCGTCCGTTCGTGCCGACCACGAACCGTCAGATCGCCGAGGTCGAGTCCTCCCGCGCACAGGATATTTTCGCCGCCATCCGCGAGCGCGACATCCTGCTGCATCACCCCTATGACTCCTTCTCCACTTCCGTGCAGGCCTTCCTTGCGCAGGCCGCCGCGGACCCGAAGGTGCTGGCCATCAAGCAGACCCTGTACCGCACCAGCTCCAACTCGCCGATCATCGACGCCCTGATCGACGCCGCTCATGCCGGCAAGCAGGTGCTGGCTTTGGTGGAAATCAAGGCTCGTTTCGACGAGGACGCCAACATCGCGTGGGCCCGCAAGCTCGAACGCGCCGGCGTGCACGTGGTGTACGGCATCGTGGGCTTGAAGACCCACTGCAAGCTCATCGAAGTCGTGCGTCAGGAAGCGGACGGTCTACGCCGCTACTGCCACGTAGGCACCGGTAACTACAACCCGAAGACCGCGCGACTGTACACCGATCTGGGTCTGCTGACCTGCGACCCGGTGGTCGGCCAGGATCTGACTCGTCTGTTCAACCAGCTCTCCGGTTACGCGCCGAAGTCCAGCTTCCACCGTTTGCTGGTGGCCCCTCGCACCGTGCGCACCGGTCTAATCCAGCGCATCCGCCGCGAGGAGGACGCCGCCCGCGCCGGCAAGGAGGCCTGGATCAAGATCAAGGTCAACTCCATCGTGGACGAGAAGACCATCGACGCCCTGTACCGTGCCTCTCAGGCCGGCGTGAAGATCGACATCGTGGAGCGCGGCATCTGCGCTCTGAAGCCCGGCGTTCCCGGTCTGTCCGAGAACATCCGCGTCCGTTCGATTCTCGGTCGCTTCCTGGAGCACTCCCGTATCTACGCCTTCTGCAATGCGGACGGCCCGCAGATCGGCGAGGGTCCGGCTTCCGGCCCGGAGGTCTACATCGGTTCGGCTGACCTCATGCACCGCAACCTTGACCGCCGTGTGGAGGCTCTGGTGCGTGTCACCGCCCCGGAGCAGATTGACGGGCTCATCAAGTACGTGGACCTGCAGATGGCCGACTCCACCATGAGCTGGCACATGCAGCCCGACGGCACATATGTGCTGCACACCAAGGACGACGAGGGCCGCCCGCTGGTCGATAGTCAGGAATACCTGATTCGCAAGCACCAGCGCCGCCCCAATTCGCACAACTGATTTCACTCGATGCTCCCTGTCAACGCAAGCTGACTGAGGGTGGTTACGATGCCCGGCTCCTCTTTCGAGAGGATGCCGGGCATCGTCGTTCCATGCGCAAAACTACGTAGCAGCGGTCCAACGTGACCTACAATACAAGAGATGGGTACGAACAGTATGAGACGAATCGTGGAAGCCGCCGGCGGTATTCTGTACCGGTGGAAGGATGATGCCGAGCCGACGCAGGCATCATCTCCATCAGTGAAATCCAATATTGCCACCGATGGCACCATCATCGCGAACACCACGGATTCTGACGGCGAGACCACGGCAGCACCCGGCGCATCGGACGCGGCTCCCGCCCCGGACCCGGCACAGGCCGACAGCCCAGCCACGGCGGACAACGTACTCAACCGCATCGAACTGTGCGTCGTGCATCGCCCGAAATACGACGACTGGAGCTGGCCGAAAGGCAAGGTCGATCCAAACGAATCACACCGGCATGCCGCCGTGCGCGAGATCGGCGAGGAATCGGGCCTGTCCGTGGAGCTTGGCCCTTATCTGGGTGACATCGAGTACCCGCTGTCCGAAGAGGGCATCAAACAGCGCCATACCAAGGATCGGTCGGCGGACACCAAGCACATCCAGTTCTGGATGGCCACGCCAATCAGCGCCATCGACAATCTGCGGCGCACCCATGCGTTCGGCCCGGTGCATCGGGCGGACATCGGCGAAATCGACGAAGTCCTGTGGTTGACGCCGGCTAAGGCCCGCAAGAAACTCAGCCATTCCACCGATAAGGACATCCTTGCGCTATTCGTTGACCGGGTGCAGGAGGGCGCGCTTGACGCCGTGCCGGTGATTATCGTGCGCCACGGCAAGGCAGAAGCGCGCAAGCTGTGGAAGGGCTCGGACGAGAACCGTCCGATCACGCCGCGCGGCGCGGCTGCGGCATACGCGCTGAACCGCGAGCTGGCGTGTTTCAATCCGACCCGACTGGCCACGTCGCCTTGGGTGCGCTGCCAGGAGACATTGGAGATGTTCGCGTGGCAGACCGGACGAGACATGGTTCATCTCGACCCGCTCACCGAAGATGCATACGCCGCTGCGCCGGACACCGCATGGGAGTGTCTACTCAGCGAAATCGAGTTCGCACTTGAGCGCCGTCAGCCTACAGCGATATGCATGCACCGGCCAGTGATTGGGGGTATGTTCGAACACCTGCGCAGCATGTGCGTTGCGCCGTCTCTGAGCAAACGCCTGATTGCCAAGACACCGTTTATGCCGACCGGCACGGCGGTGGCGCTGTTCGTCACTCCGACGCCTCATGGTCCCAAAATCATCGATATTCAGAAGGTTCAACCGCTTGTCTACTAGACCCGCATTTCCTGATTCATCCAACTCCTCGGCCGCTGCCGCCGCGGCTCATGCCGCGCACAATGGTGCCGCCGGCAGTCTGGGCCCAGGCTTCGGCTCGCTGCGTGCGGCCGGAGCGGCATTCGGACCTGCTCGCATGGGTTCTTCACGCCCCTCGCGCCCGGCTCAGCTCGACCCGGCTGTGGCCGATGGATTGGCAGGTGGCATGGACCCGCAGGCGTTGAGCGAGATGAGCCATCTGTCCGCTGCCGCATTGCTGGATCGTGTGCGCCATAGCGAGGACCCGGCGGTTGTTGAGCGGGTGCTCACGTTGGTGGAGACGGTCGGTGTGGATGAAATCGCCGAACTGTGGAGCGATGCTGAGCCGGATTCGCTGCCTGGTGTGCTGTGGCGACTGTATATGCTGCGTACGTGGATGCGATCGAATCGCGACTCAATCGCGCATCTGTGGCGCTTGGGCGAGCCGGTGGCCACTACCGCCTCCGCCATCGCCGGCGTGGATCAGGCTCCCAGTGAAGATGACATCGTGCGATTGGCCGATTCGATTCTCTCCGGTGCTTTTGTGGGCGATTTTGCCGTGGCGCTTGAACGTGCGGCGGCGTTTACCGATGTGGTGGCGTTGGGCTTGCGCATGGAGGCGCGGCGCATGGTGACCCGGGCCGAGGCCAACGGCGCCTTCTCCTCGGATGCCGATGAAAAGGCGGTGCGCACCAAAGCCGCCCGCCTTATGCACACCGCCGGCAGCCTCATGGCCACCGCCAAGGATTTCCAGCACGGCGCCAACCTCTGGCGTCGCGGACGGTTGGAGTAAATCCTGCTCCGGGCTCCCTCTGATGAGAGAGCTGTCACGGGCGATGCCCGTGACTGAGGGAGAGACTCACCAACCGCACCCCAACAATCAGCTACCGGCCAACACCACCCCTTCCCCGGCGCGGCGATACCCATCGCAAGCTATACTTGGTATCCGCGTCGGACCGTGCTTAAGCCCCGGGCTCCATTTTTTGCCGCCGCGAGCGGCCCTTGCGCCGACAGGCGCTTTCGCGGTTCGGCGCTTCTCTTCTTTTAGCTGGCATTCCTGCACAGCACAACTAAGCAGCCCATCAGCGAGAGACTGGGGCGTGTGTCCATGACCGCCGATCGCAGGAACGAACAGGCCCGTCCGCTATGGACCGCATCTTGCGGTTCAGGCGGACGGGCCTTATGGGAGGATTGGGAGCGGGAGATCAGTTCTTGGCCGCCGGCGTCTCCTCGTTGATGGCCTCGACGGCCTCCACGGTCTGCGCCTCATCGTCGACGATCTCGCCGGAAGCGAGCTTGGCTTCGAGCTCGTCAACGATCTGCGCGTGCATCTTCTCGTCGATCTTGACCTTGAACCAGAACACGACGAGGCTGAGGATGATGAGAACAAGCGGGATGTAGAAGGCGAAGGTCTTGAACGTGGTGATGTTGGACGCGGTCATGTCGGCTGCCGTGGCATGACCGGTCATGCCAGCCGCGAGGGCAACGGCACCGACCACACCGTTGGACATCGCGCCGCCGATCTTGTCGAGCATGGGACGCACCGACAGGGTGACCGCCTCGTTGCGCTTGCCGTTCTTCAGCTGGCCGTACTCGATGGAGTCGGTCAGCGACAGGATCGCGGTCATCTGGATGAACTGCGCAGGCACATAGAAGAAGATCAGGGCGACGATGACGACCGGCAGGTTGCTGGAGAACAGGGCGAGCATCGTGTAGCCGATGATCATGGAGACCATGCCGCCGGCGAACAGGTAGCGACGGGGAATCCAGCGGTTGAGAATCGGGTACAGCGGCGCCATGATGAATCCGGCGATCAGCGGGATGATACCGGTGACGGAGAAGGCGGCCGGCTCGTCAAGCACGAACACGAAGAGGTAGTACATCACACCGGTCGTGATGACGTTTGCGATGGCGTACAGCAGGTAGGACAGGGCGACCCACAGCAGCTGGTCGTTCTGGAACAGGGCCTTGAACGCCTCGAACGGGTTGCCGTTCTTCTGGGCCTTGGCGCGCAGCGCGTTGGTGCTTTCCTTGGTGCCGAAGGCGACGGCCCAGGCGGTGATCAGGCCGAGGAGCGCGACGATGAAGCCGAAGGAGGTCCATCCGGCCTGGCCCTGGCCCTTGGCGCCGGTGAACGTCCAGGTGAAGTAGCTGACGATCGGGATGACGATGACGGTGATGCCGTTGTAGCCGATGGAGCCGGTGAAGGTGCCGAGGGCGGTGTAGGTGGAACGTTCGTGGGAGTCGGAGGACAACGCCGGGATCATGCCCCAGTAGGAGATGTCACGCAGGGAGTAGAACACGTCAAGCACGATGAACGTGATGACGAACAGCACGATGAACAGCGTGGTGTTCACGTTGACCAGTCCGAACATACCAGAGAAGATGAGCATGATCAGCACGGAGGAGACCAGACCGCCGATGAACTGCCACGGGCGGAAACGGCCCCACTTGGTGGTGGTGTTGTCCACGAGGTTGCCCAGCAACGGATCGATGAAGATCTCGGCGATGCGGATAACAACGATCAGGCCGGTGATGACGGCGATCATCTGGGCGGCGAGAGCCTTGCTGTAGCTGACGAACAGGCAGCTGGTGACGTACGTGACGAAGTACGTGCTCATTGCGTTGTAGAAGGCGGCCTGCCCCAAGTTGCCGCATGCGTAGGCGATGCGCTGGCCGAGCCCGCCCTTCTTGCGGACGTCGCCGACCGCGGTATTTTCGTTGCTCATTAGTCTCCTCCTTAAGAATCCAGAGCATGGAACTATCTCTATTAGATAATCACTTGCCGACAGGTGACACACCGCCGGCTCCGACCTCAAGGCCCGAACCAACATGGGCATGGGCCTGGACATGACCGCCGATCGCAGGAACGAACAGGCCCGTCCGCTATGGACCGCATCTTGCGGTTCAGGCGGACGGGCCTTATGGGAGGGATGGGAGCGGGAGATCAGTTCTTGACTGTCTGCGTCTCATCGCCGACGGCTGCGGCGGCTTCGGCGGCCTCCACGGGCTGCGCCTCATCGTCGACGATCTCGCCGGAAGCGAGCTTGGCTTCGAGCTCGTCAACGATCTGCGCGTGCATCTTCTCGGTGATCTTGACCTTGGAGACGAACACCACCAGGCTGAGCACGATCAGGATGAGCGGGGCATAGAACGCGCAGATCTTGAAGACGTGGATATTCGTCGGGGTCATATCGGCGGCGGTTGCGTCACCCGTCATGCCGGCCGCAAGGGCGATGAAGCCGACAATGCCGTTCGACAGAGCGCCACCGATCTTATCGAGCATCGGGCGGATGGAAAGCGTAACGGCCTCGTTGCGCTTGCCGTTCTTCAGCTGGCCGTACTCGATGGAGTCGGTCAGGGAGAGGATGACCGTCATCATGATGAGCGTGCCGGGAACGTAGAAGAGCACCAGCGCGATGAAGACCAGGACGATGTTGCTGGAGAACAGGGCGAGCATCACATAAGCCACGATCATGGAGACCATGCCGCCGATGTACAGGTAGCGGCGCGGAATGTACCTGTTCAGAATCGGGTACAGCGGGGACATGACCAGGCCCGCGATCATGGCGATGACACCGGTCGCGGAGAAAGCGGCCTGATTGTCAAGGACGAACTTGAACAGGAAGAGAAGCACACCGGTGGTGGTCACGTTCGCGATGGCGTACAGCAGGTAGGACAGGGCGACCCACAGCAGCTGGTCGTTCTGGAACACGGCCTTGAACGCCTGCAACGGACCACCGTTGTCTTCGGCGTTGGCGCGAAGGGCGCTTTGGTTTTCCCTGGTGCCGAAGGCGACGGTCCAGGCGGTCATGATGCCGAGCACCGCGACGATGATGCCGAAAGCGGTCCAACCCGACTGGTGCTCGGCGTTCTCGCCGGTGAACACCCAGCTGAAGTAGGTGACGACCGGAATCACGAGGATGGTGATGGCGTTGCCGCCGATGGAGCCGGTGAAGGAGCCGAGGGCAGTGTAGGTGGAACGCTCGTGGGAGTCGGAGGACAACGCCGGGATCATGCCCCAGTAGGAGATGTCACGCAGGGAGTAGAACACGTCAAGCACGATGAACGTGATGACGAACACGACGATGAACAATGTGGAGTTAACGTTCACCAGGCCAAACATGCCGCTGAAAACCACGGCAAGCAGCACGGAGGAGACCAGTCCGCCGAAGAACTGCCACGGGCGGAAACGGCCCCACTTGGTGTTGGTGTTGTCCACCAGGTTGCCCAGCAGCGGATCGACGAAGATCTCGGCGATGCGGATGATCACCACGAGGCTGGTGATGACGCCGATCAGCTTGGCCGCAAGCGCCTTGTCAACGCCCGAGAACAGGCAGCTGGTGACGTACACGATGAAGTACGTGCTCATCGCGTTGTAGAAGGCGGCCTGACCGAGGTTGCCGAACGCGTAGGCGATGCGCTGGCCTAACCCGCCCTTCCTGCGGACGTCACCGTCCGCGACATTTTCGTTGCTCATTAATCTTCTCCTTAAGAACCCAGAGCATGGAATCACTCATTGATTTTGTAAAGTAAGCATACAAGTTTTATCACGGGGGTGCGGATGTTTTTTTGGACGGTCAGGCGGCCAGTCCAAGACTTCTGCGGTATTGCACGGGGCTCATCCAGTCCAGTGACTTCTTGATCCTGGTTTCATTGTAGTGGGTCAGGTAGGCGGCCAGGCGTTCGCGGAACTCCTCGTAGCCCACGCCCCTCCAGTCCCGCCCGTAGAATAACTCGTTCTTGAGCCTGCCGAAGAACCCCTCGGCGGCCGCGTTGTCCGGGCTGCATCCCTTGGCGCTCATCGACCGGATCAGCCCGTGCTCCTCGCAGATGCGGATCCATTCGTCCCACCGGTAGTGGCAGCCGCGGTCGGAATGGATGATTGGATGTTCCCCGTCCCTGAGCGTGGCGACCGCGTCAAGGAGCATCCGGTTCGCCATGTCGGCGTTCGGGGAGCGCGACAAGGTCCAGGAGACCACCATCCCGTCGAAGCAGTCGACCACCGGGGAAAGCCAGCACTTGTACCCGTCCATGGTGAACTGGGTGACGTCCGTGACCCACAGCATGTTCGGCGCGTCGGCGTGGAAGTCCCGCTCCACGAGGTTCGCCGGGGCCTCGCCGATCTCGCCGGCGTAGGAGCTCCACCGCTTCGGCCGCTTCAGGTACACGGGCCGCATGGCCCCCTCGCGCATGATCCGCCTGACGACCTTCTCCGAGACGACGATCGGGTCGGACTCGTCAAGGCGCAGCATGCGGTGGATGGTCCGGTATCCCCATGCGCGCCCACCCTGCTCGAACAGGCCGGCGACGCGGGCCCGCAGCACGGCGTACCTGTCGCCCGCGGCGATCGCGCCGCGCTCGTAATAGTAGGTGCTGCGTTTCAGCCCCACGGCCTTCAGACAGGCCGCCAGGCCGAATTCACCCCTGATCGCGTCGACGACCCGCGTCCTCTCCCTGTTCGTCAGCATGGACGGGTCGAGGCGCGGGTCGTCGGCTTTTAAAACATCGATCGTCTCCCGCATCACCGCGTTCTCCAGCCGCAGGACCTCCACCTGCCGGCGCAGCTCCTCCACGTCATCGCCGGCCGCGGGCATCGGTTCGGCCGGCATCGGCGCGTTTCTCCTGTCCATCAGTCCCAGTATCCCCTCGCTCCGGTAGCGGCGCATCCACTGGTACACGCTCGTCGGCGTGCAACCCGCGTCGCGCGCCACGCGGGCGAGGGGCTCGCCCTCGAGCGCGCGTCTGGCCGCATTCGTCTTGCATTCCAGCGTATACGAACGCCTGCACGCGCCCGTGTAACGCGGGTCCTCGCGAACCCATTTCACCAGCGCGCCCTCGGACGGGTAACCAAGCTCGGCAATGACCTTCCTGATGGTCATGCCCTCCGTGAAATACAGGTCAACGGCCCTGCGCCGATCCTCCATCGAAAACATGCGGACTCCAATCCGGACGCCCAAGCGTCCAACTTTCCGTCCGCATCCCCCACCGAAAGTAAAAAACATTAGTAAACGGAGATAAACAGCGTGTCGCAAGGATGGGATAACATGAGCTGAACCGAGACATTGCATGGACGCGGCGCAGCGTCGACGGCAAGCAGTGCCAATGATTTGGAAGCGGTAAACGTGATTTGCGTTTTATATAAACACTGTTTATCCTTTTCGGTAAAGGAGGCCCCGGCCTCTTCCATAATATCATTCACAACGAGGTAATGACAGAAAGCAGGAGAACATGACAGACGTCACACATGTCGATCGCGCATCGCAGGCTTGGCTGACCGACCCGACGGTGTTCGAGGTGAACCGGACTCCGGCCCATTCCAGCCACAAGTGGTACGCCCGTGACCCCCAGAGCGGACAATGGTCCGATCTCAAGCAGAGCCTTGACGGCGAGTGGCGGGTCGAAGTCGTTCAGGCCGCCGACATCAACCTCGAAGAGGAACCCGCGACGGCCGAGTCGTTCGACGACTCCTCGTTCGAGCGTATCCAGGTTCCGGGCCACCTGCAGACGGCCGGTCTGATGAACCACAAGTACGTGAACGTCCAGTATCCGTGGGACGGCCACGAGAACCCGTTGGAACCGAACATCCCGGAAAACAATCACGTCGCGCTCTACCGCAGGAAGTTCACCGTCTCCGCCCCCGTGGCAAACGCCAAGCAGGCCGGCGGATCGGTGTCGATCGTGTTCCACGGCATGGCCACGGCGATCTACGTGTGGGTCAACGGCGCGTTCGTCGGCTATGGCGAGGATGGCTTCACGCCCAACGAGTTCGACATCACCGGGCTGCTGCACGATGGGGAGAACGTCGTGGCCGTCGCCTGCTACGAATACTCCAGCGCCTCCTGGCTTGAGGATCAGGACTTCTGGCGCCTGCACGGCCTGTTCCGCTCCGTCGAACTCGCCGCCCGCCCGCACGTGCACATCGAGAACACGCAGATCGAAGCCGATTGGGATCCCGAGGCCGGCACCGCCTCCCTCGATGCCGCGCTGACCGTGCTCAACGCGACCGACGCGGCCACGGTCCGCGCGACCCTGAAGGACGCCGACGGCAACACGGTGTGGCAGACGACGGGCGACGCGGAGGCGCAGACCGCGCTCTCCAGCGGACCGCTGCAGGGCATCGAACCATGGAGCGCCGAAAGCCCGACGCTGTACGAGCTTGACGTCGACGTCATCGACCAGGCGGGCGACGTCATCGAATGCACGTCCCAGAAGGTCGGTTTCCGCCGCTTCCGCATCGAGGACGGCATCCTGACCATCAACGGCAAGCGCATCGTGTTCAAGGGCGCCGACCGCCACGAGTTCGACGCCGAACGCGGCCGCGCCATCACCGAGCAGGACATGATCGATGACGTGGTCTTCTGCAAGCGCCACAACATCAACTCCATCCGAACCTCGCACTACCCGAACCAGGAACGCTGGTACGAACTGTGCGACGAGTACGGCATCTACCTGATCGACGAGACCAACCTCGAAGCCCACGGCAGCTGGTCCCTGCCCGGAGACGTCCTCACCGAGGACACCATCGTGCCGGGCAGCAAGCGCGAATGGGAAGGCGCCTGCGTCGACCGCGTCAACAGCATGATGCGTCGTGACTACAACCACCCGAGCGTGCTGATCTGGTCGCTGGGCAACGAATCCTACGTGGGCGACGTGTTCCGCGCCATGTACAAGCACGTGCACGACATCGACCCGAACCGTCCGGTGCATTACGAGGGCGTGACCCACAACCGTGACTACGATGACGTCACCGACATCGAGACCCGCATGTACTCGCATGCCGACGAAATCGAGAAGTACCTGAAGGACGACCCGAAGAAGCCGTACCTCTCCTGCGAATACATGCACGCCATGGGCAACTCCGTGGGCAACATGGACGAATACACGGCGCTCGAACGCTACCCGAAGTATCAGGGCGGCTTCATCTGGGACTTCATCGACCAGGCCATCTACGCCACCCAGCCCGACGGCACCAGGAGCCTGCGCTACGGCGGAGACTTCGGCGACCGTCCGTCCGACTACGAGTTCTCCGGCGACGGCCTGCTGTTCGCCGACCGCAAGCCTTCCCCCAAGGCCCAGGAAGTCAAGCAGCTGTACTCGAACGTCCACATCGACGTGACGAAGGATTCGGTGTCCGTCAAGAACGACAACCTGTTCACCGCCACCGGCGACTACGTGTTCGTCCTGAGCGTTCTCGCCGACGGCAAGCCGGTCTGGCAGTCCACCCGGCGTTTCGACGTGCCCGCCGGTGAGACCCGCACGTTCGATGTCGCATGGCCGGTGGCGGCGTACCGCGCCGACGCCCGCGAACTGGTGCTGCAGGTTTCGCAGCGTCTCGCCAAGGCGACCGATTGGGCCGAGAGCGGCTACGAGCTCGCCTTCGGACAGGCGGTGGTGCCCGCGGACGCCACCGCGACGCCCGACACGAAGCCGGCCGATGGGACCATCACCGTGGGCCGTTGGAACGCCGGCGTGCGAGGCGCCGGACGCGAGGTCCTGCTGTCGCGCACCCAGGGCGGCATGGTCTCCTACACCTTCGCCGGCAACGAGTTCGTGCTGCGCCGTCCCGCAATCACCACCTTCCGTCCGCTGACCGACAACGATCGCGGCGCTGGTCATGGCTTCGAGCGCGTCCAGTGGCTGGGCGCCGGCCGCTACGCCCGCTGCGTGGACAACGTGCTCGAGCAGATCGACGACAGCACGCTCAAGGGCACGTACACGTATGAGCTCGCCACCGCGCAGCGCACCAAGGTGACCGTCTCCTACACGGCCCACACCGATGGCCGCGTGAACCTGCACGTCGAATACCCCGGAGAGCAGGGCGACCTGCCCACCATCCCGGCGTTCGGCATCGAATGGACGCTGCCTGTGCAGTACACGAACCTGAGGTTCTTCGGCACCGGCCCGGAGGAGACGTACCTGGACCGCAAACACGCCAAGCTCGGCGTGTGGAACACCAACGCCTTCGCCGATCATGCGCCGTACCTCATGCCGCAGGAGACGGGCAACCATGAGGATGTGCGTTGGGCCGAGATTACCGACGATCACGGCCACGGCATGCGCGTCAGCCGCGCCGATGGCGCCGCGCCGTTCGCGGTAAGCCTGTTGCCGTACTCCAGCTTCATGCTTGAGGAGGCCCAGCACCAGGACGAGCTGCCGAAGCCGAAGCACATGTTCCTGCGCGTCCTTGCCGCACAGATGGGCGTCGGCGGCGATGATTCCTGGATGTCGCCGGTGCACCCCCAGTACCATATCCCGGCGGACAAGCCGATCAGCCTCGACGTCGATCTCGAGCTGATCTGATCAGAATTGATCCGATAGTCCACCGCGCAAACGATGTGGCCCCCACCTCCTCACAGGAGGTGGGGGCCACATCGTTTGCGCGGTCCTCGTCAGTCCAGCGGATGCGCCGCGGGGACGAAGCCGTCTTGGACGGCCACCTTGGTCAGCTCATCCGTGCCGATATGGTTTTGGATGATCTACCTGCGGACAAGCCCCTTGAACGGCTCGTCGGGAGACAGTCGGACCTGCGTCGCGTCGGTGCCATCGACGATCAGGGTGATCGTCGCGGGCTTCGTGCAGCGCAGCGTGTATTCGATGGCGTCGTCCGTCCAGGAGGCGTCCACCGAAAGGCCTCCCCTGGCGCGCAGGCCATGGAAGCTGCCTTCATGCCAATCCTCGGGCAACGCGGGCAGGATGCGCACCATGCCGTCATGACTCTGGACGAGCATCTCCGCCAGAGCCGCGGGGAAGCCCAGATTGCCGTCGATCTGGAATGGGGGATGCGCGCACATGCCGCTGGCATACACGCCGCCGCCAAGCAGATCGGTTTCGGCGTCGGCTTCGACCGGGCGGAGGAACATGCCGATGATGCGTTCGGCGTGCTCAGCGTCCCGCAGACGCGCCCACATGATCATGCGCCACACGATGCTCCAGCCGGAACCGTCGTCGCCACGCACTTCGAGGGACTTCCTGGCGGCCTCCTCCAGACGCGGGGTGTTCGCGGTGATGCCTGCGCCCGGATGCAGTTCGTACAGGTGGGACAGGTGACGGTGATGCGGATCCGCCTCGACGAGTTCATCGTTCCATTCGAGAATCCTGCCATCGGATCCCACGCGGACAGCCGCCAGCTTCGCGCGGGTGGATTCCGCCTCCCGCACCAAGGCCTTGTCGCCGTCATCCAGGTCGGGCATGGTTTGCGCCGCGTGGATCAGATCATCGAGCAGATTGCGCACGATGGCCGTGGTGTTTTCGCTGGTGTGGGCGACGGCGATCGTTTCGCCGTCCACGACGAAGTAGTTTTCCGGCGATGTCGCCGGAGCCGGGGCCAGACCGTGTTCCGTATCCGACAGAAAATCCATGCAGAATCGCGCGCTGTCCCGCATGATCGGCCAGATGGAAGCCAGATACGACTCATCCTGGTTGAACAGGTACTCATCGAACAGGTTCCGGCACATCCACGCCTGGCCGAACGGCCAGAACGCCCACGTCGGCTCTCCGTTCGCCGGCAGCGCCCTGCGCCAGATATCGACATTGTGGAAGACCGCGGAACCACCGCATCCGAGGATGGCGCCGGCCGCATCATGCCCCGGTTCCAGCAGCTCCCTGTTCATGGCGACGAGCGGTTCGATGAGCTCCTTGAGGGCGCATGGGCCGGTCATCCAATAGTTCATCTCGATGTTGATGTTCGTCGTGTAGGCGCTATACCAGTTCGGGAAGTCCTTATGGTTCCAGATTCCCTGCAGATTCGACGGCTGGGTATGCGGCCTGGACGAGGAGATCAGCAGGTATCGGCCGAAATCGAACATCGCCTCGGAGAGCGTCTCCAGACGGTGCGGCGTATCCTCCTTGGAGCGCAGGATCTCGGCGAACGGCACCTCCTCATCGTCGTCATGGGCCGGGCCGAGACGCACGCCGACCCGGTCGAAGAACCGGCGGTAGTCGGCGACGTGACGGTCAAGCATCGCCCGCGAATCGGACGGCCATGCGGCGATGGTCTCGCCCAGCCGATCGGCGAGCACCGTCATGTCCCGCTCCGGCTGTTCGGCGCTTCCCTTGAACCCGCTCAGGCTGCGGAACCGAAGCGACAAGCCGGTGACGCCCGAGCACTGCAGAACATCATCGATCACCGTGATCTCGCCGCCCGTGACGGTGAGGGAGAAGGCGCCGGCATACGCCATCCCGATGCCGTCCCGTTCGTCCTCCCATGGATTATCGGTGACATGGGCCAATGATCCGACATTGAGTCCGGGCATCTGCCCCATGACGACGAGGGTGGCCTGGCGCGCATCGGAATCAGACCCCGACGATATCCGGGTCTGCTTGAGAAAAGTGCCGGTGACGCTCACGCTCGCATCGACCGGCGCGCTCGACGACATCTCATACACCAGCAGATCATCGGGAGCGCTGCACCATGCGTCGACATGGACGTCGGCGGCGCCCAGCCGGAACGATTCGCCGGCGAGGGCCCTGGCGAGGTCCAGGCTGCGCTTCACATGCTTCCGTTCGCCGGCCTCCGACGAGTACCGGATGCAAGCCGTGCCGAACGGCTCGTATATCTGCTCGTCCTTCTCCCGCTGCGTGGCGTCCTGGATGATCCGCGTGGCCGACACGTAATCGCCGCGAGACGACGCCTGACGGGCTTTGGCCACGATTTCGGGCGTCAACGGCGAGGTCTCCGCATGCGGATAGCCCGACCAGAGGGTGTCGTCGTTGAGGTACAGCACATCCGCGTCCGGTTCGGAGCACAGGACCGCCCCCATGCGACCGTTGCCGAACGGGATTCCTTCCTCCCAATGCGAAGAAATCCCATCGAAAGTGAGTTTCATGGTGTTACCGCCTTTATATTCCTATACGCCCTCAGATGCGCACGGCAGCCGCGCGGCTGATCATCGGCGCAAGCCTCGAACCGTCCACGTGAAGGGTGACCGAGGACACCTCGACATCGTCGAAGCGGAGTATCCTCCGGTAACCCACCGTGCCGGCCTGGCCGAGCACGCGCTCGGTGCCGTCAGGCAGCGCACCCGTGACGCGCAGATGCTCGATGCGCTGACCGTGCTCTATGGCCTCCTCGATCACGATGGCGTTGATCGTCGTGGGCTGCGGGAGGGTGAGCGTGATGGCGGGGGCCGCATCGTCGGCATCCGGGCGCCAGAACGTGTCCCGATTCCCGTCGACGAGATGCGCCGCGGCGGCGGATGCGCTGCTGGTCCTGGCTTCGCAGCGGACCGAGGCCAGCGCTTCACGGAACTCGCTGACGCGGCGGCCCAATCCCTTGAGCGACTGCACATCCGGTTCGGCGAGCAGACCTTCCGGCGAGGGAGGAATGTTGAGCAGCAACGATGAATTGCCGCCTACCGCGGAAAGCCAGAGGTCGAACAGCTGATCGGCGCTCATGACCTTGTCGTCCTCGGACTGGTGGTAGAACCACCCGGGGCGGATGGAGGTGTCGACCTCGGCCGGGTACCAGCAGACGTTGTCCCCGTATCCGGCGACCGCCTCACGGCTGCCGAGGTCGTCGTCCTGGGAGCTGACCGTGGTGGCGAAGGATGCGTCATCCTCCTGCTGCGACTTCTCCATGGTCAGTTCCGCCGAACGCAGGCGGCGGGGCACGACGCTCCATTCGTTGTCGCGCACATGCCCGGCTTCGTTCCCGGCCCAGCGCACGTCGGGGCCGCACACGGAAATCACCGCATCGGGCTGGAGCGAACGGATGACGTTGTAGTAACGATCCCAGTCGTAGTACTGGGTCTTGCCGTTCTTGCCCTCGCCATTGGCGCCATCAAGCCAGACGGAGAAGATCGGCCCGTACTGGGTGAGCAGCTCGGTCAGCTGGCCGACGTAGAAGTCGTCGTACGCCTTGCCCTTGCCGTAGGATTCCTCGGTGCGGTCCCACGGGGACAGGTACACGCCGAACTTCAGTCCGTGACGCCTGGCGGACTCGCTGACCTCACGAACGAGGTCGCCCTTGCCTTCACGCCACGGCGACGAGGCGACGGTGTGCCGCGTCAATCGGGACGGCCACAGGCAGAATCCGTCGTGGTGCTTGCACGTCAGGATGACGCCGGCCATCCCGCCGGCCACCAGCGCGTCCATCCACTGGTCCACGTCCACGTTCCGCGGGTTGAACAGTGCCGGATCCTCATGCCCAAGACCCCACTCCCTGTCCGTCATGGTGTTCATGCCGAAGTGCAGGAAGGCGTACATCTCCATGCGCTGCCAGGCAAGCTGGCGCGACGATGGGCGCACATTCGCGAGATAGTTCAGGTTGATGCCCGCATCTGCAGGATTGTTCATTATATTGCTCCTATTCGGTTATTAGCGAATGACGCCTTTTCTGATGATGATGTTCGCATACTGCGATTGTTCGCCGGTGGCGACGATGCAATAGGACCTGCCGGCCTCCTCGTAGAAGGCGAACCGTTCCAGCATCCCGATGCCCGCTTGCTTGCCGGGCTCGTGCCTGTCGATGACCTGACGGTACCGGTCCCATATCGGGGTGTCCACGGTGTCTCCGGGAACCTTGTCCATCAGCAGCACCGGGTGTTCCGTGTATTGGTCCAGCGGTATCAGCTGCAGCACCGCGTCGAGCAGCGGCTCGATGGGCTGGCCGTCATACCTGATCACGTGGGATCGGACGCCCACCGATTCGGCGGGAAAGTGGGCGTCCGCAAGGACTATGGCATCGCCGTGGCCCATCTCGCTGAGTATCTTCAGCAGATCGGGCTGTATGATCGGCGGTATTCCCTTCAGCATCGTTCCTCCCTGTCCGTCTTCGGGACTATTCGACCGTCACTTGTCCAGGATGGCGCGGATGGTGCGATACTGCTCGTCGGTCAGCTGCACGGCGGGCTCGTGGACGGACGTGTCGATGGGTAGTCCCTTGGCCTTGACCGCGCCCTTGATGGCGCTGATGAACAGGTCGGCGGTGTCGTACAGGCGCATCAGGTAGGAGACGCGCTCGGCCGCTTCGACGACCGCGGCGTGGTCGCCGGCCTCCCATGCGCGGTGCAGTTTGACGAACGTCTCGGGTTCCACGTTGGTCAGACCACTCAGCACGCCGTTGCCGCCGCTGATCCGGTTGACGATGTAGTATTCGTCGAATCCGGACAGCACGCTGAACGACGGGTTCACCTTGCGGACGGCCGCGATGACCTTCCTGGTGTGACTGATGGTGTCGACGGTGTCTTTGATGCCGACGATGTTCGGGTTCTCGCCGGCGAGTTCGGCCACCAGCTCGGGCGTGAGGTCGTTGCCCGTTCGGGCCGGGAAGTTGTACAGGATGACGGGCAGGGTCGTCGCCTTGGCCACCGCCGAGAAGTACCGTTTCGCGCAATCCGGGGACGGGCCGAAATAGTACGGGGACACGGCGAGCAGCGCGTCGACTCCGGCCGCTTCGCTTTCCGCCGCCAACGCCTTCACGTTGTCCAGGTTGGTGTCTCCCACGCCGACGAGCACCTTCATGCGTCCGGCGACCTTCGAGACGGCGAAGCGAGCCGCTTCCGCCTTCGTCTTGACGTCGATGGCGTAGAATTCGCCGATGCTGCCGAACAGCAGCACGCCGTCGACGCCTGCGTCGACGAGGTGGTCGAGGTGCTTGCCCCAGTTGTCGTAATCTATGGTTCCGTCCGCGTTCATGATGGTGATGGAGGGGCAGAACACGCCTTCGAACATGGCGTTGCTGGTCATGATATTTTCCTTTCGACGATATGGTGGTCGTTGCGCTTGCGGCGGCGAAGAAATCCGCGGGCCGAGCGGTGTTGAAGCGATGAATCGAAAACAGGGGATCCGGACGCGCGAACGCGAACCGATGATCCCCTGTGCGGCATCTCCTAGCCGAGTGCCCGATCGAGGTGGACGTATCCGCCGTCGGGGAAGACCCATTGTCCGGTGGTGTGCGACGACCTGTCGGACAGCAGGAACGCCACGGTGTCGGCGATCTCCGACGTCTCGGTCATGCGGTGGCCGAGCGGGATCTTGCTGGTGATCTTCTCAAGCTGCGCGCGCTGCGCCTGCTCGTCGCCGAACGTCTTGATCCACTGTGCGTACAGCGGTGTCCAGGCCTCGGCCACGACGACGGCGTTGACCCGGACCTCGTCCGGGGCGAGGGCGGCGGCCCATTCGCGGGTCAGTCCCAGAATCGCGCCCTTCGCGGCGGCGTAGGCGCTGGTCTTGCCCTGACCGGTCAATGCGGTCTTGGAACCGATATTGACCACCGAGCCCTTGCTGGCCTTGAGCGCCGGCACGCACTGATGGACCAGCTCGTAGTAGTGGGTCAGGTTGCCGTGAATCGACTCCTCGAACTGACGCCACGATGTGGTCTCGAGCGCGAGATTGTCGTTCCTTCCGGCGTTGTTGACCACGCCATCGATATGGCCGTGCTTCTCCATGACCGACTTGACGATGGGGGCGATGTCGTCGGTGTTGTTCAGGTCGATCAGATACGTGTCATACGAGTCGGTGATTCGTTCAATGTCCTGTCGGAATTCGTCGCCGGCACCGTCATCACGGTTCAGCACCACAGGAATGGCGCCCTCCTCGGCCAAGCGCAGCGTTATGCCCTTGCCGATGCCTTTGAAGCCTCCGGTGACAATGATCACCTTGTCTTTAAGATGCAGGTCCATCTCAGGTCCTCCCGACCGGTCAGTCCTTGTGCAGGTACTTCATGCATTCGTCGATCTTCATCTCCGTGCCGTTGCCCGGAGTGAGCGGAGCGACGTATCGTCCGTTCTTGATGACGGTCGGATGCACGAAGTATTCATGCTGGTTGTCCACGTATTCGACGACGCGGTCCTCCATCTCGCCGGAGACGGACACATAGTCGAACATCGCGAGCTGGCTGACGGCTTCGCACAGGCCGACGCCGCCCGCGTGAGGGCAGACCTTGACGCCGAACTTCTTGGCGAGCAGGTATTCGAGGACGATCTCCTGGGGACCGGCGACTCGGGTGGCGTCGATCTGCATGACCTTGAAGCTGCCGGCCTGCAGGTACTGCTTGTACATGACTCGGTTCTGCATCTGTTCGCCGGTGGCCACCGGAATGGGGTCGATGGCCTTCTGAATCGCGGCATGGCCGAGCACATCGTCCGGGCAGGTGGGCTCTTCGACCCATGCGAGGTCGTAGTCCTTGAATTTGCCAATCCATTCGATGGCCTGCGGCACGTCCCAGACCTGGTTGGCGTCGACGGCGATGGCGATGTCCGGGCCGACCGCTTCACGGGCGAGCTTCAGCCTGCGCAGGTCGTCCTCGAGGTTCTGGCCGACCTTGAGCTTGATCTGCTTGAAGCCCATGACCTCGGTCTCCTGCTTGGCCAGGCGGACCATCTTCTCGTCGGAATAGCCAAGCCATCCGGCGGCGGTCGAATATCCCGGATAACCGACTTCCTTGAGGTGGGCGATACGCTCCGCCTTGCCTTCCTGGGCGGCGCGCAGGATATCGATGGCCTCCTGCGCAGTGAGGGCGTCGGTCAGGTAACGGAAGTCAAGCGTCGCGACGAGCTCTTCAGGCTCCATCTCGGAAAGGAGCAGCCAGAGCGGCTTGCCGGCGCGCTTGGCCTTGAGGTCCCACAGGGCCGAAAGCACGGCGCCGATGGCCATGTGCTCGACGCCCTTCTCAGGGCCGAGCCAGCGCAGCTGCGAATCGCGCACGAACAGATCCCATGCGAGACGCATGTTGTCGAGCAGTTCCTCGACGTTACGACCGATAAGGGTCTCGGACATGGAGTCGATGGCCCGGACGACGACATCGTTGCCACGACCGATGGTGAAGACGAATCCATTGCCGGAATCACCGGCATCGGTGGAGACGACGACGTAGGCGGAGGAGTAATCCGGATCGGGGTTCATGGCATCGGAGCCCGAGAACGTGGCCGATGTCGGGAACCGGAAATCATACGTGGTGACTTTGGTGATAACGCTCACAGTGCGCTTCCTTCCTTGGAATATTCATATCGTTTGAAATAGATGACAGACAATCAGGTTGCCATCAGGTATCGCCAAGCGGAATCAGTTTATTAATACTGAAAGACAACGGGGAATGAATCTGGCGACGTCGAATCCGTCGTCCTTGCCTCATCGTTTCTTCTCCAACGGCTCAATCACCCGCACGTCCATGCCCGGCATTTTGCCCCACGAATACACGGCCACCATGGTGAAGAAGATCGGCACCGCCGGCCCGAACGCCATCATCAGACCGGGCCACGTGTAGTAGGACCACACCGTGGCGAGGAAAAGAGCCAGCACAATGAAGCTGCACAACGGGCGTGCGACCACCATGACCAGCGACGTGCGCACCGTCCATAGCAGATTCTCATTGAAATTGATGTGCACGGACCAGCTGAGGAACACGAACAGGCCGTACAGCACGTTGAGCACCAACAGCACGCCGGATACGGCGGTCCCCACATAGCCCAGGTCGTTGTTCTGCACGAACCAGTATTCCCAGATGAGCAGCAGCCAGATGATCGTCTGCGGCCACCCCAGCTGATTCGCCGCGCCGATCTCCTCCAGCCATGCCTGATGGAACGTCGTCCATGTACGTTTGATGGTCCAGGAGCGATCTTCGACGTCGAGCAGCCACTGGCGGAACACCGAATACGACGCGGCCACGGAGGGAAACAGCCCGCCCAAGACAAAGCCAAGCAGCGTGTGCAGCACGAAGGCGACATTCACCACAGCCACCATCATGATGATCCGGCAGATGAACTCATACCCCACAGCCAGACGCTTCATAATGCCCCTACCTCCTTCATGCGGGAAGCCGCATGGATCGCTACAAAACAATTGGCGGCATCCACTCTCATGGAGCCGCCAATGGCATACACGTCACGGGCGGGTTTCGTTGTGTGTCGTGCAACGAAACCCCCGACGATCAGCCCTTCACGGCACCGATCATCACGCCCTTGTTGAAATACTTCTGCAGGAACGGATACAACACCAGCAACGGCAACGTCGACACGATGATCACGCCGTACTTGATCTGGTTCGCGAAATCACGCTGCTGCACCACGTCCATGCCACCCGAACTCTGACCGGTGATGTTCGTCTGGTTCGACAACAGGATGGAACGCAACACGTTCTGCAACGGCAGCTTGTCCGCGTCGCGGATGTACACCAAGCCAGTGAAGAAGTCGTTCCAATGACCCACGAAGTAATACAACGTCATCACCGCCAGGATCGCGGAGCTCAACGGCAGCACGATCCGCAGGAAATACCCGAAATACCCCAGGCCGTCGATCTGCGCGGCGTCATGCAGGCTCTCCGGGATCGAGCTCTCGAAGAACGAACGCGCCACGATCAGGTTCCACACGCTCACCGCGCCCGGAAGGATGAACACCCACACCGAGTTCAGCAGACCCAGCTGCTTGTACAGCAGGAAGCTCGGGATCATGCCGCCCGAGAAGAACATCGTGAACGTCATCAGGAACAGGATCACGCGGCGCGGCTTGAACTCGCGGCGAGACAACGCGAACGCCGCCGGGATCGTGACCAGCATGTTCAGGGCCGTGCCCGCCACCGAATAGAAGATGGTGTTGCGGTAGCCGACCCAGATCCTCGAATCGGTGAACACCTTGGCGTAACCGCCGAAGTTCATCTTCGCGGGCAACAGGAACACCTTGCCCTGGCTGACCATCGTCTGGTCCGAGACCGAGGCGATCACGATGAACCAGATCGGATAGACGATCGCCACCACGACCAACGCGATCAACAGCCAGATCACGATGTCGACGACCCAGTCGGACACGCTCCTCCTCTGCCTCAGCTTCGGGTTGAACGGGATGTCGTCCGACCCCGCGCCGCGGACCGGCGCCGGATTGATGGATGTGCTTGTCATAATGGACCCTCCCGCCCGCTAGAAGATGCTGGTGTCCGACGCCCTCTTCGAAATGAAGTTGGCGAGCACCAGGAAGAAGAAGTTGACCACGGTGTTGAACAGGCCTATGGCCGTCGTGTAGCTGAACTGGTTGCCCAGAATACCCATGCGGTACGTGTACGTCGCGATGACCTCCGACACGGACAGGTTCATCGGGTTCTGCATCAACAGCACCTTCTCGAAGCCCACGTTGAGCACGGAACCCATGTTCATGATCAGCATGATGCCCACCGTCGGCATGATCGCCGGGATGTCGACGTAGCGGATGAGCTGCAGACGACCGGCCCCGTCGATCTTCGCGGCCTCGTACAGGGACAGGTCCACCGAACTCAACGCCGCCAGATAGATGATGCAGTTCCAACCCATGTGCTGCCACACCTCGCTGATCCAGTAGATCGGCGTGAACAGCCCCGGCTCGCCCAACAGGTCGGTGCCCGGGAACAGGCGCCCGATCATGCCCGTGCTCGGCGACAGGAAGATGTTGATCATCGACACGATCACGACCGTCGAGATGAAGTGCGGCATGTACGTCACCGTCTGCACGAACCCCTTGATCTTCGACGACGAGATCTGGTTGATCAGCAACGCCAGCACGATCGGGGCGATGAACCCCATGACCAGCGTCCACAGGCTGATCCGCAACGTGTTGACCATGATGTTCACGAACATGCCCGACCGGAAGAACTGCTCGAAATACCGCAGCCCCGCGAACCTGCCGCCCATCAGACCCTCGACCGGATCGAAATCATAGAACGCGAGACGAAGACCGTACATCGGCACGTACGCGAACAGACCGACGAACACCAACGCCGGCAACGTCATCAGCCACAACGCGCCGTACCGACGGAAATGACGCCCCAACCGCACCGGCAACGGCGCGGAACGAGCCGCCAACGCGTTATCCACCACTTCACCCTGCTTCACCACAGACATAAAAATCCTTCCCACGTCCGCCCCGCCCGCCACGCGAACGCGCGACGGACGGGACGACCCGCTCATGCAACGGCGGAACCGCTACATCACTTCTTCGTGTAGATGTCGTACCACTTCTGCCAGATCTTCACGTTCTCCTGCAGACCAAGGCTGTCGAGCTGCTTGCAATACGCATCCCACTCCTCGTCAATACCACCCTTGGACATCCAAGTAGCAGTCTTCTGCATAACAACATTGGAAATCTGTGCATTGTTATTGGTCAGTGTATTACTGTCCGTCGGATCGGGGTTCACGTAGTCCGGAATGTAGTCCTTGACGGGATCGAAGTGGCTGCGCTGCTCCTCGTACGGCTTGTTCGCCTCAAGCAGGTTGTCGCCGTCGACATCACCCTTGATGGTGACGCCATCGGGAATCCAGCCGGAGAAACGATCGGCCAAGCCCGGGAAGAGGTTGTCGCCCATCGCCTTGGTGTACTTGTCTTCGTCCACGGTGTAGTGGCGGTTGCCGTCATCGGTGACCAGGTTGCCGAAGGAGCCGAGGAACTGCTGCACGGAGTACTTCTCGGAGTAGAGCAGGTTGGCCAGCTTCAGCGCGGCGTCCTTGTTCGCGGCGTGGGAGGACAGGGAGAACCTATCGGCTTCGAACTCGGCGGAAGAGCCGTCCCACACGGTCTTGTCCGGGGAGACGCCCGGGGCGGACGGCACCGGGATGGGGATGTACTGATCCTTGAGTGTTCCGAAGCTCGCATCCTGGGACCATCCGAACGACACGCCGGTCTTCGCGGTCTTGCCGTCGCTGAGCTGGTCGGTATCGCACGCATCGAACGTCTTGGTGGCCCAGTCGGCGGGGATCAGGCCCTCGGAGATGAGCTTGTGGTAGTACTTGATGACCTGCTTGTATTCGTCGGAGGTCAGGAAGCTCTTGACCACGCCGTTCTTGGCGTAGAAGCCGGTCGGGGACGCGCCCTTGTTGAAGCCGGTGACGATGCCGGTGGAGTTGAGCAGCAGCATCGGGCTGTAGTAGGTGAAGTAGCTGTCGAGCTTCCTGATGTTCATCGGGATCTCGTCGGCCTGGCCGTTGCCGTTCGGGTCCTCGGTCTTGAACGCCTTGAGCACGTTCTCCAGCTCGTCCCACGTGGTCGGCACCTGCAGACCCAGCTTGTCAAGCCAGGTCTTGTTGATGAACATGTGCTGGCCCGTGCCGGAGTAGGACTTGCCTCGGGACGAAGGCAGGGCGTACATGTGGCCTTCGGGATCGGTGGTGAGTTTCTGCGCGTCCGGCTTCTCCTTGAAGAACTGCTTGACGTTCGGCATCTTGTCGAGATCCTTGCTCAGATCTTCGAACAGGCCCGGGAACTGCGCGGCGTTGGCGGGGAAGAACGCATGGAGGCTGACGTCCGCAATCTTGCCCGCGGCCAGGGTGGCGTTCTTCTGCTGGGCCCAGGCGTCCTCGCTGACCTCCTGCCACTCGATCTTGCAGTCGCAGTCGGCCTCGAGGTCCTTGGCCCACTGCATGTTGGCAATCTTGTCCGTGGCCGGCCTCTTCACGACCAGAACGCTCACGATCGGCTTGCCGTCGGCGGTCGTGGTCGGCTCCTTGCTGCCGCCGCATGCAGCCAGCGAACCCAGCAAGGCGACGGCGCACGTGATGGCGCCCGCCTTCAGTGCGGTTCTTCTTCTCATTGTCTCTCCTTTGAAATTATGATCCTGGATGCGCCCGCCACGTCTGCGAGGTGGACGCACCTAGGATAAGTCTCGGGAGATATTTTGTCAACGTCCTTAACATATATGAAATATCGGCACCGTTTCGCTATGCCTCAGCACCCTCCCTCACCAGACAGCGGAAAACCGCCGATTCCGTCGACGTTCAGCTGGCCGTTGAGCCAGTCGAGCGAGATACGGGTGTACATAATGTTATTATTATCACCTTCATACAGCAGGCCATAGCCGCCGCCGGCCTTGTGGCTCAATGCGGCGATCACCGAATACGCCATCGGCCCTGTCGTGAACCGTCGGCCGGCACTCCAGGTCTTGCCGTCATCGATCGAGACGCGCACCAGACCATCGATCCTGTCCGAAGGCGACGAGGAGGAATACAGCAGAACCTTGGCCTGCGCCGACCCCTCGGGGGCATCGGGGAACGCACGGGCAATCTGCGCGTTGTTCTCGGGATCGGGCAGCTGCGTTTCACGGATCACCGGACCATACGTGGCGCCACCGTCCCGGGAGATGGCGACATAGCGGCAACCGTTTCCATCGGAGGAACGCGAGTTCAGCATCACACGGCCATCGGAAAGTTCCACGACTTTGTTCTCGTCCATGTGATCGCCGACGGGGGTGCCTGCATGCCAGGTTGCACCGTGATCGTCGGAGAAGACCGATACCGCACGGTAGCGGCCGTCGAGCTCCTTGATGGTGTACTGCTGGATCAGGCGCCCCGCATGCTCGCCATACGTGAGCTGGATGCCGGCACCGGAAGAAGCGAACCGTGAAATCCATGATTCGCTGTTCGTGATGTCGGCGGTGATGATGCGCGGCTCGCTCCACGTCACGCCATTGTCGATGGAACTGGTGACGGCGGCTTGAAGCACCTCACGCGCAGAGGGATCGACGCCCGCCTGGGAGGTTCCGAAACCGGCGTCATAGGATTTGACGAAGAACAGGAACACCTCTCCCGTCTGCCGGTCCACCACATAGGACGGATCGGAATACCCGTATTTGTCGACGCCATCATGCCCGGCGGCCACAACATGCTGCGGCTCGAATGACCGGCCGCCGTCTTTGGAGATACGCTGCACGATCGAATTGGCTTGCGGGGCATCCTGGCAGTTATGGGGCCGCGCGTCGAACGCCGCGAGGATCCAGCCGTTGGGCGCCTCGGCAAGGGCCGGAATCCGGTAGCAGGCCACACCGTAATCGCCTGGGGCCGCCAGACTCATCGCTCCGTCATGGTTCGCGCCGCACACAGTATTGTTCGTATTCATCATCCCGTTCTCCGTCATATTCGCTCACTCCTGTTCATCACCTTGATGCCGCCCGGCGTCCACGGGCAATCTCCGTTCACGGCCAAACGGCACCCCGGCGCATTCCGCAACATTGCGGTGTGCCATCCCGCGGACCTACATGGGTTGGGGGAAGGAGAAGGTCCGCGGGATGGCACGTCATCATCACTCGGTGGACACATCGACCTGTTCCACCGTGCGCGCAAGCTCGAAACCGCATGCACGCAACACGTCCGCAATGGCTTTCACATTGTCGCCATGCAACGCCAACACCGGTTCGGGCATCTGGTTGGTGTCGAACACGCCCAGCAACGCCATCGCGGTCTTGAACGCGCCCACGCCGGAACCGAATCCCTGGACGCCGGACGGCGCCAGGACGATTCGCATCAATGCGGCGAGTTTGTTCTGCTCCTTGCGCACCGAATCCCAATCACCGTTCCGGTAGGCGTTCCACATCGCAACATAGCCATATGGATCCACATTGGCCAAGCCTGGCACGCTGCCGTCCGCGCCGGCCATGTACGCGCCATCGACGACGACTTCCTGACCGGTCAGCAACGTCAGCGGATGACCGTTCTCCTCGTTGTCCCCAATCAGGAAACGGAACGCCACATCATCGTTCGACGAGTCCTTCACCCCGGCCAGCACGCCATCACGCCCCAAGCGGATCAGCAGATCATTGGGCAGCTTGGTATGCACGCATACGGGGATATCGTATGCGAACAGCGGCAATTCAGGCACCGCGGCGTGAATCAGACGGAAATGCCTCTCGATCTCCGCCACGCCGCCCAATGCGTAGAACGGCGCCGTGGCCACGATGGCGGCGGCTCCCATCTCACGAGCCGCGCGAGCATGCTCGATCACACGATTGGTCTCCGTGTCGATGCACCCCGCCAGCACCGGCACTCGGCCGCCGGCAATCTCAATGGCCGCGGCCAGTATCTCACGACGTCGCTCATCCGTGGAGAACACGACTTCGCTTGAGGATCCGAGAACGAAAAGTCCATTGACCCCGGCCGCAATCATACGGTCGATCGAACGCCGGTAACTCTCCACATCGAGACGATGATCCGCGGTCAATGGAGTGACGACCGGGGGAATGACCCCACGAAACTGATTCATAGTGTGAATCTCCTTGTTGTATTTGTGTCTGTCTGGTACGCGAGACAACACCGCATCCGCTCCGCATGAGCGAACCGCACCCGGTCGTTGATCCGAATTCCTCCAGTTCAGCAATTCGGGTGCGGCTCACATCTCGGAGTCGCAAGCACTGCCTCGCAACAGATCTGCGCTCACGACACCATCACTTCGTGTAGGTGTCGTACCACTTCTGCCAGATCTTCACGTTCTCCTGCAGACCAAGGCTGTCGAGCTGCTTGCAGTACGCATCCCACTCCCCGTCAATACCACCCTTGGACATCCAAGTGGCAGTCTTCTGCATAACAACGTTGAGAATCTGGGTATTATTGCTACTCAGCTTGTTATTGTCTTCGGGGCTGGGGTTCACATAGTCCGGAATGTAGTCCTTGACGGGATCGAAGTGGCTGCGCTGCTCATCATATGCTTTATTCACCTCAAGCAAATCATCAGCATTGGTATCGCCCTTAATGGAGACTTCGTCGGGAATCCAACCCGTAAACCGATCAGACAGACCAGGGAAGAGGTTGTCTTTCATCAGCTGACTGGTCTTCTCTGCATCCACGGTGTATTGATGATTGCCGTTATCAGTAACCAGCTGTCCAAACGAGCCAAGGAACTGCTGCACGGAGTACTTCTCGGAGTAGAGCAGGTTGGCCAGCTTCAGCGCAGCGTCCTTGTTCGCAACATGCGATGAGATGGAAAGTTTGTTGCCGTCAAATTCGCTGGACGAGCCATCCCACACGGTCTGGTCCGGGGAGACGCCCGGGGCGGACGGCACCGGCATAGCGATGTATTGATCCTTGAGCGTTCCGAAACTCGCGTCCAGCGACCACCCGAACGACACGCCGGTCTTCGCGGTCTTGCCATCACTGGTCTGATCCGAATCATACGCGTCGAGAGCCTTGGTGGCCCAGTCGGCGGGGATCAGGCCCTCGGAGATGAGCTTGTGGTAGTACTTGATGACCTGCTTGTATTCGTCGGAGGTCAGGAAGCTTTTGACCACGCCGTTATCCGCATAATAGCCGGTAACCGTCGGCCCCTTGTTGAAACCAGTGACGATGCCGGTGGAGTTGAGCAGCAACATCGGGCTATACCAAGAGAAGTAGCTGTCGAGCTTCTTGATGTTCATCGGGATCTCGTCGGCCTGGCCGTTGCCGTTCGGGTCCTGGGTCTTGAACGCCTTGAGCACGTTCTCCAGCTCGTCCCACGTGGTCGGCACCTGCAGACCCAGCTTGTCGAGCCAGGCCTTGTTGATCAGCATATTCTGACCAGATCCGGAATAGGACTTGCCTCGGGACGAAGGCAGGGCATATATGTGACCGTCAGGATCGGTGATAAGCTTCTTGGCATCCGGCTTCTGTTTAAAGAAGGCCTTGACGTTCGGCAGCTTGTCAAGATCCTTGCTCAGGTCCTCGAACATGCTTGGATATTGAGCAGCATCAGGCACTCCAAAGGCGTGGAGGCTTACATCCGCAAGCTTACCTGCGGCCAGGGTGGCGTTCTTCTGCTGGGCCCAGGCGTCCTCGCTGACCTCCTGCCACTCGATCTTGCAGTCGCAGTCGGCCTCCAAGTCCTTGGCCCACTGCATGTTGGCGATTTTATCCGTACTGGGTCTCTTGACTATTAAGACACTTACAATCGGCTTGCCATCAGCGGTCGTGGTCGGCTCCTTGTCGCCGCCGCACGCAGACAGCGAACCCAGCAAGGCCACGGCACACGCAACGGCACCCGCCTTCAGCACGGTTTGTTTTCTCATCGTCTCTCCTTTGACATGATGATATTTGAGCGCGCCCGCCGCATCTGCGGGACGGACGCACTCATGATAGGCACGGGAGATGGAGTTCGTCAACATTCTTAACATATATGTGAGTCGCGCCACACATAGTCATTCCCGCCACCATGTAATCCACTAAACAGAACGCAGCACGTCAAAACCCGCTCCCGCGGCTTCGGGAACATGGACTGCTTCAGCACCGTGATCTACCTGACCCGCGGCAGACCCGGCATCCGCTCCGCATGAGCGAGCCGCACCCGATCGTTGATCCGAATTCCTCCAGTTCAGCAATTCGGGTGCGGCTCACATCTTGGAGTCGCAAGCACTGCCTTGCAACAAGCTTGCGCTCACGGCACCGTCACTTCGTGTAGGTGTCGTACCACTTCTGCCAGATCTTGGTGCTCTCCTGCAGACCAATGCTGTCGAGCTGCTTGCAGTAGGCATCCCATTCTTCGTCAATGCCACCCTTGGACATCCAAGTAGCAGTTTTCTGCATAGTGGTATTGAAAATCTCGGCATTATTAGTGTTCAGCTTCGTCGCATCGGAAGGATCCATATTATCCATATTGACGTAGTCGGGAATATAGTCCTTGACGGGATCGAAGTGGCTGCGCTGCTCCTCGTACACCTTGTTCACTTCAATCAATTCATCGGCGTGAGTATCGCCCTTGATAGTAGCTTCATCAGGAATCCAGCCCACCAACAATTCCGACAGGCCAGGATACTGGTTGTCACCGGTCAACTGGCTCAGCTTGTCATTATCCACAGTGTACTCATGCTCACCAGTCTTGGTTATTGCCTTGCCGAAGGAGCCGAGGAACTGCTGCACGGAGTACTTCTCGGAGTACAGCAGGTTGGCCAGCTTCAGCGCGGCGTCCTTGTTCGCGGCGTGGGAGGAAATCGACAGTCCTGCAGGGGACAACTCACTGGAGGAACCATCCCACACGGTCTGGTCCGGGGAGACGCCCGGGGCGGACGGCACCGGCATAGCGATGTACTGGTCCTTGAGCTTGCCGAAATTGTCGGATGGAGACCAACCGAACACCACGCCGGTCTTCGCAGTCTTGCCGTCACTGATCTGATCCGCGTTGTAGGCGTCATCGTCCTTGGTGGCCCACTCGGCGGGAATCAGGCCCTCGGAGATGAGCTTGTGGTAGTACTTGATAACCTCCTTGTATTCATCGGAGGTCAGGAAGCTCTTGACCACGCCGTTCTTGGCGTAGAAGCCGTATTCAGACACACCCTTGTTGAAGCCGGTGACGATGCCGGTGGAGTTGAGCAGCAGCATCGGGCTGTACCACGTGAAATAGCTGCCTTCGAGTTTCTTAATGTTCATCGGGATCTCGTCCGCTTGGCCGTTGCCGTTCGGATCCTGGGTCTTGAACGCCTTGAGCACGTTCTCCAGCTCGTCCCACGTGGTCGGCACCTGCAGACCCAGCTTGTCAAGCCAGGCCTTGTTGATCAGCATATGCTGACCTGTGCCGGAGTAGGCCTTGCCTCGACCATCGGCTATCGCATAAATCCGCCCTTTGGAGTCAGTGGACATCTTCTTGGCATCCGGCTTCTGCTTAAAGAAGGCCTTGACGTTCGGCAGCTTGTCAAGATCCTTGCTCAGATCCTCGAACATACCGGGATACTGGTAAGCCTCAACAGCACCGTATCCATTCAGGTTCACATCCGCGATATCTCCAGAGGCCAAGGTGGCGTTCTTCTGCTGGGCCCAAGCTTCTCGAGTCACTTCCTGCCACTCGATCTTGCAATCGCAGTCGGCCTCCAAGTCCTTGGCCCACTGCATGTTGGCCATCTTTTCCTGATTGGCGTTCTTCTTGACCAGAACCGTCACAATCGGCTTGCCGTCAGCCGTCGTGGTCGACTTCTTGCTGCCCCCACACGCAGACAGCGACCCCAGCAAGGCCACGGCGCACGCAACGGCACCCGCCTTCACCATAGTTTGCCTTCTCATCGTCTCTCCTTTGACATGATGATATTTGAGCGCATCCGCCGCATCTGCGGGACGGACGCATTCATGATAGGCACGGGAGATGGAGTTCGTCAACATTCTTAACATATATGTGAGTCGCGCCACACATAGTCATTCCCGCCACCATGTAATCCACTAAACAGAACGCAGCATGTCAAAACCCGCTCCCGCAGCTTCGGGAACATGGACTGCTCCAGCACCATGATCTACCTGACCCGCGGCAGACCCGGCCTCAACACCGCATCCGCTCCGCATGAGCGAGCCGCACCCGATCGTTGATCCGAATTCCTCCAGTTCAACGACTCGGGTGCGGCTCACATCTTGGAGTCGCAAGCACTGCCTTGCAACAAGCTTGCGCTCACGAAACCGTCACTTTACGCAAAGGTCGTACCACTTCTGCCAAATCTTGATGTTATCCTGAAGGCCAAGGCTGTCGAGCTGCTTGCAATACGCATCCCACTCCTCGTCAATACCACCCTTGGACATCCAAGTGGCAGTCTTCTGCATGACGGTATTGAAAATCTCAGCATTGCTTGTATTCAACTTTGCCGCATCAGCCGAATCCATATTGACGTAGTCGGGAATATAGTCCTTGACGGGATCGAAGTTGCTGCGCTGCTCCTCGTACACCTTGTTCACTTCAATCAGCTCATCGGCGTGACTATCGCCTTTGATGGTGACTTCATCAGGAATCCAGCCCACCAGCAATTCCGATAGGCCAGGATACTGGTTATCACCGGTCAATTGGCTCAACTTGTCGTTATCCACGGTGTACTCGTGCTCACCGGTCTTGGTCAAGGTCTGCCCAAACGAACCGAGGAACTGCTGCACGGAGTACTTCTCGGAGTAGAGCAGGTTGGCCAGCTTCAGCGCAGCGTCCTTGTTCGCGGCATGCGCGGAAATCGACAGTCCGGCAACAGACAGCTCACTGGAGGAGCCGTCCCACACGGTCTGGTCCGGCGAGACGCCCGGGGCAGACGGCACCGGCATGGCGATGTACTGGTCCTTGAGCTTGCCGAAATTGTCGGATGGAGACCAACCGAACACCACGCCGGTCTTCGCGGTCTGACCATCACTAATTTGGTCCGCGTTGTAGGCGTCATCGTCCTTGGTGGCCCAGTCGGCGGGGATCAGGCCCTCGGAGATGAGCTTGTGGTAGTACTTGATGACCTGCTTGTATTCGTCGGAGGTCATGAAGCTCTTGACCACGCCGTTCTTGGCGTAGAAGCCGGTTTCGGACGCCGCGCTCATATTAAATCCGGTCGAAATACCGGTGGAGTTGAGCAGCAGCATCGGGCTATACCAGGTGTAGTAGCTGCTTTCGAGCTTCTTAATGTTCATCGGGATCTCGTCGGCCTGGCCGTTGCCGTTCGGGTCCTGGGTCTTGAACGCCTTGAGCACGTTCTCCAGCTCGTCCCACGTGGTCGGCACCTGCAGACCCAGCTTGTCGAGCCAGGCCTTGTTGATCAGCATGTGCTGGCCCGTGCCGGAATAGGACTTGCCGCGCCCTGTAGCTATCGAATAAATCTTTCCCTTGGTATCAGCAGAGAATTTTTCAGCTTCCGGCTTCTGCTTAAAGAATGCCTTGACGTTTGGCAGCTTGTCAAGATCCTTGCTCAGATCCTCGAGCATACCGGGATATTGGTAAGCATCAACGGCACCGTATCCATTCAGGTTCACGTCCGCGATATCTCCAGAGGCCAAGGTGGCGTTCTTCTGCTGCCCCCAAGCTTCTCGAGTCACTTCCTGCCACTCGATCTTGCAATCGCAGTCGGCCTCCAGGTCCTTGGCCCACTGCATATCAGCCATCTTTTCCTGATTGGCGTTCTTCTTGACCAGAACCGTCACAATCGGCTTGCCGTCAGCCGTCGTGGTCGGCTTCTTGCTGCCCCCACACGCAGACAGCGACCCCAACAAGGCCACGGCACACACAACGGCACCCGCCTTCACCATAGTTTGTCTTCTCATCGTCTCTCCTTTGACATGATGATATTTGAGAGCATCCGCCGCATCTGCGGGACGGACGCACTCATGATAGGCACGGGAGATGGAGTTCGTCAACATTCTTAACATATATGTGAGTCGCGCCACACATCGCCGCTCCCGCCACCACGTAACCTGTTAAATGGAACGCAGCACGTCCGCCGCGCGCCATACCACACGTTGGATGCGGAACAGCGGGGCGATATCCTTGGCTGCATCGTCAAGCTTGCCCTGCGTGGCGCCGGGCAAGGACTCGGCCACGGTGAAACGGTTCGCGACGGACCCGCGGCAGACCCGGCCTCAACATCGCATCCGCTCCGCATGAGCGAGCCGCACCCGATCGTTGATCCGAATTCCTCCAGTTCAACAATTCGGGTGCGGCTCACATCGCGGAGTCGCAAGCACTGCCTTGCAACAGGTCTGCGCTCACGACACCGTCACTTCGTGTAGGTGTCGTACCACTTCTGCCAGATCTTGATGTTATCCTGAAGGCCAATGCTGTCGAGCTGCTTGCAGTAGGCATCCCATTCCTCGTCGATGCCGCCCTTGGACATCCAAGCAGCAGTCTTCTGCATAACGGTGTTGTTAATCTCCGCATTGCTTGTACTCAACTTCGCGGAATCGGAAGGATCCATATTATCCATATTGACGTAGTCGGGAATATAGTCCTTGACGGGATCGAAGTGGCTGCGCTGCTCCTCGTACACCTTGTTCACCTCAATCAGTTCATCGGCGTGGGTATCACCCTTAATGATGACTTCATTGGGAATCCAACCCACCAGCAATTCCGACAAACCAGGGTAAAGATTATCCTTAGTCAGCTTGTCTAACTTGGCGCTGTCCACAGTATACTTATGCTCACCGGTCTTAGTCAAAGTCTGACCAAACGATCCGAGGAACTGCTGCACGGAGTACTTCTCGGAGTAGAGCAGGTTGGCCAGCTTCAGCGCAGCGTCCTTGTTCGCGGCATGCGCGGAAATGGTCAGCCCAGCAGGAGCCAATTCGCTAGAGGAACCATCCCACACGGTCTCATCCGGGGAAACGCCCGGAGCAGAAGGTGCCGGCATAGCGATGTACTGGTCCTTGAGCTTGCCGAAATTGTCAGTCGGAGACCAACCGAACACCACGCCGGTCTTCGCGATCTGGCCGTCACTAATCTGGTTCGCGTTGTAGGCGTCATCGTCCTTGGTGGCCCAGTCCGCTGGAATCAGCCCCTCGGAGATGAGCTTGTGGTAGTACTTGACGACCTCCTTGTATTCGTCGGAGGTCAGGAAGCTCTTGACCACGCCGTTCTTGACATAATAACCAGAAGTGGATACGCCTTTATTGAAGCCGGTCGGGATGCCGGTGGAATTGAGCAGCAGCATCGGGCTATACCAGGAGAAACCGCTTCCGAGCTTCTGTATGTTCATCGGGATCTCGTCGGCCTGTCCGTTGCCGTTCGGGTCCTGGGTCTTGAACGCCATAAGCACGTTCTCCAGCTCGTCCCACGTGGTCGGCACCTGCAGACCCAGCTTGTCGAGCCAGGCCTTGTTGATCAGCATGTGCTGGCCCGTACCGGAATAAGATTTTCCGCGCGCAGTGGCTATTGCATAGACTCTACCCTTGGAATCAGTCGAGAATTTCTTAGCTTCCGGCTTCTCCTTAAAGAATGCCTTGATATTTGGCAACTTGTCGAGACTCTTGCCTAGATCCTCAAACATTCCCGAATACTGATAGGCGTCAAGGGAATTAAATCCGTTAAGGTTCACGTCCGCGATATCCCCAGAGGCCAAGGTGGCGTTCTTCTGCTGTGACCAAGCTTCTCGAGTCACTTCCTGCCACTCGATCTTGCAATCGCAGTCGGCCTCCAAGTCCTTGGCCCACTGCATATTGGCGATCTTGTCCTGATTGGCGTTCTTCTTGACCAGAACCGTCACAATCGGCTTGCCGTCAGCCGTCGTGGTCGACTTCTTATTGCCACACGCAGACAGCGAACCCAGCAAGGCCACGGCGCATACCGCAGCACCCACCTTCATCGCGACATTCCTCATTGTCTCTCCTTTGAGTCGATGATGACTTCGGTTGCATCCATCACACCTATGAGATGGACGCAACCATGATAGGTACGGGAGCCAGCACTGTCAACAGCCTTAACATATTTGCATCAGGCCCGCTCGCACCGCCGCTCCCGTCACCACGCAACCGGCTAAATGGAACGCAGCACGTCCGCCGCGCGCCATACCACGTGTTGGATGCGGGCCAGTTCCGACTGCCGACTGACCTCATGCCAGAGCCTCGAATACTGTTCGGTCCAGCATTCCAGTTCATCGGCCAGCTTCGCCGCATCGATTCCGGCCTCATCCTGCCGCACCACGCCATGCGCGGCCAACAACGCCAACCCGACACGGTTCAGCAGACGCTGACCGTCGATGGCCAACGACCAGACCGCAGCGGAGGAGGGATCACCGGCCACGCGGAGCAGCTGGGTGATATCCTTGGCTGCATCGTCAAGCTTGCCGTTCAATTCCCGGCCCGCGAGAATGGAGTCACGCAACGTCCGCAGCATCGAAACGCGAGCATCCGCCAACCTTGCCTGACCGGACTGCGGCAAATCATTCCGATACGCTTCCAGACAGCCCATGACCCGCACGATCTCCGTATTGCATCCGCCACGGCCGTCGTCCAGTTCCAGATAGGTGACGAGATCGCTCCACGAGAATCCGCCTTTGGCAGAAGCGCCCCTGAGCGCACCGACCACGCTACCAGTATGGTCGCCGTATTCGATGGTGGATATGCGCGACAGCATATCGACTTCGCTGAGCTCGGCATCCGGATTCCAGGATTGCTGCGCACCGAAGATCATGCCCGGAACCGACATGCGGGGATCGTTGACGTGTCCGAAATCCCCCCAATCAGTGACCAGCATCCCCGAAACATCATGGGCGCGGCCATGGCGCGCCATCCTGGTGATGTTATTCCACGCATCGTCGATCCGCGGAATCAGCGCATTCCAGCACCACACCGCCGGGCACACCATCTGCGTCGCGCCGGCATCGGCGAGAGCTGCCGTTGTGCCATCATCCACGTTGGGCTCATACTGCCAATTCAGCCAGGTGATGTTCTTGGGAAGCGTATCGATGATCTCAGGGTGCTCGAGCGCGACATCGGCCCACACCATGACATCATGCCCACGATCATCAACATGGCGGCACAGTCGCTCGACGAAATCGGCATACATCGCGCCAACGCCACGTTTCGCCGATTCCTGCTTCGACCTCCCCTTGCCGAGATCAAACGTCTCATCGGCGCAGATATTGAACTTCCGCGAACGGAACAACGGCATCAGCTCATCGATCAATGATGTCGAAAACTCATAGGACCGCTCATCGGTGATGTTGAGCGTATGGTGCGTCATTCGCTCGATCAGGCTGAAAGGACGATCCGCGTCCTCCGGAAACTCTCCCAGATCACGTAGTTGCCGCGTCCGCAGCGCGGTGTAATGATGTCCGAACGTCGACACGGAGGGCACGAGCTCTATGCCACGCGCCGCGCAATAGGAATCAAGCTCGAGAATGTCGGACGAAGTCAACGGATCGGCGCCACGCCACACTTCGCTAAGACCATTGAACTGGAACGTATGCTCGATGTACAACTGGAATTGGTTGTACTTGTAGAAGCACAGGCGATCCACCCACGATTTCAGCCAAGCCATAGAGGGCACACGGCCACGAGTCACGTCCAGATAGTAACCGCGGGTCGAGAACGCCGGCCGATCCCTGATGACCATGCACGGTATCGTCAAACCAATCTGGCGAATAATCTGACGCAATGTCTGCACGCCATCGCGAACGCCTTCGAACCCCGAACCAGTGATCACAACGCCGTCCGGCGAGACCTCAAGCACGTACGACCAGTCATCGAGCGAAGGACTGGTCCGCAAAGTCACCTCCCGCTGAACCTCTCCGGAGGCCACCTGCCAGCGGCCTCCGCACACGCGCTTAATGTCGTCGACAAGCTGACGCGCAAACACGGCCTCCGCATCATCCGCACCTCGTTGCTCCACAACCGTTCCCGACAACGGCAACGAGCATGTTCCCACCAGCGGCTCGACATTCGTCGGCTCCGGTATGACATGCCATTCCAATGTTGGTTCCTGCACCATAGCAGCCACATATCCTTTCGACCTCTGCATCGAGATAGAGCCTTCTGGCCCTCAGGACATGATAGCCGTCAACGGGGTCAACGGACACGGTTGCGGTCAGTCCCGGAAAGCGGCCTCGGCCCCACCGGCATCCGCCGTCGCGGCGGCGCATACATCCACAATGTCATCGACCATCTGCCGCAAGGTCGGGGCGGTGATGGTCGCGGGCAAGGATGGATCAGGCTCGTGGATGAACGCGGTAAGCCCACCGGCGGCACGCACCGGAGCGATATCGTTCGTCCAGTAGTCGCCGATACTCATCATGCTCAACTCGCCCGTCCGTCGGCGAACCGCCGACAGCCTTTCGATCACCTTCGGCCATCCGCCTGGCTTGGCGGCACCGGCGATGATGCCATCGAATCCTTCGAGCACGCCCAGACGGTCCAACGTCTCACGCAGCCCGATCATCGGCGAGTTCGTGACCAGCACGCGCCGGCAACCCAGCTCACCCAACCGCTCCAAGAGGGATTCCAATCCCTCGGGCGGGCGCACGTCGAACGTGCCTTCGGCCAACATCCGACGCGAACGCATATACGCATCCTGCGACTGCTCGACGGTCAGACGCCCTGCCGCATGAGCCTGCACGACGTCATAGGCATCCGAATACTTCGGCATATCCGCCGGACATGCCAGAAACCGCTCCAGCTCATCGTTCAACGTGGCCGCATCATCACGATCAAGATGCGCGCACACCGCCTCGGCGTAGGCCTTGACCGGACCATCGCCGAGGCATACCGTGCCGTCGAAATCGAAAGCCACCGCGAATGCCGAATCACCGTTCACAGCTCTACCATCCAATCCTGCATCGCACCATTCGCCGGAATACAGCGGTCACTGTTCCCAATCCGAATCGAACGTCGGCTTGAGCGTGCTCAGCGAAGACTTGACGTCACCCGCACCGGAAAGCACGCTCTCCAAGGACTTCTGCACATCGTCGCTGGCCTGTTGCATGCCGGGCGTCAACGGAATGGTGAACAGGTTCTTGGTGGCATCAGCCAAGATGGGCGCAATGGCACTGCCCGAGTTGGCATACTTGGCATCGGCGATCGCGGACTTACGAACAGGAATGTAACCGGTACCGATCGCCCACTCAATCTGGCTGTCCTTGGACGTCAGGAACTTCTCATACAGATAGGCCGCCGTGCGCTGCTCGGGGCTGGCCGAGGAGAACATGTAGATATCGGTGCCCTGCTGCATCGTGTGCTTCGCCGGATACGGCACCACACCATATTCAAACTTGCCCTCGGCGCCCTTCTTAACGAAGGATTCACCGGCGTTGGACCCAACATACATGGCGACCTTCTGGTTGGAGAACGGACCGGACATGTACTTGTCGGTGCCGGCGATGCGGAAGTAGCCATCCTTGACGCCTTTGTCGTAGTAGTCGAAGGCCTTGGCGGACTTCTCGCCGGTCACATCGAGGCCCTTGCCGAACGTCACCCCCTCGTTCTTCATATAGGTGATGTAGTAGTTCGACAGCGAGTCGAAGCCCGCGCCGGGAATGCCCTTCGCGCTCTCGATTTTCTTGGAGGTTTCGGCGAGCTCGTCATACGTGGTGGGCACCTTGAGTCCCAGCTCGTCGAGCATGGTCTTGTTGTACCACAGCACCTCAGTGGACTTGTTGAACGGCATGCCATACGTCTTGCCGTCGATCTTCACGCCATCGCGCAGGCCGGGCAGCACATCGTCCCAGTTGTCGAATGCAAGATTGCCGTCCTTGGATGCGATGTAGGGGTCAAGGTTGACGACCTGACCATCGGAGATCGCGTCGACCAGCCAGCTCGGGTACGCCTGGGTGATGGTCGGCAAATCCTTCGGGCTCTGCATCGTGGCGGTGAGCTTCTGCTGCAGGTCACTGTAGCTGGACTGGTTCTGCAAAGTCACCTTGATGTTCGGGTTCTGTTTCATGAACGTATCGGTCAGGCTCTGCAGGGTCTTCTCCTGGTTGCCTGTCATGCCGTGCCAGAACGTGATCTCAACGTTTCCTTTGATGTCGGAGACGATCTTGTCGGATTGTCCACCATCGCTCGCCGCGCTGGTCGAGCCGCATCCAGATAAGGCTAGCACGCCAGCCATCAATGCGGTCAGCACCGCTTTCGCACGCATATTACCGTGTAGTGTCATGATTCCATTCCTTTTCTGATTCCATTGGTTTCCGTTTGCTTGTTTCTTTTCCTGTTTTCCGTGGAACAATTCCCCGGAAAAGTCTCGGCAATGACGCAACCGGCAACACGCCGGTTCACGGCTCACAGCTCACAGCTCAACAGTCAACCCCGGTTCGGGCAAGATCATCGCTCCATAATCGTTGCGATACCGTTCGGGATGCTCGCCATGCACCGGGAACAGCAGACGGGGACGCACCGCATCGATGATCTCGAACGCCTTCTCCACCGTGGCGTGTCCGGAGCACGAAATCGTGACGGCTTCGACATCCTGATCGGCGAATCCTTGGAAGAACGGCTTATACGCGGGGTCGTATTCTCCGAGAGGCGCGGCACCCGTGTGCACATACAATCCGTTGCGTCGAAGATCGTGCAGATGTGCGGCTCTCGCACGATCGTCGAGCTGCCACAGATACGCATCCTGATCGGACAGCAGTTCATCGAACGGAATCTCCAGCGTCGAGTCGAGCGACGAATAATCACGATCATCATTCAGACGGTAGTAATGCACGGGGTCACCGGTCACGGAAGTGTAGACGAAAGCCGCGTACGCACTGAGCACGACGGTGCGCGGACTGGACACGATGATGTGCTGGATTCGTTCGATGTTCGTCAGATAGTAGTTGAACGTGATCTGACGATGCGGATTGTCCCGAACGAGCGCCTCGATGCGATCGCACACCTGCTGCTCGGTGGTCTCCGGGCGGTCGACGGGATCACCCGGCTTGCGGAAGGAGATCGACGTGCCTTCCATGATGAGCGCATCGGCACCCGCGTTCGCTTGGAGGAACGCACGGGTGTCATGCTCAAGAAATCCGTGGAAACGAATGTCGCCCGTGTACGCGATGACCGCGTCAGGCGTGACGACGCGCAGACCGGACGCACCGTAGGCATCGTGGTCTACGGGCATGACCGTGACCGAGATGGAACCGACACGCACGACGCCGTTGGGCTCCACGCCGGTAATCGGCCGAGTATGGCCGCAATCCTTGCGATACGGCGGGAAATCGAAATCGTCGTTCACGTTCATGGCTTCGAGCACCCTCTTGGTGTTCTGCGAAGCGTAGACGGGGATGGCGGAATCGATATAGTTGAGCATCTTGGAATGGTCGAGATGCGCATGCGAGACGAAGACCGCACTGTGCGCATACGGGTCCGCAGACCAGTGGTGACCGGGCACGTCTATCGTGCGGTCGAATATCGCCGGCAGATACGGTACGTAGCCTTGCGAGATGAGATCGGCGAGATCTCGGGGCTGCTTGGGAGCGGCAGGGTTATATTCGCAACCGCAGTCGAACACGATGCGGCTATCGCCATAGGACACCTCGATGAGATTGCCTCCGATCGTGCGGATGCCCCGGTAGAACGTGATGCGCGTTTTGTCGCGCAGATCGTTATCCCTTGATGCCATTGCTGGACACTCCTTCGATGATTTGCTTATGGAAGATGAAGTACAGCACCAATATCGGCACAATCGTGGCCGTGCTGGCCGCCATCTGAAGTTGTACCGCCGTGCCGGTCTCAGTAGCGAACGCGCTCAGACCGTTGCTGATCAGACGCATATCCGTGCTGTTGGTGACGAGAATCGGCCAGAGGAACGAATTCCAGCCGCCGATGAACAGCAGCAACGCCATGGTGAACAAAGCGGGCCTGCTCATCGGAATCATCACTTTCCAGATGAATTCGAGATCACCGCACCCGTCGACCTTCGCCGCGTTGTAATATGCCGCCGGTATGGACGACAGGTACTGCTGCAAATAGAAGATGTAGAACACGCTTGCCAAGGAGGGCAAGATCAACGCCCAATACGTATCCAGCAAACCCAGCTGGTTGATCGTGCGATAGTTGGTGAACACAACGACCTCATACGGAACCATGAGCAACGCCATCATGCCCATCATCAACGCCTTCTTGAAACGGAAACGCAACCTCACCAAGGCGAAGGCCGCAAGTACGGTGGTGATGATCGTGCCCAACGTCGACAACCCGGACACCAGTACCGTGTTGAGGAAATAACGGGGGAACGGCGCCTGCCTCATGGCTTCGACGAAATTGTGCCACTGCGGGACGTGAGGCACTATCGTCGGCGGGATGCTCGTGACCTCCTGATAGGTCATCAGGCTGCTGGACAGCATGTACAGGAACGGGAAGAGCGTAAGCGCCGCCATGACGATGACGAACACGTAGACCAGACCCTTACCGAGAAACCTCACTTCGCCAGCCTCCTCAATACGATGCCTTGGATGATGGTGAAAGCCAGAATCACCAGGAACAGCACCACCGCCGCGGCCATGCCCTGCCCATACTTGTTGTCCACGTAGAACTTGTTGAACACGTAGAACACCGCCGTCGTGGCGCTATCGCCGATACCGGCCTTCCCGTTGAACAAGGCGTACACCTCCGTATACACCTTGAAGGAATTGATGAAATCCACGATGGACAGGAACGTCAGAATCGGCACCATCTGCGGCAACGTGATCCGGCGGAACTTCTCCCAGGCCGTGGCGCCGAACATGTCGGCCACCTTGTAATATTCCTTGTCTATGCCGCGCAGGCCCGACAACAGAATGATGATGTTGAACGCCAGGGACGACCATATGCCGAAGATGATGAGCGTGGGCATATTGAACTTCGGATCGTTGAGAAAATCATAGGGTCCAAGGCCGCACAGACCCAACACGTAATTGACAAGACCGTAATCGCCGTTGAACAGATACCGGAACACCATGCCGATGGCGATCACCGAGGTCAGATAGGGGATGAAGAACAGGATTTCGAAGACCCTGCCTCCGCGAAGCTTTCCATTGATGGCCACGGCCACCGCCATCGACAGCACCAGCCCGACCGACACCACGACGAATGCGAACAGCGCCGTATTGGCGATGGCCTTGCGGAATTCGGGATCCGCGAACACGAAAACAAAATTACGCATTCCCACAAACCGTTGACGGGTCAACGTCCCGCCCTGCAGCGACATGATGAAGATACGCACCAGGGGAAGCAGATTGAACACGGTGATCAGCGCCAAGGCCGGGAACAGCAACAGCCACGCATGGGGCTGCCGCTCGGCGGAATATCGACCTGAGCGATGAGATTTCCCTCCCCCGCCCTCATTCAGGGCAGTCACCGCAATCGACTTCTCGCGCCTCTCTTCCATATCAGTACACCCTCGTTCCATCCTCGGAGAACAGATATATATCGTCATACCCGATGGCGAACGCGACCCGTTGCCCTTGGCGGATTCCCGTGCGTGCATCGACCACGCTGCGCGCATGTTGCCCGCCGGCGTCAAAATGCAGGACGGCATAACGGCCGATCATTTCCAAAGACTCGATTTCGGCCTCAAACGCCGGCTTGAATCCATCGGCATGCCCTTTCACGGGCTCCGTCAGGAAATATTCAGGACGAATGCCGACCTTGTAGCGCTCCTCCGTCAGCATTCCGCCCGCGGCGTCGGCGCGGAACCGGGAACCATCAAGATCCGCGAGCGCGATGTCGAAGGCCTTTCCCCGCAGCATGCCGTCAGAACGGTCGAATCTCATGTCGAAGATATTGATGATCGGACTTCCCATGAACTGCGCCACAAACAGGTTGGCCGGGTCGAGATAGAGTTTTTGCGGATTGTCGTACTGCTGCACCACACCCTCGTTCATCAGCACGATGCGATCGGAAATCGACAGCGCCTCCTCCTGATCGTGAGTGACGAAGATCGTGGTGATGCCCGTCCCCTTGACCAGACGGCGAATCTCCTCGCGAATATGCAACCGTAGACGCGCATCCAAATTGCTCAACGGCTCGTCTAGCAGCAGCACCCGGGGAGTCTGCACGAGTGCACGAGCGATGGCCACACGCTGCTGCTGCCCGCCCGACAACGCGGAAGGTTTCTTGTCCGCCAGATTCTCGATGTTCGTCATGTCCATGAACTTGTGGGCGATCTTCGCCGCCTCTTCCCTGCTGCGGCGATGTTCTCCCACACGCAGCGGAAACATGACGTTCTCCAATACCGTCATATGCGGGTAGAGGGCATAATTCTGGAAGACCATCCCGATGTTGCGATTCTTGGGATGCAGTCCGACGACGGATTGGCCGTCGATGGCGATATCGCCGGAAGTGGGATCCAGAAGACCCGCGATGATGTTCAGCGTAGTGCTTTTGCCGCAGCCGCTGGGACCAAGCAGGCAGACCAGTTCTCCGTCTTGAATATCAAGGCTGATATCCTTCAGGGCCTCATATCCGTTCTCATACACCTTCCTGAGATTCTTGATTGAGATTCCCATATCCACCCACTCCCATATTTCGGCGTTTCGGCGGCGATCAGCACCAGCATGACACGAGGAGATACAGCGGGGGGAGAAATTCATCAGGACTATACGCGCACAAGTCAGAGAATTCATCTTGTTCACATGGAGTTCAGACAGACCCGGACACCAGCCCTCCACTGACGTCGCGGCATCCACCGGACTGATACAATGCCCGTATCGTCGCAGCGACGCATTGCGTCAGGATGGAGAGGTGCATGGTGAGAACATACGAGAACGCGCAGGAGCTCAAAAAGGAGATCGGCGCGGCGTTTCGAAAATACATTGCGGAGTTCGACGACATTCCGGAAGCCCTGAAAGACAAGCGCACCGACGAGGTCGAGAGGACCCCGGCGGAAAACCTCGCCTATCAAGTCGGTTGGACCACCCTGCTGCTGCAGTGGGAGGATCGCGAGCGGAAGGGCCTTCCGGTGCGAACGCCGTCGGACGAGTTCAAGTGGAACCAGCTCGGAAAGCTGTACCAGTGGTTCACCGACACCTACGCCCACCTTTCGCTGCGGGAGCTGAAGGGCATGTTGACCGACAACGTCGACGCCATATACGCCATGATCGATGCGATGAGCGAGGATGAGCTGTTCAAGCCGCATATGAGGCAATGGGCCGACGACGCCACCAAAACGGCGGTATGGGAAGTGTACAGGTTCATTCATGTGAACACCGTCGCCCCGTTCGGATCGTTCAGGACGAAAATCCGCAAGTGGAAGCGGATGGCCCTATAGGTTCGGCGCGCCCCGCAACCGGCGCGGCCTACAACCGTCGCGGCCCGCAACCGGCGCGTTTCCTCGGACTCCCCTTCACGCCATCAGTCGCCCCGGTTCGTCAGGCCGGGAATCATGGGCTAGGCTGGGAGTCATGGAACTTCACGTTTTGAATCATCCGCTGGTCGAGCACAAGCTCACCGTGCTGCGCGACAAGAACACCCCCTCCTCCATTTTCCGCGAGCTCGTCTCCGAGCTTGTGATGCTTGAAGCCTACGAGGCCACGCGCAACCTGTCCGTGGTCGCCGCGCCGATCGAGACGCCGGTCGCCCCGATGACCGGCAAGAAACTGGCCGAACCCCGTCCGATCATCGTGCCGGTGCTGCGCGCGGGCCTCGGCATGCTCGACGGCATGACCCGCCTCATGCCCACCGCCGAAGTCGGCTTCCTTGGCATGAAGCGCGACGAGGAGCATCCCACCCAGCAGGTGACGTATGCGAACCGTTTGCCCGAGGATCTGTCCGGCCGCCAGTGCTTCCTGATCGATCCGATGCTCGCCACCGGCGGCACGCTGGTCGCCGCCACGCACTATCTGGCCGAACGCGGCGCCAAGGACGTGACCGCGATCAACATCATCGCGGCGCCTGAAGGCATCAAGTACGTCGAGGAGCACATCGACCCGTCCATCGAATTCAAGGTCGTGGTGTGCGCGGTGGACGAGAAGCTCAACGACAAGTGCTACATCGTGCCGGGTCTGGGCGATGCCGGCGATCGTCTCTACGGCGTCATCGACTGACACATGAACATCGACATCGTCTGCGTCGGCCGGATCAAGGAACGGTATCTGACCGACGCCATCGCCGAATATTCCAAGCGGCTCTCGCGCTACTGCAAGCTCAACATCATCGAGGTGGCGGATGAGAAGACGCCCGAACACGCCTCTGAAGGCGTTGGCCGACAGATCAAGGCCAAAGAAGGCGAACGCATCGCCAAGCATCTGAAGGACGGGGCGTTTGTTATTGCCCTTGCCATCAACGGCAAGCAGCTGTCCAGTGAAGAATTGGCCGCCAAAATCAACGACCTTGGATTGCGTGGTACCAGCCATATTCAGCTGGTCATCGGCGGTTCAATCGGCCTTGACGACGCGATTCTGCGTCGTGCTGATTTTCTGCTGAGCTTCTCGAAGATGACGTTCCCGCATCAGCTCATGCGCGTGATTCTGTTGGAGCAGATCTATCGCGCGTACAAAATCAACGCCCACGAGCCGTATCACAAGTGAAACACCATGCCTCATGGGGCGGGAAATCCCTCATGGGGCGGTAATTGCCCCATGGGGCCGTAAAACCCTCATGGGGCGGTATACCAAAATGGCTTAATTCCGCGGTTTCACATATTCTTCAAACCGCCCCATGGGCAAGTTACCGCCCGATGAGCCTGTAACCGCCCCATGGGCACATCAATAACGCCCTCAACCTCACACTGCGTCGGGGCCGAATGCTTCGAAGATGTGGCGGTCGAAGTAGGGGGCGCACTGGGCGAGTTCATCGCTGCTGCGCACGGTCCATGAAACCGGCATCGCACCCATCGAACGAGCGAGCTTGACTTGCGGTGAAGCGCCACCGGTCCAGTCATAAGCCACGAAATCAGGACGAGACAGCCAGTCGAACGCCAGTAAGCCGGCGACCCATTCAGCCGCACCATTCTTGCTCAGCTTCGCCGGCCAGCTCAGCTGACCACGGCACACCTCAGGGTGATGCTCCTTGTACCAATTCACCGCGCCCGGGTGGAAGGATTCGATCACGTACGGGCCGTCATACGCCTCAAGCAAGGCGTGGCCCTTTTCCATGAGCTCTTCGCTACGCTCATCCCAAGCCTTGTTGTTGCTGAACTTGTATTTCACGATCAGCGGAGCCTGGCCGGCCACCACGTCCAGCACATCGGAGAACAGCGGCACATGCTGGTAGTACCCCATCAGCTCATGCGCGTGATCCTGTTGGAGCAGATCTATCGCGCATACAAGATCAACGCTGGCGAGCCGTATCACAAGTAACAGCGCGCGCCCCAATCATGCGGGGCATGGCAAACGGCCCGCCTCCTCGAAAACCTCCGGGGCGGCGGGCCGTCGTCATTGTCGCGGCATAGGGACCGCGACCACATCACTTCTGGGACAGCGAGTTATTGTAATCGTCCAGATCCGTCTGCAACGCCTTGACCTGATCGCTCAAAGCCTTCTTGGGATCGGTGCCTTCGAAGATCTGTTCGACGGCCTTCTCCACGCCCTTGCGGGCCTGCGGCATCACACCTGCGGAGCATCCCTGGGTGGCGGGAGTGAGCTTGGTGTTCTGCAACTGCTTGACCGCCACATCGAACTGCGGGTACTGCTGACGCCACTGGGCGTCCGCCGGCTCCTCAAGCGCCTTCTTCGAGGTCGGGAAGTAACCGGTGCCGGTGTGCCATTCGGCCTGACGCTTCGGGTCGGAAAGGAACTTGACGAACTGCCAAGCCGCCTGCTGCTCCTCGTCGGAGTGCTTTACGTTGGAAATCCACAGGGAGCCGCCGCCGACGATCGGGCCGGAGTTGTTCTTCTTGATCTTCGGGTAGTTCCCCACACCGACTTCGAAGCCCTTCTGCTTGGCGGCGTCCATCACACCGGCCAGATCGGCGGTGGATTCGATGGTGATGCCGATGTTGCCGGTTTCAAAGGCGTTGATGGCCGCCGTGGTATCGGAACCGGTGTTGCCGGAGACGCCGGAGTCGACCATATCCTTCCACCACTTCATGAACGTGACTGCGGCGTCGTTGTCGAAGTCGAACTTCGACACGCGATCCTTGCCACGGCCGTTGTCGGGACCGCAGTACTGCTCGCCACTGGCGGCGATCTCCTGCTCCAGGTACCAGCCGTAGACGGCGGCGTTGAAGCCGTACTGTGCGGGTCCGCCATTCTTCTCAGAAAGCTTCTCGGCGGCGGCCTTCACTTCATCCAGCGTTTCCGGTGCCTTGTTCGGGTCGAGCCCGGCCTTCTCGAACAACGTCTTGTTGTAGTACAGCACCGGCATGGAGGTGTTGAACGGCATCGAATACAGCTTGCCGTTCACGGTGTAGTACCCGGCCACGTTCGGCTGCAGATCGGAGGTGTCGTACTTGTCTTTATCGATGAAATTCTGCATCGGCGTGACGGTGCCGGAATCCATCATGAAGCGCGAACCGATGTCGTAGATCTGCATCAGCGTCGGCGTGGACTGCGACTGCACGGCCGACTTGTATTTGGTGATCGCTTCATCATACTTGCCTTGGTACAAGCCTTTGACGGTGATCTTGCCCTTGTTCTGCGCGTTGAACTCATTGATCATCTTGTCCAGCACCTGACCGTTCGTGCCGGACATGGAGTGCCAGAAGTTCACGGTCACGGAACCGTCGGACTCTTTGGGCGTAGGGACGTTGGCGTTCGAAGCGGTATCCGATCCGCATGCCGCCAAGGAAACCATGGAACCCACCGCCGCGATGATGGCGATGGCACGGGTGGCAATCTTGTTCATTCTTATTCGTTCTCCTCATAAGCCGCCCGCATGCCGGATACGACACGGCCGACGGACGGTGATTGGTGACAGTCGGCCAGCGAGCGCCGGCCGAGGGATGGTGATTGACGTCGACATTCAGCTCGGCCAATGGTCGGCGACGTCAATGGTTGGTTGTTGTCGGTATTGAGTTATGAATCACAGATCATTTGGTCGAACCAGCAGTCAGACCGCGCACGATCTGACGCTGTCCGAACACGATGATGAACAGCGTGGGGATGACGGCCAGAACGGCGCCGGCCATCACCAGTCCCGGGTTGAAGGCATCGGGCGACTGCAGCTGCGTGATGCCGATCTGGATGGTCTGCATCTGCGGTGTCTCCGTGACCAGCAAGGGCCAGAAGAAGGCGTTCCAGTGAGTCAGGAAGGTGTAGATGGCCAGCGAGGCGATGGCCGGGCGGCTTAGCGGAAGCACTACGGACCATAGCAGGCGCAGGTTCGAGGCACCGTCGATGCGCGCGGCTTCCACCAGCTCCATCGGGAACTGGCGCATGAACGAATGCATCATGAACACGCCGAATCCACTGGCGAGGAATGGAAGCACCAGTGCGAGGAAGGTGTTGCGCAGCCCGAGCGAAGAGATGGTCAGATAGTTCGGGATGATCACGGATTCACCCGGAATCATCATCGTGGACAGGAACAGCACGAACCACACGCGACGGCCCTTGACTTTGAGGATCACCAGCGCATACGCCACCAAAGTGGAGGTGAGCACCTGCGCCACGGTGATCACCAGCGTGGCCCCCAGCGAGTTGACGTATTGGCGCATAAGCGGAATGATCTGCGCCGCGGTGGCGAGATTATTCCAGGTGATGCCATGCACCGGCCAGACGGCGGGCGGATAACTGGCGATGTCCTCCTGCTTCATCAGCGAACCGGCGAACGAGTAGTACACCGGGAAGACCACGAGGAAGGCAAGAAACAGCAGCACCAGCACGCCGAAGATCTTCGAGGCGATGTATTTGGCGCGGGAAAGGCTCAGCGAGCCGGTCGCGCCGCGCGACACGGTACCGGAGGGAACGGAAGCGGTCATTGGTTATCCACCTGCTTTCCAACAGTGAGGAACTGGATCAGGGTGATGACGGCGACCACCACGATCAGCACCAACGCCTCGGCCGAAGCGTAGCCGAAATTGGAGCTGTTGTTGGCGAAACCGTGCATGTAGATGTCGTATACCAGCGTGGTGGTGGAGGCGTTCGGACCACCCTTGGTGAGCACATGAATCTGGCCGAAGCTTTCCAACGACTGGATGGTGTCGGTGATGATCAGGAAGAACAACTGCGGCATGATCAGCGGAATCATGATCGAGGTCTGCAGGCGTAGACCGGAAGCACCGTCCAGACGAGCCGCTTCGACGATCTCCTCCGGAACCGAACCCAGGCCGGCAAGCAGCACCAGCACGTTGTAGCCGATGTTCATCCACACCGTGGTCATGGCGATGGCCGGCATCGCGAATTTCGGGTCGGTGAGCCAACCCACCGGCTGCATGCCGATTTTCTGCAGCGCGGCGTTGAACAGGCCAGTGGCCGGATTGAAGAAGGCGGAGAAGATGATGGACGCGGCCGACACCGAGTAGGCGAACGGCAGCGCGAAAATCGTGCGGAACACACGATTGACGGTGGATTCCTTGTTCAGCATCAACGCAATGACCAGCGACAGCAGAATCGTGGGAATCACCGTGTATACGGCGAACATCAACGTATTGAGCATGATTTTGCCGAATTCGGGATCGCTGAACACGCGCTGGAAATTGCGCAGTCCCACGAACTTGCTCTGTCGGCCGAGAATGTCGGTGCCCGACATGGACAGCACGAACGTGCGAATCAGCGGATACACCATGAATACGAGGAACACGATGGCCGCGGGCGCAAGATACAGCGACGACGTCACGTCGCGCAGGGTGAATCGCGCCTTGGCACGGGAACCTGCGCCATATGACGGCGGGGATTGGCTAGGTTTTTGGATGTGTGCGACTGCCTGAGACATGCAAAGGCCCCTTCCGGTCGAAGACCGTTTATGCATTTTTCCTATGGACGGTTACCTCGTTCAGTGGTACCCCAGCAGTCGACGCCCCTGGATCGATATCACTGAGAATTCAATATGGCTTCATCGCCATTACGTCTGATATTCGCCTCGTTCACCGCCCCGTCATGGCATGCCAATAAACAGGCCGCCCACCACGACAAATGTGGTGGGCGGCCTGTCGGGAACCAGTAAAGCGGTTTACCGTTCGTCGGGCACGAACGCCTCGAAGATATGACGGTCGAAGTAAGCGTCGCATTGGGCGAGTTCGTCACGGCTGCGCACGGTCCACGACACGGCGGTCGCGCCCATCGCGCGCGCGAGCCTGACCTGCGGCGACGAGCCGCCGACCCAGTCGTAGGCCACGAAATCGGGGCGGGACATCCAGTCGAACACGAGCAGGCCGGCGGCCCATTCGGCCACACCGTCCTCCTTGATGGTGGCGGGCCAGCTCAACTGCCCGCGATTCACCTCGGGATGGTTGACCTTGTACCATTCCACGGCACGGGGGTTGAACGATTCGATCACGTACGGGCCTTCGTACTGGGCGAGCAGCGCGGCACCCTTGTCCATCAGTTCGTCGCAGCGTCCGTCCCAATGGGCGTTGTCGTCGAACTTGTATTCCACGATCAGCGGAACGCGGCCATTCACCACCGCAAGCACGTCGGAGAACAGCGGCACATGCTGGTAGTAGCCGTCCGGCGCGGCGGACGGCGTGGTGACCAGCGGCGGCACCTCCTCGGCGCCGGGCAATGGTTCGGCGACGGCATCGCCGGGCCGGGCCGTGGGGAACAACGGGATGCGCGTCAGTTCGCCGTAGGTGAGGTCTTCGATGCGGCGCGGATCGCCGGCCACGCGTTTCAGGTCGGGGTCATGCACGACGACCACCTGGCCGTCGAGCGTCAGCTGCAGATCGAGTTCTATGCCATACCCGGCCTCGCAGGCGGCGGCGAAGGAGGCCAGCGAATTCTCGGGGGCGATCGGGCCGGCTTCGTTGGCGGAACCGTAGCCGGCTTTCTCGGCCATGCGGCGGGCGAGCGCCACATAGTCGCCGGATTCGGCGGCGTACCGATGGGTCAGGCCGGAACCGGCGTCGTGCAGACCACGGTGGGCGTACCACGCATCGGGAACCGAAGGCACGAAGTTGCGGCGCTTGTCGTTGAACGAGCGCGGCGCAAGCGCCCAGGCCGCGGTGCCCGCGGCAACGGTGCCGCCGATGATCACATTTCTGAACAGTTTCGATGAAGACATACGTTCCTCCCGTGTCGGACCAATCATCCACGCTCAGCCTACCGCGGTCCGTCACCTCGGCACGCAAGGTCCCGCCGGCTGACGGCACGTTTTTGCGCGGCCCGGCGGCCCGCGCTCACAAGGCTTCGGCCAGCCATGCCGGCGTGTGCGGCGAGGCCGGATCCAGGATGCGATCGTCATGCGCGCCGCGCAGCGGCGTCCAACTGAAGTCGGCCAGCAGATCGGCGGGCGGACAGGCGATGGGGTCGGGCCGTAGGCGAAGCAGCCACGCACAGTAGCCGATGATCTGCTCCGGGCGGACGCCGCGCGCCCGCAGGGCGCCCATGTCGAGCGACCGCTCTCGTTTGGCGAGGCGGCGTCCGGCCGCATTGTCGATCAGCGGCAGATGCGCGTATACGGGGCGCGCGGCGCAACGGCTTGCGGGCCGACCGGCGGCGCACGGGTCGATGCCGCCATGTTCCGGTTCAAAGCCGCCCTCCAGCAGGCACCTGCGAATCCGCATCTGCAATGCGGTGGAGCGCAGCAGGTCACGCCCGCGCACGATGTCGTCCACGCCCATGTCGAGATCATCGACCACCACGGCCAACTGGTATCCGAACAACCCATCGGCCCGGCGAATCACGCAATCGCCCACTTCCCGGGCCAGGTCGTATCGACGCGGCCCGTAGACGCCATCGGTGAAGGCGACGGCCGCCTCAGGCATGGCGATGCGGATGGAGTGACGGTCGCCGCGCGTCAGGCGGGCGCGCACCTGCTCGGGATGCTCGCGCAACAGGCGGCGGCATGTGCCCGGATACACCGTGAAACCGTCTCCCTCGTTGGGCGCCGACGCCGCGCGGATATCCGCGCGCGAACAGAAGCAGGGATACAGCACGCCTTGCGAGCGCAGGCGTTCCAGCGCATACTCGTATCGTTCGGTGCGCTGGGACTGGAACATCGGCTCACCATCCCAGTCAAGCCCGAGCCAATGCAGGTCGTCCATCATGAGCCGGTCGGCGCCGGCGACCACGCGGGGCCCGTCCACGTCTTCGATGCGCATCATCATGCGTTCGCCACGGGAACGGGCCGAGAGCCATGCACCCAACATGGCGTACACGTTGCCGATATGCATGCGCCCCGACGGCGTGGGGGCGAATCGTCCGGTCACCGGTCTTCCTGAATCCCGTCCACGCTCACGGACTGGTCGTCGCCGGACGGATCGTCGCCGCCCGAACGTGCGGAGAGCTCCAGATGCTCGCCGCCGGTCTGATCGACGAGCACGGTGTCGCCGTCGTGGACCTTGCCGGCCAGCAGCATGCGGGCCAGCTGGTCGCCCACTTCGGTCTGCACCAGCCTGCGCAGCGGACGGGCGCCGTACGCCGGATCATACCCGGTGTTCGACAGCCATTCGCGGGCCGCCGCGGTGACGTCCAGCGTGATACGCCGGTCGGTCAGGCGCTGAGCCACCCCGGCCACCTGAATGTCCACGATGCCGCCGAGCTCATCGCGGGTCAGCGGGTGGAACATGACGATGTCGTCCAGACGGTTCAGGAACTCCGGCTTGAAGTTCATGTGGACGGCGTCCATCACGGCCTTCTTCTTGGCGTCGGCGTCCATGTCGTCGTTCACGAGGAACTGCGAGCCGAGATTGGAGGTCATGATCAGAATCGTGTTCTTGAAGTCCACGGTCCTGCCTTGGCCATCGGTCAGGCGGCCGTCGTCGAGCACCTGCAGCAGCACGTCGAAGATCTCCGGATTGGCCTTCTCGACCTCGTCGAACAACACCACGGAGTACGGGCGGCGGCGCACGGCTTCGGTCAGCTGACCGCCCTGCTCGTAACCCACGTAGCCCGGCGCGGCGCCGATCAGGCGGGAGACCGAGGCTTTCTCCATGTATTCGGACATGTCGATGCGGACCATGGCCTTCTCGTCGTCGAACAGGAAGTCGGCGAGCGCCTTGGCCAGTTCGGTCTTGCCCACGCCGGTGGGGCCGAGGAACAGGAACGAGCCGGTCGGACGGTTCGGGTCGGAGATGCCGGCGCGCGAACGGCGCACCGCGTCGGATACGGCGGCGATGGCTTCCTTCTGTCCGATCACACGCTTGCCGAGGTAATCCTCCATGTGGAGCAGCTTCTCGTTTTCGCCCTGCATCAGGCGTCCGACGGGGATGCCGGTCCAGTCGGAGACGATGCCGGCCACCGAATCGGCGTCCACACGGTCCGGGACCATCGGTTCGGCGCCCGGCTGCCCGGCGCCGGAGTCTTGGGATTCGGCGTCGGCGTTCTCCGCTGCGGCAAGCTCCTTTTGGATGGATGGGATCTCGCCGTAGAGGATCTTCGAGGCTTCCGCGAGGTTGCCTTCACGGGTGTACTTATCCGCCTGCACGCGCAGGTCATCGAGCTTGGCACGCAGGTCGCCGACCTTGTTGTGCCCGGCCTGTTCCGCATCCCAACGCGCCTTGAGTCCGCTGAGCCTCTCGCGGGTGTCCGCGAGTTCGGCCTGCAGCTTGCCCAGACGCTCCTTGGACGCGGGGTCCTCGGCCTTCCTGAGCTGCATCTCCTCCATTTCGAGACGGGTCACCCTGCGTTGCAGTTCGTCGATCTCCTCGGGCGAGGAGTCGAGTTCCATGCGCAGGTGGGCGGCGGCCTCGTCGACCAGGTCGATGGCCTTGTCCGGCAGTTGACGGCCTGAGATGTACCGGTTCGAGAGGGTCGCGGCGGCGACCAGCGCATCGTCGCCGATCGTCACCTTGTGGTGCGCCTCGTAACGCTGTTTGAGGCCACGCAGGATGGCGATGGTGTCCTCCACGCTCGGCTCGCCCACGAACACCTGCTGGAAACGGCGTTCCAATGCCGGATCCTTCTCGATGTTCTCGCGGTATTCGTCCAGCGTGGTCGCGCCGATCAGGCGCAGTTCGCCGCGGGCCAGCATGGGCTTCAGCATATTGCCGGCGTCCATCGAGCCTTCGGCCGCGCCGGCGCCGACGATGGTGTGGATCTCGTCGATGAAGGTGATGATCTGGCCGTCCGCGTTCTTGATCTCGTTCAGGACGCTCTTCAGGCGCTCTTCGAATTCGCCGCGGTACTTCGAGCCGGCCACCATGGAGCCCAGGTCGAGGGAGATGAGCTTCTTGCCTTGCAGCGTGGTGGGCACGTCGCCCGCCACGATGCGCTGGGCCAGGCCTTCGACGACGGCGGTTTTGCCCACGCCCGGCTCGCCGATCAGCACCGGGTTGTTCTTGGTGCGGCGACTCAGGATCTGAATCACGCGGCGGATTTCCTGGTCACGGCCGATGACCGGGTCCAGCTTGCCTTCCTTGGCGGCGGCCGTCAGGTCGGTGGAGTACTTCTCCAGGGCCTTGTACGAGCCTTCCGCGTCCGGGCTGGTGACTTTCGCGCCGCCGCGCACACCGGGCACGGCCTTGCGCAGGGAGGCGGCGGTGACGCCGTTCTTCTCCAGGATTTCGGCCGACTGGTTCGGCTTGCTGGCCGCGATGCCGATGAGCAGATGTTCGGTGGAGACGTATTCGTCGCCCATCTGCTGCATTTCCTTTTCGGCCTGGGCGATGGCGGCGGTCAGCTGACGGCTGGCCTGCGGCTGTGATGTGCTGGAACCGGATGCGCTTGGCAGGGCGACCAAGGCGTTGCGCACCGCCGCGCCGATGGCCTGCGGGTCTCCGCCCGCGGCTTCGATCAGCGAACGCACCACGCCGTTCTCCTGGCGCAGCAGCGCGTCCATGACGTGCAGGGTTTCGACCTGCGCGTTTCCCGCGGCGGACGCACTCTGGATGGCGTCGCCGACGGCCTCCTGGGCCATGGTGGTGAACTTCTGTTCCATATCGTATTCCTCCATATCATGCGGTCCGCGCAGTGCGGCTCGCAGGCTTCGAAAGTCCTGCGAGCGTTGCGGCAGACCGCAACTTGTCGTTGTCTGATATGGTCAACCGACCTGGAACCCATTCTATTCCCAAAACTTGAGTGCATGTGACTCAAGTTTTCATGTTCCGCAATATTCCACCCATCTCTTCCACAAGATCAGACGAATCTTTGCCACATTGCCCAGTGAAGAATCCATAGAAGCATTCCTGCGGCAAAGCGGAATACTGCTGGTTATCTTATGAACCTGGAATAAAGTTGCCAGTCAGTTATACTACCTGTCTGGATTTGTTGAAACCGAGGAAAAGGATGGAGATGAATTGATTGCTATTGTGAAGCCGTAAGAACAGATTCGGAATCCGTAGAGGAGATATTAAGATGTGCATCAGGAAAGCAACAGTAGATGATTTATCAAGAATCGCTGAAATATATGTATTTAATAATAGGGTAAATTTCTTCCCTATATTCAAAGATGAAAGCTTCTCTTTTGGAGAGTTACAAGTTGTTTCATTGGTAGATAATTACTTCAAGAAAGATGAAATCATCAATAACATATATGTATCTGATGATGGATTGATAAAGGGTTTTGTTCAGATGGACGGAACAGAAATCTGTAAATTATATGTAGATACGTCTTTTCAAAGCGAGGGAATCGGCAATGAACTGATCGAATTTGCGATTAAAGAACTCCATGCGAATAATCTATGGGCATTAGAGAAGAATGTTAGAGCAATTTCTTTCTACCACAAGCATGGTTTTCATTTGACAGGTCAGAAAAAGTTTGAAGAAGACACCACCGAATATCTTGTTAGGCTAGAAAGGTGATACTGATAAGGCCCGAAATCCTCACCATGACTGACACTGTGGAGTATGATCAGTTGAAAACCGGCAAGCGCAACGAGGCAGTCATCCTCTCCGTCAGGCCCATGCTTGACAAAATCGCGGGCGTTCCACGCCCACAAGCCGCACCCCGATCACCGGTCCGGGAAACCCGGATTCGATTAATCGCGGGTGCGGCTTCTTCGTACACGTAAAATCACGCGCGGCAACGGCGTGAATCGGACGGTACGCCCACATGATGCAGGTGCCAAACTCACGCACGCACCACAACGTTGCGCAGATCGCCGATGCCTTCGACGTGGACGATGGCCTCGTCGCCGGGATCAAGATGACCGGAGGCGTTCGGCGTGCCGGTCATGATCACATCGCCGGGCAGCAGCGTGGAGAACGACGAGATCGCGGCAATTTGTTCGGGGATACCGTGAATCAGGTTCGCGGTGGTGCCGGACGCCATCGGCACATCCTCGCCGTTCAGCGTGAAGGAAATCTTGGCGTCCTTCCAGTCGAGGTCGTCGCGCATCACGATCCACGGGCCGAGCGGGCAGGAGGTGTCGAAGCCCTTGGCGCGCGTCCACGTGGGGTCGATGCCCTGCAGATCGCGCAACGTCACGTCGTTCACGCAGGTGAAGCCGAGCACGTAATCCATCGCGTTCTCGACGGTCACGTTCTTGGCGATGCGTCCCATCACCACGGCCACTTCCGGCTCGAAGTTCATGTCCTTGGAGCAGGCGGGGTACACGATCGGATCGTCGGGGCCGATTACCGAGGTGGACGGCTTGGTGAAGATCACCATGTCTTCCGGCGCGTGGGCGATTTCGGAATGGCCGGCCTCGTGCATGAACTGGGCGTGCGCCTCATAGTTCTTGGCTAGGCCGTAGACCTTGGAGGGGATGACCGGGGAGAGCAGGCGGATGCCGTCGCCGTCGACCGGGTAACGAGTGCCGGTGGGCTTGACCTGGTCGCCGGCCAGCGGGTGGCCGTCCAGTTCGATGAGGTAGTCCTTGCCGTCCGTTTCGTCCTTCTGCACGAAGGCGTAGCGCGGCGAATCATTCAAAGAAAAACGTGCGAGTCTCATGGTGCCAAGCCTACTCCTTGGCGGCGGCCCGCACGCCCGTGCGGCGAACGGTCATTTGGTGAGCAGCGGGGCGACCTGCTCCTCGTAGGCGGTCAGGGCGGTGTCGATCACCTGGTGCATGTCGTAGTACTTGTACGTGCCGAGCCGCCCGCCGAACACGGTCTTCGGCTCGGCCGCGGCCTTGGCCTCGTACCGCGCGTACAGGGCCTTGTCCGCATCGGTGTTGATCGGATAATACGGCTCGTCGCCACGACGCGCGAAACGGCTGTACTCCTCCCACACCACCGTCTTGTCCGGATTCTGCCGGTCCCGGCGCTCCGGATTGAAGTTCTTGAACTCGATAGCACGAGTGTACGGCACGTCCGCGTCGGAGAAGTTCATCACCGGGCAACCGAAATGGTCGCCCTCATCGTAACGGACCTCCTTGAAGTCCACCGTGCGCCACTTCAGGTCGCCAAGCTCGTAACCGAAGTAACGGTCGACCGGACCCGTGTACACCACCGGCACGCCCGCGGCCCGCAGGGCCTTCTTGTTGTACGGCTGGGATTCGTCGAAGAAGTCCACGCCCAGCGAAACCGTGATGCGCGGATCGTCGATCATGCGTTCCATCCACTTGGTGTAGCCGTCCGCGGGCAGACCCTCCCACGTGTCCTTGAAATAGCGGTTGTCGTAGTTGAAGCGCACCGGCAGACGCTTGACGATCGACGCGGGCAGCTCGGCAGGATCGGTCTGCCACTGCTTGCCCGTGTAGTTCTTGATGAACGCCTCGTACAGGGGGCGGCCGATGAGCTGGATGCCCTTGTCGTTGAGGTTCTGCGGATCGGTGCCGGCCAGCTCGCCCGCCTGCTCGGCGATAAGCTTCTGCGCCTCGGCCGGCGTGTAACGCGCGTGGAAGAACTGGTTGATGGTGCCCAGGTTGATCGGCAGCGGATAGACCTCGCCGTCATGCGTGGCATACACGCGATGCACGTAGTCGGTGAACGAGGTGAAACGATTCACGTAATCCCACACACGCTTGTTGGACGTGTGGAACAGGTGCGCCCCGTACTTATGGATCTCCGCGCCGGTCTCCTCATCCATATACGAGTAGGCGTTGCCGCCGATGTGGTCGCGCACGTCGATGATATGCACACGGGCACCCGCATGCTCCACCGCCTGCTGCGCCACCGTCAGACCAAACAACCCAGCACCCACAACAACCAAATCAGGATACTTCACGGAATCAGTACGCGCGTCTGCCATGCCTCGCGTTCCTTTCAATACGAAACTTCTAAATACGATGTTCGGATTACCACCATACTATCGCCACGGCCATGACGGTACTCGCCGGAGCCGCCGACGTGCGGCGGCCACGGCGCTCACCGCGCATCCAGCTCCGCGAAGGATGAGTCGGAGACGGCGGTGTAGTATTTCGCCCCATGCGGCTCATCGTCGGTTTCAAGCCGCGTGACGCCGAGCCGCCGCAGCGCTTCGCCGTCACGGGCGGTCGCCGAGGTGACGAGCGTGGGCCGGGCGCCTTCGGCATGCAGCCGCATCCACCGTTCGAAGATCGAGCCGCCCGGACCGCAGGCGCCACGGTTGAGCGGGTTGCCGTTCTCATCGACTTCGATGACGACGGCGGCGTCATTGCCTCCGGCTGCGGGCTTGTCCCGATACTCCTGCGCCATCTCGGCGAAGGCGCGGCCGATTGGTTTGATGTTGCCGTGTTCGTCGAAGAGGCCGAGAGCGTGCTCGAAGGGCGGGAAATCACTCATGCGCGAGTCCACGTCATGCGAGCACCACCATGTGACGCCCCACAGATTCGGGCATTGCGCCGCCTTGGCGATGGTGTCGCGGCAAAATTCCGGGGTCTGCTCGGCTTCGAGCACGTTCTGCGGGGCGCCGACCTCCTGCAGCCATACGGGCCTGTCGGGGTTCCGGGCGAAGGCTCGGGAGAGCTCGGCCAAGTAGAGCGCATGCGCGGTGCATTCCCCGCTCATTGCGCCATAGCCTTGCGCGGTGCCGTTGAACACCCACGAGTGGATCGTGGTCATGTCGCCCAGGTTCGCGGCCTGCACCGGCGTGAACGGATGATGGTCGAGATACCATACGCCGTCGTTTTCGCTGTGCAACGCCACGTGCTTCCTGCGGTCGACGACGGCCAGCAGATCGGCCAGCCAGGCGTCGATGCGCCGGGACGAGGTCGCCATTTTGGCGGGATGCGGACGGTCGGAGAACTGATTGAGTTCGTTGCCCAGGGTGAGCCCCCGGAACGCCGGCTCCTGGGCCAGCTCCCCGTACAGTTCGGCGACGAGCGTTTTCTCCGCCTTGACTGCATCGGCATCCTCGAACATGTTGCCGCGATGCCAGGTAACCAGCCATGACGGCAGGAAGTCGAAGCTGGACAGATGCCCTTGGAACACGTCCACATAGGCGTCCATCCCCTGCTCGCCGGCGATGTGCACCATGCGGCGTACATCGGCGATGGCCTTGCGGTTGATCCATGTGCGGTTGGGTTGCAGGTAGGGCCACACCGGGAAGACGCGCACATGGTCCATGCCCAGGTTCCTGATGCGGCGCATGTCTTCCTTGACGCTCGGCCAGTCGGGGTCGAGCCAGAAGTGGAACCAGCCGTGGGATGGGGTGTAGTTGACGCCGAATCTCATGCGCATCATCCTTTCATCCTTTGATGCCACCGGACTCCACGCCCTTGAAGAAGTAGCGTTGGAAGACCAGGAAGAAGATCACGATCGGCACGAGCGCGATGATCGTGCCCGCGGCGATCAGGCGCGGATCGGAGACGAACTGATTCTTGAGCCGGTTCAGCCCCACGGTCAGCGTGTACACCTTGTCATCGGACAGGATGATCAACGGCCACAGGAAGTCGTTCCATGCGCCGACGAAGGCGAAGATCGTCACGACGGTCATCGTCCCCTTGACTTGGGGAACGCAGATGTTCCAGAATCGTTGCCACACGTTGGCGCCATCCACCTTGGCGGATTCCTCGAGCTCGTTGGGGATGCCGGCGAAGGCGTTCATCATGAGCAGCACGTTCATCGCGCCGCACAGGCCGGGCAGCGCCGCGCCGATCAGCGTGTTCTGCAGACCCATGTTCTTGACGATGATGAACTGGGAGATCAGCAGGGTTTCGCCGGGGATCAACATGGCGCTGAAGATCAGCAGCACGACCAGACGTTTGCCTTTGAAGGCCAGGCGCGAGAGCGCGTAACCGGCGCAGGTGGATCCCACGACGTTGCCGCATACGGCGATGGCGGCCACGATCAGCGAGTTCTTGAAATAGCTCAGGACGGGAATGCGGTTGAACGCCTCGACGAAGTTGCTCCACGTCGGATCCCGGGGAAACACGTAGGGCGGGACGGCGTAGATGTCGTCGCCCTTGCCTTTGAAGGCCAGGGTGAGCTGCCAGAACAACGGGCCGATCAGCACGAGGAAGAACAGGGTCAGCAGCGCATACTGCGCGACTTTGTTCGATGTCTTACGCATCCTTGCTCATCTTCCTTTCGATGAGGAACTCGATGGCGATCAGGCTGCCGACGATCAGGAAGATCAGCATGCTGACCGCTCCGGCATAGCCGTATTTGGCGTTGAGTCCGGTGCCGTAGTTCTTGACCAGCATGGTCATCGTGACGTCTTGGCCGCCCACGCCGCCGGTTCCGCCGGTAAGCACGTATATTTCGTTGAACACGCGGAAGGCCGCGGCGCTGGACAACAGCATGATGAGCACCATGGTGGAGCGCACTCCCGGTACGGTGACGTGCAGGAAGCGGCGGACCACGCCGGCGCCGTCGATCTCGGCGGCTTCATAGAGACCGGGGTCGATGTTGGCCAGCGCCGCCAGGTAGATGATCATGTAATAGCCCAAGCCGGTCCAGATGGTGATCATCATCGCGCTGAACAGCAATAGCCAGCGATCGGTGAGGAACGGGATATAGTCCTTGATTGCGTTGACGGACTTCAGCGCGGCATTGACCACTCCCTTCGGGGCCAGGATATTGGTCCACACCAACCCGACGATGACCGTGGAAACGACCACGGGCAGGTAGAAGGAGGCCCGGAAGAACGAGAGGATCTTGGAATTGCCCGAGACCAGGGAGGCCAGGATCAGCGGCAGGATGACCATGAAGGGCACCACGCAGACCACGTAGAGCGACGAGTTGAGCAGGCCGGTGTGTACGGCCGGATCGGCCAGCATCTTGCGGTATTGCTCCAGTCCGACGAACGTGCCGGGGCGGGCGAAGGTGGCGTCGGTGAACGACAGGCGTACCGTGTTGATGAACGGCGCGATGACGAACACCAGGGCCACGGCGAGCGCGGGCAGCACGAACAGCCATGCGGCGAAGCCCGTGCCTTCGTGGATGCGGTGCTCCTCATCCACGACGTCCACGCCGGCATGGCGGCGAGAACCGCCGCGCGCGGCGGCTTTGGAGGAGCTGCCGCGCGCGGAGGTCGTGGATCCGGTTGGGGTGGATTCACTCATGAGTTCAAGTCCTCATTGGCGATCTTGACGACCTTGTCGAGGGCTTCCTGGGCGGACTGCTTGCCCTGGATGGCAAGGGCGATCTGCTCGCGCAGGCTGTTCTTCGCGTTCTCGGAGAACGGGGCCGGGGAGGCGAACCAGTCATCGTCGAGCACGGCCTTGGAGGCAAGTTTGACGGCCTGATCCTGCATGGAGTCGCCGGTCGGGGAGAATGCCGGGTCTTCGACGGCTCCCTTGGCGGACGGGAAGGTGTGCGAGGACTTGCAGAACTTGGTCTGGTTCTCCTTGTTCGTCACGAATTCGGCGAACTTCAGGGCCTCTTCCTTGTTCTTGGCGTTCTTGGAGACGACGAGGGTCTCCATGGCGACGTTCATCTTGCCGCCTTCGCCGAGCAGACGCTCGGTGATGCCGAGGTTCTTGTAGAGTTCCTTGGCGTTCTCCTCGAAGTCGGAGACCGAGTAGGCCGAACCCGCCAGCGAGGCGACCGACCCCTGCTTGAAGGCGTCGCCTTCGCCGGTCCACAGGTTGTTGAGCGCATCGGCGGACAGGGACTTCTCGTTGTACATGTCGATGTAATGCTGGACCAGCTCAACGCCCTTGGCGTCGTTGAAGGTGAATGCGGTCTGGTCTTCGTTCATGAGCTTGGCGCCGTACTGGCCGAGCGATTCGATCGTCGGGGTGGAAGCCACCATCGTGGTGCCGGCGCAGTTCTTGCCGAGCGTGGAGGCTGCGGCGAAGAACTCGTCCATGTTCTGCGGCAAGGCGTCGATGCCGCACTGGGTCAGGACCTTCTTGTTGTAGTACTGCACACCGGAGTTGAGGTACCACGGGAAGGCGTAGGCGCCTTTCTCGATGTTCTCGCCTTTGAAGGTCACGGCATCCCATGACGACTTGGTGAACTGTTTGGCGGCGTCGGGCGCCTCCGTGCTCAGGTTCATCAGCACCCCCGCTTTGGCGAGGCTGTAGGCGCCATTGGGGCTCATGTCCACGATGTCGGGCAGGGTGCCGGCTGCGGCGTCGGCGTTGATCTTGTCGGTGTATCCGTCGGCGGGCTGATCGATCCACTTGATCTTGACGTCCGGGTTCTCCTTCTCGAACGCGGCGATAAGGTCGTTGAAATACGGCGTGTAGGTATCGTTCTTCAGGTTCCAGGTCTGGAAGGAGACTTCTTTCTTACCGTCCGCCGTTGTCCCTCCGCCCGACGAGCCGCAGGCGGAGACGCTTACCAGCGCTGCTACGGCGCAGGTGATGCCGAGAATTTTCTTAGTGACGTGCATGGGTTCTTCCTTTCCTTGATGAGACTCGTCCGATGCGCCGAGCTTCATTGATCGGGGCGTTTGGCCGGTGCCCCACGGCTTGGCATCCACCAGCTGTTGTTCGTCGTTGAACCGGTGGGTAACTAAACCGCTTTAGTATCATCTTACACCACACCGCCCAAGCATCGAAACATCCTGCGGAAACAGCGGAAAATCCCGGACGCGCCACCCCTCTTCGGCGTGTCGCCCTCCCCCACCCAAGAAGCATCCCTCATTGGCGCGGCATCGGTGCCGGGACAACAAAAAAACTCCTTCCTTGCACAAGGAAGGAGCCAATGGGGAAACGGCTATCTGCGTCTCAACATGGCGAAACTGTTGGACTCGACGATGAACGCCTTGCGATCGTTCTTGGCCATGACATCAAGGACGACACCCGTCACGAACAGCAGCAGCCCGGCGATGACAAGCATGACCGCTCCGATCAGCGTGGGGAATCGGGCCACCATGCCGGTGTTCCAGAAGTCCACCGTCACCGTGCCGCACAGCACGACGCCAATGATGCCGAGGACGCAGCCGATGCCGCCGAAGAATGGGAGCGGCTTGTATTCGCGGATCATGCGGAAAATGGTGCCCATCACCTTGATACCGTCGCCCACAGTATCGAGCTTGCTGACCGACCCCTCGGGGCGATCCCGATACTGAATCGGCATCTCATAAAGGCGGAGGTTGTTGTTCAACGAGTGGATGGTCATCTCGGTTTCGACCTCGAAGCCGCGCGACAACACAGGATAGGTCTTGACGAAGGTGAACGAGAAAGCCCGGTAACCGGTCATAATGTCGGTGACATTGGCGTGGAACAAGCCGTTGATGGAACCGCGAACCAGACGGTTGCCGAAGTTGTGGAAGGGCCTCTTGTTCTCCTGGAAGTACGTGGAGCTCAGTCGGTCGCCGATCACCATGTCGTAGCCTTCGAGGACTTTGTCCACCATGGCCGGCGCGGCGTCGGCGGGATACGTATCATCACCGTCGGCCATGACATACACGTCAGCATCGATGTCTTCGAACATGGCGCGAATCACGTTGCCCTTGCCCTGGCGCGGCTCCTTGCGGACAATCGCGCCTTCGCCCGCCGCTATCTCGGCGGTGCGGTCGGTGGAGTTGTTGTCGTATACGTACACGTCGGCATCGGGCAGCGCCGCTTTGAAGTCGCGCACCACCTTGCCGATGGTGACTTCCTCGTTATAGCAAGGAAGAAGCACCGCAACGGAAACGTTCGAATTCTCAAGCATACGTCTTACTATAGCTTCTGTGCTGCCGATTTTGGATTTTGCATGAGTCTGTCACATTCCTGCTCCCTGTGCAGAATGAAACGTGGAAGATGAAGAGTTGTGCGGACACGTGCGAATACAATCATTAGAGGGATGTGATACAAGCGAATGAAAAAACGTGTAGTCGGTTATGACATCATTAAGTGTATTGCAATGTTTTTTGTGGTAATGCTTCACTACTCGTTTTACACGAAATTCTATTCAGACGGACTCGCCGGAACGGCAATCACCGTATTATGCGTAGTGTGTGTGCCACTGTTCTTTGCCGTGAACGGCGCACTGCTTCTTCCCCGAGATATGAATACGGTGAAGCATTATCGGAAAACATTGAACATCATCATTGTGGTTACGATATGGAAATTGCTTGCCGCAACATTCTTCACCCTTGTTGACGGATCACACCCGGTGACATTAAAGAATCTCGCCATCTTCTTACTTGGCGGAGGATTTGGAGATTATCCGACTGGATATTTCTGGTTTATGAACGCTCTGATTGCAGTTTATTTGGTCTTACCCGTAATGAAGATGGCCTTTGATGCAGAACAGAAGATCGCATTCCATGCACTATTAGCGGTTTTGGCTGCTTTCACAGTGGGTAAGGATTCCCTGAAGCTAGTCCTACAGATGGCAGGAACCACAACAAATCATGATTTTGCTTCGATTGTAAATCCCCTTGGAGAATTCTACATCTTCGGCTCGTATGGATACGTTTTACTGTATGTCTTAGTCGGAGGTGTGATTGGAAGATATCTGAAGCAAACACGGGAAGAGAGTACCGATGGCAATGCTCTGCATTTTCTATCCAGAATCTCCCCAGGAAAAGCATGCGTCGGTATTGCAATCTGTTACACGCTAACACTGTTAATCCAACGATATCAACATGCCACACATGGCACTAATTTAACCGTGGACAATGGGTACTGGTTGTTACCAACATTCATTGCAACGGTACTGATCTTACTGACGTTAGGCCAAGCGGACATTCAAGGCACTGGGGCCAAGTTCTTCCAAATCGTCGGCATGAACACATTCGGCGTATACATGCTTCATCTAGCGGGACTCGTATTATTGAGCCGTTTGCAGTCGTTATCGTGGTTCGAATTCATGGGAACCATGAACTCAATTGCAGTGACTCTGCTAAATACATTATTGTGCGCATGTGTATTTGCTGCATGCCTTGCAACGTCCGCACTACTCCGGAATATTCCATATATCGGACGGTTGTTTACTTTGTGAACAAGCATGTATAGCCCCTATGGAGAAAAGAAAGCGACAATGAATCAGCTGAAAGCATTAAAGAGAATCGAGCCACGGATCTTAGTTCCACTGACTCTTGGCATAATGTTCGCCCTAGGGGATGAATCTTCCAACCCCAAAGGCTACATCATGCAGGGCAGAGAATCATTGATTGTAAAAATAGTGGTCTTCTGCGTCTTGTTCTGTGCATTGTTCCGAACCATGGACATTCTTATTCACAGAATATACGCCGCAAAAGATAGGTCGTGTGAGAGACATTGTTCAGGGTTCTTCGAGTATGGCTACGCCATAAAACCATGGCTGAAAAATGCGGCAATAATCGCTACATGTTGGCTGCCATATGAATTTTGGCTGTTTCCTGGTGTATATTGGTCGGACACTTCGAAACAACTTCTTATTCATTACGGGGCAGAACGATTCACTGACCACCACCCCTTCACCTTAACATACATCGTTGGCTGGTTCGCTGATTTCGGCCAACAAGTTTTTCACAATCCAATTTATGGATTATATTTATTGATTGCCATACAGCTTATTGCCGCACCATTAGTTTTCTCTTGGATGCTTCTGTATACAAGGAAGATGGGCATTCCGCAATGGTTATGCCACGTGGAATTGGCATTCTTCGCATTGTTCCCATTCTTCCCGGTGATGTTCTCTTCACTAGCAAAAGACACTATTTCCGTACTGTTTTTCATCCCCTTCTGCATACTGTTCATTGATGGTATTCGCACCAAGGGCACGTCTCTGGTGAGGCCGGGAACTATCATCGCACTGACATTATGCGGTTTGTTGACTTGTCTGACAAAGAAGGCAGGCATGTATGTGATAATCCCATCAATGCTGCTGATGTTTCTGATTGCAGGAGTATCAAAGAAAGCAAAGACCATTGCATTCGCCATTGGAACCGCGATTGCTGTTGTCATGATAATCATCATTCCTAAAACCGTCATGCCGACACTCGGCATCGCCCCGGGAGGTAAGCAGGAAACCATACCGTTTGCTATTCAGCAGGTTGCACACGATGTTAAGTATAATAATAAGGACATCACACCCCAAGAAAGAAAACTAATTTCTGATTTTTTAACCATCGATTACAAGAGTATTCCCACTGCATACGATCCGCAGATTGCTGATCCAATAAAGGGAACCAGTCTAAGGAATCCCGAACTCTTCAATGATTTCATTAAGTTGTGGCTTAAGAAGACTGCGGAACATCCAATTGGTCATCTTGAAGCATGGATGGGGCTGGTACATGGTTGGTTCAGCTTCTCCAACAATGATGGTTCGCCAAACGATATGGTGGTTTGCACTGAATCCGCATGGTATTACGAACCTATTCTGAAATATGTTCCGCAATGGCCACTGAAGGCGAACAGAAGCGATACCGCACGTTCCGTGTACAACATGGAACAGAGTCTGCCTATATTAAATGCCCTGTTCTCCCGTGCGTTATGGGCATCTATTCTGCCATGCTTCATGCTGTACCTAGCCTTACGGCGCGGTAAAGGCAAATGGAGCCGTGTGGCTTCAATGCTTCCAGTAGATATGTCATTCGCCTACCTACTGTTGGTGCCCACGTCCGGCATGGGCGGGGAGCCAACACGATATGTGCTACAGCTAATCTGTATCGCGCCATTATTCCTTGCATTTATGAGCACGACGACCAAGTCTGACACAATCAGGTAATCAACAATAAGAGGTGGGACTGCAATCCCACCTCTTATTGTCATTGTTCAGGCTCGCCTTGTTCCAGCAGGGACAATGAAATACAGAGGAACAATGGGAGCGTGTATACAAGCGGAAGCACGTAACGGACAGCCTCTCCATAGGCAGATGTAGGTCCCGCAACCAGTGTGAGCAGGGTAACCATGATCGGCATGTTGAGAATGAGCATACGCCACCAGCTTCTACTTCTCACTGAGACAAATATAAGGAAGAATGGCAGAATGGACGCCCATAACGATTTCTGGAACAGAACACCTGCTATTGGCAACGTTAGCAGCGTCTGTTCGTAAAATTTTCCAAAAGCCTGTCCGCCTTTAGTGGAGTCCGGCCATGACATGAACTGGTTCACTCCCGGATGATGATGAGAAGAGCCCGATAATACCACCATGCTATTCTGCTTCGCTCCGTCTTCTGAGGCAACGGCAAACGAAAACCAAGATGCAGAAAGGCCAGCCCAGCCAGCGGCCATATCCGTAGGATGCGTCAATAACTGGCGCAACCAGAGTTTCCCGAGTTTGTGAACGTCTTCCGGAGGAATACGTTGTCCTTTGATGGGGTCAGATACATACCAGCAATATGCCCCGCGCAAACGTTCAGTATCTTGTTGATATATTTCCTGAATTTCATCAAGCTCTTTATTACTAAGGGAACTCGGATGATTGCGCACGACATTCGCTACTTGCTGCATGGGAACAGCAAGCATTTCACTATTTTCCCCAGGTTCAATATGAAGAACCGGGAAAATGAATGTTGGAGCGATTAAACCTACAGTAAGATATGGAATAAGCGCGATGGCCACCACTCCCGCTTTCATAAGCCATGTCTTCACGATGAATGCCAGCAGCAGAAGACTGAGCATGATAACATACATGCCAGTTTTTTTGACGGCAGAAGCAAACACTATATCAACAATCAACAATACGTCAAATAAGGGTGATGCGAGGACATTACCTCTTGTCATCCATATCTCGCAGAACATGATTGAGAAGAAGACGAAAAGAGGTGTTGCAATAGTATCTTTTGCTAAACTCATTGCAAGACAAGGAAGAAATGGGAATAACGCAAAAAAAGCGATTACGATAAATCGTATCTTCCAAGGAACCTTGAATCGTGTAAGATAGCATGTCATTGAAGCAAGAGAAAGCGCAGAAACTGCTGCTTGCAAAATCACTAATATATATAATCCATATACAGCATTATCCAATAGGGATTTACCTAGGACGGCAAAGAACCCCAAGAGGTAAGTAAGCGCGAATGGATGGTGATCAGTAATTGGTGTGTTCGGATCAAAAAACTGGACAAGCTGCCATGAAGTATCAAGCCAATAGGTTCCAGGGAAAAATATGATAGCATAAGGAATCCAACATATACTGATTATTCCCCATGAGACTATGACAGACTTTAGCGACCAGTCGAGTTTAAGATGCTTGCAAAAGTCAAATGGCGTATCGAGGTTACAGGGATGTCTCTTTATTTTCTTTACCAGTTTTATGGCACTATGAAATATGATGACGAATAGTGCCGCAAAGAAGATGACATCCGCATAAAGGATGATGTTCCTTATCTCCAGCGTTCCTCCATGGACTCCAACAAAGGAACACACTCCGAACAATACGCCTAGAAGAATCGGCACAAGGTAGGCGACTCGTTTCGACGTTCTTACTGCTCGACCTTTTAAGCCTTTGTTCACAGTGATAACCTTCTCACCAGCGTCAACGCCTACCGCGGATTACACGCGCAACGGCTTTCAATACGTCGCGACGTCTGGAACCAATAGGCATCAATGGATCAACAAACTTACGAATCGGATTATCTTCACCAACTGCACGCTCATGCTTCGGCAAGAAAACTTCTTCTGGAATCTGTGGCTCGTTTGCCAGCACCACGCGCTTGATCAGACGTTCGTAGAACGGTGTTTCGCGGGCATAGCGCCAGTAGATCGAAGAGTAATCGCAATCCGGATCCACCCAAGGTTTCTGATAACCGGCGTAATGGATAATCTGCGGATTGCTGCGCGATTTTACGTAGGCGTCATAAACATCATTGGGTGCCTGCGTAAACAGGTTGCCAACGCGCCCACCACAATCGTGCACCACATTCCACTCCCACGGAAGGTATAGCACTTTGCCCTCGCAATATGCGTTCAACACATCCTGATCATTGTAGATGTAATTTGGGTTCGATGCGTAAGTGAGCCATTGCTCGATAGAGTAACGATTACGCATACCCTTCGTGTTGAGGACCAGCACTCCAGCTTGGAAGTAATCGTATGGATTCTTCATCTTCAGCACATCCTTCGCATATGACATACGCTTGCCGTGCTTCACGTTTAGGTTGCCAAGGAAGTCGATGTCGCGGACAGCCCCTAACAGGTTGTCCTGAAGATCGATGTCATACAGCTTCGCAATATCACCAACGATAATGATGTCGGAATCGAGATAGAGCACCTTGTCGTAATTCGGCAGGAGTTGCTGAATGAGGAAACGGTAGTACGTTTCGATACTGATATGCGCATTGTTTGTGGACAAATCGTAGCCAGACAGCTCACGTTTCACATTCAGGAACCGCAGACTCATGTTCGGAAACTGCTCGAAGAAGCGCCACATACGCTCTTGCTTGTCCCCTGCGATATCCTGCTGCAACACTACAACATCATAGAAATATGACGGATCAGCATTCTTCATAGCCGAATAAACCGTAGTGGTGAGCTGTGGAACATAATTATCATCCGCGGCGAACACGACTGGAACGATCGGCTTGTCGAACACATCAAGCGGCTTCAGCTCTTCAGCGGGTTCTGGATTGGTGAAGTGTACGCACTGCAGTTCTTTGAACCGCCAGTTGGAATCGACGCGCTTGTGGTGTAGCAGGTAGATGTTCAGCAGACGCTCGGAAAGATGCCCGGGCGTGCGCAGGGCTTCCCTGCTGTAGTGGCTGTAGTCGGTGTTCCTGTCGAATTCCTCAAGGATTGGGAACATCCAGGAGCAATAGTCGAAGAAGATTTCCCTCTTCATGATGAACATGTTGCAGAAGCAGGCTTTGTTGCCCTCGAAGAAGGCCTTCGCATCCTCCTTGTAATCGGGGTACATGCTGCACAGGATCTGATAGCAACGCTTCAGATCATCATCGTAAAGCAAGGGAGCAGCCTCCCACAATGCACGCGGAGTCCCATGCTTGTCAATGATTTCCTCAAGATTGCCGAAGGGTGTGGTGATAACATCGTACTGCTTGACCACTTTGGCGATGTTGGCATCGTTGAGACCATATTTTCGTGCGGCTTTCGCATCGATATAGTCATCCATGATTTCGCCATACGGATTCTCCTCATGCGGGGTTTCGGAGAAATCGAAGTACCTGCGGTAATGGCAGAAACCGTAGTAATCGGCGTTGATGTTCTTCCATGCCCAGTATTGCGTAGTGAGTTCGCAATAGCGTGGATTGCGTTCGGAAATGTTTTCTCCGTCATCATCATGGAACGCCCAAGGGAAACGGTAGCTGCCCTCGCGCAGGCCTACCTGTACAGGCTGCATGATGACGCTATCGAAGGTGTCGACGTTCTTATGCGTGGTGACGAAGAGACGAATGCGTTGCTCGTTGTACTTCTGGAACGTTTCCGTATTGCAGGTCTTTTCAGTGAGCTCAGACATATGATGGGTGGCGACCTGTTTCATTTCATGGAATCGGATAGAATCTTCGGATATCTGATCGGCGGGAACGGTGATGGCATTGGCCATTGCGAGCCAGTTCGGTAAAGTATTGTCCGGGGCAATCAATTGATCTGCGGAAAGCAGAGCGTAGGCTTTATCACGTACGAAGCGGTAAATCTCTCGACCGGTGATTGCCGGGCCGAAGACCTCCTGCATGGATTCCAACGCTTCGGCTTTCTCATCTTCGGGGATACGAACAGCCCAGTCGTTCGCGAGAATTTCGGTGGCTTTACGCTGGAATCCCTGTGCACATGAACGCAACATGTCGGAATGCTGTGCGTCGGCGAACTCGTATGACGCATCGAAATCCGCCTTGAAATGTTCACAGTACTTTGCGTATTTCTTTGCGCTGATGGTGTTGGTTCCGCTGATGCCTCGTCCGTAGTAATACACGTATCCGCGGCAGTGTTTGCAGGAATGGTAGGTCTTCGCGAAGGCGGAAACGACAAAACATTCATAGCCGTCCTGGGAACGTCCGAGCCTGTCCTTGGTCATCGCGGCAAATGCTTGCTTGAGGATGGAAGTCTTGTAGAGGCGCTGGGTTACGCGCCAATCCACTTTGTAACCTCGGGACTCATCGAAGATATCGCGAACGATATCCTCTCCCGATGAATCTGGTATCTCGGTATTGTTGAATGCTTCAAATGCTTCCTGTTCGGATTGCAGAAGGTCATTGGCACCGATTACCGTCAGACCATAATGAAGAATATCTACGGGGTGCTGAGACAATTCCTGCACGAGCTGTTCGCACATGTCAGGTTTCAGTGCATCATCACCGTCAAGGAAGAACGTGTATTCTCCGGTAGCGGCCTCTGCTCCGGCCATGCGAGTGCGATGAGTGCCCATGTTAGGATTGTTGGCAATCACGCGAATGCGGGGATCCTGCGTGGCGGCAGCCTCTGCGATCTGGGCCACGTCGTCGGTACTCGCGTCATTGACTACAATTGCCTCGATGTCGGAGAACGTCTGATTCCGTACGGAATCAAGGCATTCCTGCAAGTACGAACCTACGTTGTAGGCAGGAATGACAATTGAAATCTTAGGCATTGATTCTTCCTTCAGGGAGCATTGATTTGCAATATTGATGCTAGATGACCTTTACATATTTAATCGTCATAAGAAATGAGATGCATTCGCATGGCACGGTCATTCAACAAGGCATAATCTCTCGTATTAGCTTTATCTCTGACAGCGAAAAGCAAAGAATTATCGTCATTAGTATAAGCAATCATATCCGTTCGCTTATCATCTTCTAAGTTCTCAGTACGGAAAGAACCTACAAGACGAAATTCGCCGTTATTAAACAAAGCGAGGGGCATATCCATGTGTAAAATATGATGACCCTTCTGAACTTTGAGGTTCTTCTGACCTGAATCATAGGGGATTCCGCCACGTTTAATATCGTTCATTGCAATTGCGATGTAGCCGTCATCGTCATTGTATTCGTATTCAATGTCGAATTTGAAAGTATCAGAACAATTAGCAACAGTTGGTGAAACCGGAATGAATCGGAATGTGGGGACACGGTCGTTGAGTCCTTCTGGATGTTCATTCTTTTTCGGACGACTGTGCTTTTGGTCACTTCTGATGTTTTCGAGAGTGTATTGATCAGCAACTGAGTCTTTATCTCCTGAAGCAATGATATTGCCATCTTTGATTAAGATAGCTTTATTGCAATAACGTTTCACTGCGTCCATGGAATGCGTGACCAAAATAACAGTTTTTGTCGGATCCCTCTTGATTTTAGTGAAGAAATCATCGCATTTGCGCTGGAACGCCTCATCGCCGACGGCGAGCACTTCGTCGAGTACCAGAATGTCACCTTGTGCCTTAATGGCTACGGAGAAAGCGAGACGGACCTGCATGCCGGAAGAATAGTTCTTGAGCTTCTGATCCATGAAATCCTCAAGCTCGGCGAATTCCACGATGTCATCGTACATGGCATCGATTTCCGTGCGGGTGAAGCCGAGCAACGCGCCATTCAGATACACATTTTCACGGCCGGTCAGCTCAGGGTTGAATCCCACGCCAAGTTCAATGAACGGGACCAGCTTGCCCTTGACGGTGACGGACCCCTGCTCCGGAGTGTAAATCTGAGAAATAATCTTCAACAGTGTGGACTTTCCGGATCCGTTACGCCCAACAATGCCGAAAAAGTCGCCCTGCTGCACCTCGAAATTGATATCGCGCAGCACATGTTGCTCGGTATAGCCTTTGATGCCCTTCGTCCAATTCAGAAACGCCATCTTCAGGCCGGTCGCCTGCTCGGTGGGTAAACGGAACATCTTGGCCACATGGTCGACCTTGAGCACCACAGGACGTTCGTCCACGGTTTTCTCCTGCGTCTTCTCAGCCATTGCAACTTCAGCCATAATCAGAGCACCTCCGCGAACTTGGAGCTGTACTTGCGGAACACATGAATACCTAGGCACAAAATAAAAACAGACAACGCATATGGCAGCAGGCACAGCAGCCTGTTATCGACCATGGTCCACACTGTTGGCACGTATTCCGGGGAAAGCAGATTGTGACGAATATCCATGATTATCTGTGTGGAAGGATTCAGCATGAGCAATTTACCAGCCCATGCGAACTCCGGATTATTGGCCACCATCGAAATCGGGTAAATTATAGGCGTGGCGTAGAACATGGCTTGCAGCACGACCTCCCATATATGCGCCACATCACGGAAGTACACGAACAGCGAGGCGAGCAGCAATGCCACGCCCAATCCTAAGCAATACAGCTGAATGATGTTGAACGGCACGAGCAACACGCGCCAGGTGTAGTGCGCATGGGCGAAGAAGCCGAACAGGAGCACCACGCATAGGTTGATGCCCAACGAAATCATAGAACCCATCGTGGTGGACGCCACGATGATGTAATTCGGGAAGTGTACTTTGCGTAGCAGATCACCACGTCCAACGATGGATTGCATGCCCATGCTGGTTGATTCGGAGAAGAAGCTCCACAAACAGGTACCGCATAGCAATGAAATCGGGAAGGTTGGGGTGCCATCCGAGAACTTCAGGAACTTCACGAACACCACATACATCACGGCGAACAACATCAACGGCTTCAGCACGGACCATACCATGCCCAGGAATGATCCCTGATAGCGCAGCTGGAAGTCGGTCTTCACCAGTTCCTTGAAAACCACCATCGCGTAGTGGTACCTCTTCTTGAGGCTCTCAAAAAAATCTTTCACGAACATTCCATCCTACTAGTGCGAAGCGTTTGGACGCAAAATCATGTGGCAGTGCGGTTGATGCGCTCTCCTTCGACAGTACTCTCATATATTCTAGTGAGGAAAGGACGTTTGTCTTAGTAAGGCGGAATATCTCACATGGTTCTCACAGCGGAACAGCACCATTCGAACATCCGAATCTTCGTGTCGGCACATAAGCAGGCCACGTTTCCCAAGGGGGAGAGCATTCTTCCGATGCAGGTAGGCGCCGCTCACGCCACGACCCGTTTCCCGAACACCTTGCATGACGATGAAGGCGAGAACATCTCTGCCGAAAATCCGCGGTATTGCGAGCTGACCGCGCAATACTGGGCTTGGAAGAACGAAGATGCCGATTATTACGGTTTCTGCCACTATCGTAGATATTTCGATTTCACGGATACCCCACATAAGGAAAACGATTACGGCGAAATCATTGACTCATATATTGATAGTCGCACGATTGCCGAATATGGCATCAACGACAAGGCGATCGCACATGCAGTGGACGGATGGGACATCATCACCACACCATTGAACGATGTTCGTCGTATCGGCGGATTTTCAAACCTTAAACAGCATTGGGACGCCGACGAGCATCTGCGGCTGAATGACTTACGCCATATGTACGACATTCTGTGCGAGCGGCATCCCGATTACAAGATGGATGCCGATGCCGTACTCAACGGCCGCACCGCAGCATTCTGCAATATGTTCATCATGAGGAAAGAAATCTTCTTCGAATACAACGAGTGGCTATTCCCATTGCTTGACGAATTCGCAATGACCACCGACTTCAGCAAGATGGACATGCAGACCACGCGCACCGTCGGCCATCTCTCCGAACGGCTTTTGAACATCTTTATCGCACACAAGCAGCGCACCGGCGCAGACTGGAAAATCAAACGACTGCAATGCGTGCATTTTCTGCATCCAGAGCCGAACGCGATACTGGAACCGGTAGGGCAGGAGCGTGGACGTGTGGTGCCGGTGGTGTTCGCCGCGGACAACAATTACGTCCCGATGCTCACCACCACCATCTATTCAATGCTGAAGAACGCTTCCACGAATCGTATGTATGACGTGATCGTACTAGAACGAAACATAACCGACGAGAACAAGCGCTACATGCGGCAGTTCTTTGCAAGGTTCTCGAATGCCCTGATTCGTTTCTTCGACGTGAACCGCTATCTCGCCGGATTCAATCTCACTACCAGCAATGCGCACATCAGCATTGAAACATATTATCGTTTCATCATTCAAGAAGCGTTGCCATTCTACTCGAAGCTGCTGTATCTGGACTGTGACCTGGTGGTCAATGGCGATATCACCGAACTATTCGATACCGAACTCGGAAGCAACGCTATCGCTGCAGTACCAGATATTGATTTCATTGGAAATCTCAACATGAAGAACGGTGAGCGTGCTGAATACGTTCATAAACAGTTGCACATGCGTGACGCATATGGCTACTTCCAAGCCGGTGTATTGGTAATGAATCTCGACCGCATGCGCAAGATTCACACAGTGCACGAATGGCTAGAAATCGCTTCCAGACCGGGATACATATACAATGATCAAGACATTCTTAACGTAGAGTGTGAAGGTCTTGTCACATATTTGGATTATTCGTGGAACGTGATGCACAATTGTGCAGGCCGCATTGCTGGAGTGTTCGATTTCGCACCTGCCTCCATGTACAAGGCGTATATGCAATCACGTAATACGCCAAAAATTGTGCACTACGCGGGCTTTGATAAACCATGGGAAAATCCATGGTGCGATTTCGCACCGCTGTACTGGAGCTATGCGTGTGAAACGCCATTCGCGGCACAAATGGTTGCCGCAATGAGCGGCGTGGAACGCCCCGCCCCACCAGAACACCACGAACGCGCAATTGCCGAAGACAGCCCTATGCGCAAGTATGTGGATGTGCTGGCTCCGGTCGGCTCCAAACAACGAGAACTGCTGAAAGTGATAGCGCGCAAGGCGCAGGGCAAACGGTGAGACAGGCAGACAAGTCACCGGTTGTTGACGGGGGCTTCGTGTCCTCGTCAACAACCGACCATGGTTTCACAGGGAAGAATTAGTCCCTGCGAAACAGATCGCGGGTGTAGACCTTGTCGCTCACGCCCAGCAAATCGTCATTCCAACGGTTGGCTACGATGGCAGACGAGCGGGTCTTGAAATCAGCGAGATCATGGGTAACCTCACTGCCATGGAAATTGGATTCGCGCAATGTGGGCTCATAGATGAGTACGGGGATGCCGTTCGCTTTGAACTGCTTCATAACGTCTTGGATGGCGGACTGACGGAAATTATCGGAACCGGACTTCATGGTCAATCGGTAGATACCGATGATAGGGTTCTGAACATTCCTGACAAGTTCCATCACCTCAGAGGCTACGAATTCCTTGCGGGTACGATTTGCGTCTACAATGGCCTCAATGAGGTTCTGCGGAACCTGACTGTAATTGGCTAACAGCTGTTTGGTGTCCTTCGGTAGGCAATATCCGCCATAGCCGAAGCTGGGGTTATTATAGCCGTCACCGATGCGGGGATCGAAGCAAACACCCTCGATGATTGCACGCGTGTTGAGTCCACGGCTTTCCGCATAAGTATCCAGTTCATTGAAATACGCCACACGTAACGCTAGATATGTGTTGGCAAATAGTTTGATGGCCTCAGCCTCGGTGACGCCCACCACCAATGTGGGAATTCCGGTGCTGCCATCATGATTAACGCGAGACATCTCAGCGGGATCAGCACCTTCAACGAGCAGGGACGCGAATCGACGTGCCGCTTCGACAGACTCAGTATCATTCTGCGGGGTGCCGACGACGATGCGGCTTGGATGCAGATTGTCGTACAACGCGTGTCCTTCACGTAAAAATTCGGGGGAAAAGAGAATACGATCATCCTGAAGGTTCTTACGTAACTGTTGCGTATATCCAACCGGTATGGTGGATTTGATGATAATCCAAGCATTCGGCGCATATCGTCTGACCGATGTAATCGCCGCTTCGACACTGGACGTATCGAAGTAATTTTTCTTTTCGTCATAGTTTGTCGGCGTGGCGATCACCGCGAAATCAGCATCTCTATATGCCTCCTGCGGATCTAGCGTGGCATGAAAGTCAAGTATTCTTTCGCCAAGAGTGCTTTTTTCCAAGAAATCAGTAATTACAGAATCGACAATAGGACTTTTCCCATTGTTTAACTGCTCGACTTTCTCGGGAATGATGTCGAGTGCATGAACTTCATTGTGCTGAGCGAGCAGCAAAGCGACAGACAATCCAACGTAGCCAGTCCCTGCAACCGCAATCTTCATAGTGCCAGCCTTTCCTTACGCAATCCTAAGATATTGTAGACGCAGGTCACTGCAACGAATCAACGTAGCCAGCATCTTCCAAATCGCACATGCCGACGTTCATCCTGTACGGGCGAACCGGTAACCAATGCACATTTCTTGATGGGTCTTGCAGAACGACGAGCGAATACGGCTAAGGAGCATCCCGAAAACGTAATTATCGCGTCATTCATGAAAATCAAAACACGTCAGCTTCCAAGGACAGAAGAGGCACGAAAAGCTCGCACGGACGCAAGATGGCGTCCGCACCCGGACCCGAACCCCGCAGCAGTTGGCATGCGACGGTATGCTGGAATGGTGAACAGCATGGCGTGCGGCGGCGTATTCGAGCCGCGTAATATTCTGGTGACTGGCGGATGCGGCTTCATTGGCGCGAACTTCGTGCGATACGTGGCGCGGAACCATCCGCACGTGCACATCACCGTGCTCGACAAGCTGACGTACGCCGGCAATCCGGAGAACATCGCCGGCCTGCCGCCGTCGCAGGTCGATCTTGTCGTCGGAGACATCTGCGACGTCGCGCTGTTGGAGCGTATCGTGCCCGGTCATGACGCCATCGTCCACTTCGCCGCGGAATCGCACAACGACAACTCCATCGCCAATCCGGAACCGTTCATCCGCACGAACGTGGAAGGCACGATGCGGCTGTTGGAGGCCGCCCGGAAACACGACGTGCGCTTCCACCACATCAGCACCGACGAGGTATACGGCGATCTGGCGTTGGATGATCCGGCGCGTTTCACGGAAGACACGCCGTACCACCCTTCAAGCCCGTACAGTGCCTCGAAGGCGTCGTCCGACCATCTGGTGCGCGCATGGGTGCGTACATACGGCCTGCGCGCCACCATCTCCAACTGCTCCAACAACTACGGCCCATACCAGCATGTGGAGAAGTTCATCCCACGGCAGATCACCTCCATCATGGAGGGCGCGCGGCCGAAACTGTACGGCACCGGCGAGAACGTGCGCGACTGGATACATACTGAAGACCACTCCCGCGCGGTGTGGGCGATCCTCACCCGCGGGCGCATCGGCGAAACGTATCTGATCGGAGCTGATGGCGAGATGAGCAACATCGCCGTGCTGCGCATGATCCTGCGGCTGATGGGCCAGCCGGAGGATGCGTTCGACTGGGTGCGGGACAGGCCCGGGCACGACAGGCGATACGCGATCGACGCATCCAAACTGCGCGCCGAACTGGGCTGGTCGCCGATGCACACCGACTTCGCCGGCGGACTGCGCAACGTCATCGATTGGTATGCGGAACACCGCGACTGGTGGGCGCCGGCCAAGGAGGCCACCGAGGCCCGCTACCGCGCGCAAGGGCAGTGAAACGACGGCTGCTACAGGCGGCCCTTCCGCGGCAGAGCGACGTTGCGCAGCAGACGCTGCACAGGCTTAAGCACCACGGTATCGGCAATCACCGCAAATAGCAGCGCCACCAACAGCGTGGCGGCGAACATCAGCACGCTGATGCCCGCGTACGACCATCCATCCGTGGGCGCGGGAATCCGCGGGCCGATCAGCACCTTGGACAGGGGCGAATGCACCAGATAGATCGTGTAGGAGTACCCCGCCAGCCAGGTGATCGCCCTGCGCAGCCGCGCAGACGCCGGATGCACGTCGTACCGGAAGAACAGGAACACCGCGGCCACCACCACCGCGAAGGAAACCGTGAGCGTGCGGCCCACCTGGATCTGCTGGCCGGCGAACAGGTACGGCGTGGCGACGGTCCAGGCCAGGGCGAACGGCGCCAACGCGTACAAACCGCGCCGCGCCCGCGTGGACGGCGGATAGTATTCCAGCACGAAACCGAGCAGATAGTAGACCAGCAGTCCCCGCCAGGGGAACGACTGCAGGAACGTCAACGGGTATCCGGCAAGATTGCAGATCTGCTCGGCGGCGGCCACGGCGGCGGCCAGACCGATCAGCAGCCAGGCACCCGATCGGCCTATCGTACGCATCATCGCGGCCAGGAACGGCGTCGCCAGCACAAACCCGGCAAGCATGAATACGAACCAATAGACGGAATCGTCATACCCGGAGAACAAATCGAACAACGTTCCAGACACAGCGCCGCCAACCGAACGATGATCAATCACCAGGTAGGCGACGAATCCCATGCCGCCCGCATACAGCAGATACGGCACAATCAGCGAGACGAACCGTTTGTAGTAGTAGCGCACGTACGGCGCGAGGCTACCGGGATCGGCTTGGCCGGCACCGCCGCCTGTCCGGGCATCAGAGCCAGAACCCGGCAGGTTGCCCAACGAGCGGGTGCTCCCCAGCCGGCCGGCGTCGCACGTCAGGTTGAACCGGCCGGACACCATGATGAACAGCGGATTGCAGACCATGAACAACGCGAACAGCACGGATCGCACCGTTTCCGCGCCGCCGGTGAGAGCCATCTTGACGGGCATGTAGTTGTTGATCACGTGGACGCCGATGACCAGGCACATCGCCACCACGCGCAACAGATCGTAGTTCACGTCGCGCGGCCGGCCGGCGGCACCGACAGCACCGGTTGTACCGGTCGTACCGGCGGCGTCGGAAACGGAATCGGGCATGGTCATCACATGGATCCCGCCAAGGACTTCAGATCGACCGGGCAGCTGATCTGGCTCTTCAGATTGTCCAAGGTGTCCAGGCCGGCCGCGGGATCGGAGGACGCGCCCTTATGCGCGTCGTTCTTGCCGCCGTTCGCACCATCGGCGCCGTTCGCACCATTGGCGCCGTTCGTATCCGCCGAGCACTCATCAGTCACCTTGCCGTTGGAGCCCGTCTCGATGCCATCCGCATTCACCACCGGCGTGGTTACCGCGTTCAGTGGATGTGTGGCATCGCTGCTGACCCGAACGGTATAAGCAATCGTCAATTCTTTTCCGGGCTCGATCCACTGCTGGTTGAACATAATGTACTGACGGTCATACAGGCTCGCGGTGTTGGTATCCCATGAATCTATATCAGCCTGCACAGCGGTGATTTCGCCACCGTACGGGGCGGTAAGCACCACGCGGTACAACATGCCGCCGAGCACTGGATTCTCCGAGCCGCCATTAACGAAATCAGGCAACGATTCGGCCTTAGCCTTAGTCAGCGTGTTCTTCATGGTGAAGGTGACCGTGTATTCGTCACCGAGCTGATCTTCCGTAAACTGACCCAGCTGCGTGTTACGCACGGCTGTCGTGATGCGCTTATCCAGCACGCCAGAATACAGGGCGTTCTGGCTGGCCGAGACGTCACCGCAAGTCTTTGTGACCGTGGTGGAGGTCTTCAGATACCAATCCTGCTTGCCTTGCTGCAGCTCCGAAAGATAGATGCCGGTTTCAGGCACCTGACTGTCAGCAGACAGCTCACCACTGGCCTTATCGTCGATAAGTCCGGTGGCAATCAGCGCCTCCTGCTCATCCGGATCAGCCATCCATAGCTTGAAATGACCGCTAGCGCTGGTATCTCTGATTGCCTTCAACAGCGGGGATGCGGTAGAGGCATTCGCGTTGCCAAGCACGTGGTTCATGATCGCCTGCGCCGCTTCGGAAACGAAGTTGTTCTGCTGCTCGAAGTCCGGGTAATCCGTGTACAGGTCTGAAGCGAAGAACGGCACCGTGGTGGTGCCATCCAGCACTCGGCCGTCCGAAAGCTTGACCTTGCCTGTGGCTCCCAGCAATGCCTGGAGGAATACGGGATCGAATGACAATACACCCGCTACGTTCTCGTCTTCGTGGCCTTTCTGATACAGCCACATGTATTTGTTCATCTGTGCCACACGCTGGAATTCGGGGTCGATGGTCGTGGTGGCCGGGTACTGGTCAAAAGTGTCGCCAAATACCTGGCGCTCCTTCAGCACCGTAGCATCCATCGGCTTCTCAGGAATGTCCCAACCAGAAGTGGTGGCGAAATCACCGATGGTAATCGTGCCCTTATCTGCCGTGATTGCGGCGATGGTGCCCACCATGCCGCCCGCCGAACGCAGCTCGGCCGGGTTCTGCACCATCACCAAATACGTGCGCTTGCCGTCCTCGCCAAGCAGTTGCGGTAGCAAGTTAATGAGGCCATCGTATTCGCTGAGCATCGAATCCACGGTCTTGAGCGCAGCCTTTTCGGATTCGAGCACGGTGGCCACCTTGGCGACGCTCGGAGTCGGCACCTTGTTGAGCTTGGTGAGCTGCTGCGAGATATCCTTATGCGCCTGCTTGACGATATTCGGCATATCCATCAGGGCGCTGACGTCCACCGAGCCATTCTTCAGGGAGAAGCCCTGCAATCGTTTGGACAGGTTCAGCAGATCAGTGAACGGACCGTTGACCAGCGTATCCACGGAAGCCAGCATTTCGCGGGCAGCGGTGATGTCGCTGCCAAATCGCGAATGGTCGCGGAAGAAGTCCCACTGCGGGCCGTTCAGCTCCTCGTTGAGATCATTGGTGGCATTGACCAACTCTTGGGAGATGTCCGACAGACTCTTATCGCTGCCGCAGCCAAGTGCCGAATTGGCCAGACCTTCGGCGGATGTCAGCACACGCTGTGCATCCGTGGCCATTCTCGAGACGGATGCCGCGTAGAGCGTGCCCACACAGGTGACGCTGGCCAGCAACGTCAGCAGCAGTACAACCACCACTCGCGCCCATATCGGTGTACGGCTGACCAGCGAACGGCCGTTGCCACCCACGTGCTGGGGAGTCTTCAGGTTTACGGGACCCGTCTGCTGATTTGCAGCGCTATTCGTAGATGCGGAGCGATTGGATTTCCCGTTACCGGCATGGCGGCTTCTCCTACGCCCCACAGCCTTATGGCTCGAATGCCCTGAAGTGAATCGCATACTTATCCTACCCGAAAATCTGCTCGGCTCATACTCTTATCCAACGGCGCAAGGCCACGCTTCCGGATGCCGGACTCCGGGCGAATCCGGAATCGCAGACATGCCGGAGCACACGTGACGCCACGCATATCTCATGCCAGTGTACCGATGCCACCGAAATAGACCGAGGGTTTATCCCATACCGAGTGCAAATCCCCTCATGACCACCACATCGCTGTCAGAATGTTCTCAGACTTCATTGAGGGGTATAACAGTATTGCGCAAGAAAACGGTCACTAAACGCAACAATAGTTAAAGCCGTATTGATCTGTTCGGCTTAGGAGAACGGGAGAGGTAATTACATGTTCGTCCTCAGCAACGCCTGGCGGGCCCTGACACATTCTAAAGGACGTACGGCCCTGACCGCGTTCATCACCTTGGCGGTCACCTTCGGCACAGTCGCCGGACTGGCCATCATTCAAGAAGATACCAACGCACACACCACCGCGTACGATCAGCAGAAGGCCACGTTGGCCATTCGCCCGACTGCGGCTACGTGGAAGAAGGTCTCCGCTACCGATCAGTCCTCCACCAGGCATTACATGACGTGGTCCACCTACAACGAGTACGCCGCGCTCATCCAGTCGGCCGTCAGCTCGCTGAACTTCACGTTCACCGAGACCGCGCCGGCGCGCGTGAACGGCGACCTGAAGGCCCTCGACGGCGGTTCGCTGGGCACGGCCGGAGACGATGCGACCGGCGGACGGCTCATCTGGCGGGCGTTCTGGACCAAGGACGCCGCCACGGCCAGCGACCTCGGCGCCTACGCCATCGTGGACGGCAAGAACCTGACCTACGACACCCAGTCCTCCAACCCGGACGCCACCAGCGCACTGGTGTCGAAGGCGTTCGCCTCCGCCAACGGCCTGAAGGTGGGCGACACGTTCAAGGTGGCGACCGCCTCGGATCCCTCGACCACGGCCGAACTCAAGGTGCGCGGCATCTACCGGTACACGTCCGGATCCACCGTCGACAATCCGGTGACGGCCGCCCGCAACCGCGAGAACGCGATCTTCACCGCCTATCCGGCCTTCTCCAAGGCCGGACTCGACCCGCAAAGCGTCGACCAGAACACCCCCGGCTGGAAAGTGCCCGACCTGGACGTGACGTTTGACGTCAACAGCCCCGCCACATACCGGGCCTTGGTCGCCAACCTCAAGAAGGCCAAGCTGCCCGCCAAGGGTTACGCCGTGTCCTCCCCCTCGCTGGAGGCCTACACCGCCTCGCTGAAGCCGTTGGACAAGCTGGCCTCGCGGGCGAAGACCTATACGGCCATACTGGCCGGCGTGGGCGTCGTGCTTCTGCTCGTCATCGTGCTGTCAGGCGTGTGGGCGCCCAAGCGTGACGACGAGATCGGCATGGCACTGGTGTCCGGCGTCACTCGCGGGCGTTTGGGATGGCAGTTCATGCTGGAAGTGTTCATCGTCACCCTGCCCTTCTACGTAATTGGCCTGGTCGGAGGCGCGTTCGCCGCCAAGCCGATCGGACCTGCTCTGGCATCCGGCCATGCCATCCCGGTGACATCGGACCTGATTTGGACCATGGTCTGGTATGGACTGGGTTCAATCCTGATCCTGGCGATTCTTGCCGCCCTGCGCCTTGCGTTCTTCAGCGCGAACAAGCTGTTCGCCGCCGATGGCGACTGGGGCACCGTGAGCGAGACTGAGACGATCGAAACGGCCGAAACCACTGGCGCTGCTGAGACCGATGAAGCTGCTGAGGCCACCGCTCATGATGCTGGCGAGGCCAATAAGACGACCACCACAACCGACGATGCGGAGGCACAGGCATGAGCGACAAGAACAACGATCAGGAACTCGAGAAGACCACTGACGCAACGGCTGACGAAGCGACTTCTGAGACTGAGACGAACGACGCCATTGAATCCGTTCCAGCTGACTCCGTGCAGTTCAGCGTGACCTTCGATGACGTTGATGACGAAGGCACTGTTGACGATGGTATTTACAGCGCACTGGCATCTGCCGAAACCGGAGCAACCGACGAGACCAGCGAGGCCGAAGCAGACGCCATCGCTTCGGCCAACGCATCCGCCGAAGTGACCGAGCGCAATGCCGCCCGCGTCAACGAAACACTCCGACTGGCCAAAACCGATCACAAAGACGCATTGGCCGAGCATGCGGAGCCTCAGGGCAAAGCGACCGATCCCACCATGACGCTGGCCTCGCGTATCGATCGCGTGTTGGTGGGCGGCGGTTCCGACGACATTCTGCTCAAGACCTACCCGACCTTTGCCCTGAACAAGGTGACGGTCGCCGGCCCCAAGGGCAAGGTCAACATCCTCGATGACGCGAATTTCTCCTGCTATTCCGGGCACGCATACGCGCTGCTGATCAGCGACGACCCCGATTCGGGCATCACCGCCGACGCCAAGCGTCGCGCGCTGATGGGCGTGATGAGCGGTTTGACCACGCCGGCGTCTGGCACGGTGATGAACAAGAGCGCCAACATTGTTGAGCTCGAGCCCGTGGAACTACGCGGCCACCGTCTGGGCATCGTACCGCAGCTGCACGCCGTGCAACCGAATCTCGACGCCGAACAAAACGTGCGGTACGCCATGAATGCGTCCAACCGCAACTTCCTGAAGCCCAAGCCGGTGATCGCCCGCGAACTGCTGGCCAAGGTCGGCTTCTCCGAGGCCACCAGCGGCGTGGCCGTCGGCACGTTGCCTTTGGTGCAGCAGCGTTTGGTGGCCATCGCCCGTGCAATCAGCACCGAGGCCGAAGTGCTAATCCTCGACGAGCCGACACGAGGGCTGAACGCGGATGACGAGGTGACCGTGTTCGCCGCGCTGGCCAAGCTGGCGCACACCGGTGACCCGAAGCATTGCGTTATCGTGCTCACTGCGTCACGCGAGATCGCCGAAGCAGCCGACACACTCTTCAAGATCTGATGTTCAGACCATAGAACCCCTGTGATTCGTATTGCCGAATCACAGGGGTTTTTCAATGCCACGGCTCATTGCCGCGCTAATCTGAGGATAAATCTGACCGTACGAGGCGAAACCTGATAATCATGACCGGATATATTCCCACACTGGAGCAGATCGACGAATTGCACCGCAAAATCGCGCCGTCCAAGGCGGCGTACGAGCTGGTGCACACGCATTGCGTGATTGTGGCGACCATCGGCTGCCAGATCGTGCGCCGGCAGAACGCGCTGTTCACGCGCCGCTGCACATTACCGAAGGACGCGGAGGTACCGCCCACCGCAGGCGTCACCGGCGGTCATGTGCCGCCGCGTCTGCTCGATGAGCATTTGGTACTCATCGGCGGACTGCTGCATGACATCGGCACCTACCGCGTGTTCAAGCATGACGGCTCTGACGGCGAACCGCTCAAATTCAGCAAGAAACGCTACATTCTGCACGGTCTTAAGGGCTACGAGTATCTGCTCGACGAGGGCGTGGACGAGTCCATCGCCCAGTTCTGCCGCAACCATACCGGCGTGGGACTTACGCGCGAGGATGTGGTGTGCCAGGAGCTGCCGTTGCCACCAGCCGACTATGTGCCGATGAATCTCGAGCAGGAAGTGGTGATGTACGCCGACAAGTTCCATAGCAAGTCAGTGCCGCCGAAGTTCCTGCAGGTCGAGGCGTATACGGCCCGAGCCGAGCGATTTGGCGGAGAGAACAAACAGCGATGGCTGGATCTGGTGGCCAAGTATGGCATGCCGGATATTCCGGCGTTGGCGGAGAAGTATGGGATGCGGATGATTTGAGGCTCAAGGCCCTCGTCAGAGACGGCTTATGAAGCTATTTCAGATGGAACGGAGACGGTAGGTGCCGTTGCGGTTGGAGGCGATGATCATCTGGTCGTTCTCCAGCACGTTCCAGCCTTCCTGCTCATAGCCGGAAGAGGAGACCACCACACCGGCGGAGTCGCCGTTGTCGTCGCGCAGCTCACGGTAGCGCATCACACGGTAGTCGGCGGCCTGCGCGCCACGGCCATACTCGTCGTAGATTTCCACGATGCGCGGGCTGGTCTTCTCACGACCGGCGGCGCACAGGGCGATGAGCTGGTCCTCGGACTGAATCATGCAGTTGTAGCTGGACTTCGGGTAGGCTTGGCGCAGTTCGCGCACGGCCTGGGCCACGGCCTCGTCGAGCGGGAAGCCGAAACCGATGTATTCCAGAATCACTGCGAAGAAGATAGCGGAGTCGGAACGGCCGCCGGTGGAGAGGAACACACTGTGGTTCACCGGGTATGAACGGTTGGTGACGATGTTGCGGCCATTGGCGTCCGAGATATCGCCGTTGTGGATGAAGCTCAGGCCGTTCGCATAGAACGGGTGCTGGTTCTCCATGATGAGCGGCAGATTGGAACTTGCCAAGCGCAGGTGCCAGATGGCACCGCGAGACGGTTCGTCGGCCAGCGCCTCAAACGTGCTGTCATGACGGGCCGCGATGGTCGACTTGTAGATGCGCGTACCGGTTTCCGGGGTGGGCGCGCCGCCGTCGCGCACATGCGGCGCTTCGGCGGGATCGGAAAGCTGGGCTACACCCCAGCCATCATTGTGGATTTCAGACAGTTCGCGGAAATCGCCGACATTGTCCCGACCCAACACCGCGTTGAGGCTCAGGTTGAAGCCTGCCGTCGCGTATCCCAGTAATCTGCACATGGTATTTCAACTTACCGAAACCGTGTGGCGACGTGCGGCGACTGTTATAGGCATTCTTTATAGAGCGCATCAGCGCCGCTGCAAACTGGTATGTTATCGCTTCTGTTTGGCGGAGCGCTGAGGCTTGGCGGCGGGTTTGCCGTTCTTGGCCTTGCCCTTATCGCCCTGCTCAGCGACCGCAGCGGCGGCAGCGGTCTCAGCGATCTTCCGCTCCTCGGCCGATACGGCGGCATCGAGCTCCTGTACCAATCGCCCGAGCCCGGACGTGGTGTCCATCGGGTCGGGGACGGCGGCCGGGTCGGCCACTGCCCGAGTCGGCGTGGGCGTCGGGATGGTCTTGGCCGTATCGGTGCGCTTCAGACGCGGTGGGCGGCGGGTGGAGACGAACAGCGGCTGCACCTCGACCAGCGGGTTGTAAGGTGCCAGACCGAACCACTTAACCGGCGAGCCGGCCATGCGGCGGATTGCGTACTTGGCTTGCAACGACAGGGCACCGCGTGCGGAAACCTTGGATTCCGGCATCAGGGCCTTGTGAATCAGCACGTAACGGATGGTGCCGATGTCCGGATCGGCGTCGACCTTGGGGTAAATCGACTTCTGCTTAGGCAGTTCGCCGGTTTTGGACAGGTCGTGCATGATTTGGTGGATGTACGCCGGGATGGACTGCGAAACCTTGAATCCCAAACGGAAGCGCACGCGGTAGATGTAGTTCGTGCCGAAGTTCTCCACCGAGTATTCACGGGTGAACGGCTCGTCGGTGGTTTCCACGCTGACTGCCCACCAAGCACGGGCACGCTTGGGGTGGTCGGCGAAGATGGAGAAGAAGATGTCCGTGTCGAGTCGCTTGGTTTCCGAGTCGGAGGTCAGGTACACGATGTTGTCCGCAAAATACGGGATGCGGAAATCACTGTGCAGCTTGTCGAGCGCGGGTAGGAAGTCGTTGGGCCGCATGTGACGGCGTTGCGCACGTTCGAGCTTGGTGCCCTCATTCCACGTGTACATGACGAACAGAATCGCGGCGGTCAGCAACATGGTGAACCAACCACCATGCAGGAATTTGGCCATAGACGCGATGAAGAACATAGCCTGAATCGCCAAGAACAGCACGGTGAACACGATGGCACCGACCCGCTTGCCGGAATGCCAGATGTGCACGCCGAGCAGCACGGTGGTGGTAATCATCGTAATGGTCAGCGCCAGGCCGTACGCGGCGGAGATATGCTCGGAATCCTTGAAGATGGCGAGCACGGCGAGCGTGGCCACGCACAACACGCCGTTGACCACCGGAATGTACAGCTGGCCGCGCGTACGGGCCGGGTAACGCACCTGCAGATGGGGCATCCAGTTGAGGCGGGTGGCCTCGGAAACCATGGTGAACGCGCCCGTGATCAGGGCCTGGGAGGCGATCACGCCGGCCGTGACGGACAGGATCACGGCCAGGTACCGCACGTTCGGGGTCATCATCTGGAAGAACGGGTTGAGCGACTTCATCGCGGTGTATTGCTGGTTATCGCTATTGGCCAGCATCCACGCGCCTTGGCCGAAGTAGTTGAGCACCAGCGCAACCTTGATGAATGGCCAGGTGAAGTAGATGTTGCCGCGCCCCACGTGGCCCATGTCGGAGTACAGCGCCTCGGCACCGGTGGTCGAGAGGAACACAGTGCCCATAAGGGCGATGCCGGCAGCATTGTCCGGGCTGAACAGGAATTTGATGCCGTACACCGGGTTCAGGGCCGCGAACACAGACCAGTCGTTAGAGAGATTCGTGACGCCCACGATGGCGAGGAAGCTGAACCAGACCAGCACCATCGAGCCGAATACTTTGCCGATGCGTTCGGTGCCGCGCGACTGCACGGAGAAGAGAATCACGATGATCACGACGGTAATCATCAGGGTCAGGCTTGGGTTTTCGTCGAACAACCCTTCCAATGGCGGCAGGGTCTGCAAGCCTTCGACTGCGGAACTGATGGAAACCGCCGGAGTAAGTACCGAATCCGCGAGGAATGCCGCGCCGCCGAGCATGGCGGGAATCGCGAGCCATGCGCCGTACTTGCGAATCAACGAGTACAGTGCGAAGATGCCGCCTTCGCCATTGTTGTCGATGCGCATGGCGATGAGCACATATTTGACGGTAGTGATTAGTGTAATCGACCAGAAGACCAGTGACAGCATGCCGAGCACGGCCTCTCGGTTTACGCTGCCAAGCCCTCCCTGACCGGCAAGGAAGGTCTGCGCGGTGTAGAGGGGCGAGGTGCCGATGTCGCCGTACACCACGCCGAGCGCCACAATCGCCATGCCCCAGGTAACCTTGTCTGGACTGGATTGCAAGCGGGCCCACCATCGGCCGAGGCCGCCTTTCGACCATGCGCTGGCGATTTTCTCGGCTTCCTTGGTTTCGGCTTCCCTCTGCTTGGCGAGTGCCGCGCGCTCCTCCTTGGTGAGAGTGCGGCGGGACACCTTGGGAGCGTTGGTAAAGGTGTCGGCCCTCAGCAGTGCTTCTTCTTCCTGTCGGGCCTTGGCTTTGGCGGCGCCAGCCTGGGCTTTCTGGGCCTTTGAGGCTTCTTGGGCGCGTGCGGTCCTTTGGTTCGACTCAGCCATACGTTCAGTCCTCCATTGAGGTGGAGATCATCCCCCTCGCTTATGTCAGGTACATCATGGTAGACCTCGTTCACAATTCTGACAAATTTTACAAGTCAACACATCGTCTCTACACGCTCCGCGACGGCCGCACACCCGGCCCTCACAGTCCGTATACGGCGCGGGCGGTATCGCGGGTGCCGCGCGCCACATCCGCGATGGACAGGTCGAGCGTATCGGCCATGGCCCGCAAGGTGTAGGGGATCATGTACGGCGCGTTGGTGCGCCCGCGGTAGGGCATGGGCGTCAGGTACGGCGCGTCGGTTTCGACCATCGCATGGTCCAGACCCACGATTCGCAGCGATTCGCGGATGCCGTCGTTGCCCTTGTAGCTCACGGTGCCGGAGAAGCTCAGATACCAGCCATGTTCGCGCGCGATCTCGGCCATCTCACGGTCGCCGGAATACGAGTGGAATACGGTGCGTTCGGGCGCGCCGTCGGCCAGCAGGGTTTCGATGACCTCGCGATGGGAGTCACGGTCGTGAATCTGCATGGGCAGGCCCAGTTCCTTGGCCAGGGCGATGTGCGCCCGGAAAGCCTCGCGCTGCAGTTCCTTGGCACCTTCGCCGGTGCGGAAGAGGTCCATGCCGGTCTCGCCGATAGCCACCACTTGCTCGGGGTATGTGGTGGCGAGGCGATGTACTTCGGCGAGCGCGTCCTCGAAAGACGTGTCATGGTAAGGCTTGTATTTGAGGGGCAGACCATCCGGCCCCGGCACACCGCGATGCCCGTGGAGCACGGACTCATTGGGGTGTATTGCGAGCGCCGCGTGCACGTTACCTGGATGATCGAGGGCCATCTGGACGGCGGTCATCAGGTGCGGCAGCTCGCAACCGCAGTCGATGATACCCCCAATGCCGACAGATTGCGCCTGCGCCAGCAATTGGTCGACGTCGTACACCGGGACTTCGGGCTGCCCCTTCTCCTGCGCCTCATGGCTCATAGCGCGCGCGAAAGGGATTACGGAGGCCACGTGAGTGTGGTTGTCGATGGTCTGGGCGTCGTCCGGCAATGCTTCAGGTGCCGGGGCCCAGCTACGGTCGCGATGGTGGTGCTTGCTCATGGTTTCTCAGTGTAAGCTGTTTCTCAGTGTAGGCTACCGTCAGCAGGCGAACACGGCGAGCGCAAAAAGCACGATGGTGATGATGGGATTGGTGATGAGACTGAGCGCCTGACGCGTGGTGCCGTGGGTCATGCTTTCTGTTGGAGTGATGTTGAGGATGCCGCCGCAGTCATCGTCTTTTCGCGATTGCGGCGGCAATGTCATCTACACACTCGCCGTAAGCGATGTGCGCGGTGATAGATGCTCGCGGAAGAACGCCATCATTGCGTCATTGAGTTCTCCGCTGCCGGAATCCCACGTCATCAAGGGATAGTCATGAGGAATACGCTTGCCGTTGACAGACCGCAGATCATGCAGTTCATGATCGCAGTTCATCGAGCGCAGTAGCATCGTTGCGTACAGCGCATCGTTTTCCAGAAAATCATCGGTACTGGTGGAAAGCCATACCGGCGGATATGCGATTGCTCGCATCAACGATTCAGTACGCTCATATGGTGTTCCCTCCAATCGTGATATCAATGTTCGGAACGCTGGCCGCAGCTTCTCGAACAGCTCGCCGGAATCCGGGTAGAACGCATCGAACAGATGGTCATACACCAGCATGCCGGAGGTGAAACCGACTGATTGGAACCGCACATGATTACTATCAATCCCCAGAAGAGAGGACAGCTCCTCATTGGTCTCACACGCCAACAGGAACGTTCCCAGCAATGCGCCGGCAGAATCGCTGACCAGGAACAGTTGCTCAGCCGACAGCTGCCACCCATCACCATTGCTTACTAGCCATCGCAAGGCCGTCGACACATCAGTCAACATATCGAGGAAATCGCCCCCGGGTGCCAACGTATAGTTGGAGCACACCACGGCAAATCCTCGGCTGGCAAGCTGAGCGGCATACGCATTCTGAATTTCCTTGAATGAATAGAAGAACGCGCCACCGTGAATGTTGAAAATAACCGGAATATCACCGTCGCCGCGCAAGTATGCGTCCTTCGGCAGGAAAATATCCAACTTATGAGCACGCCCGCCATCGGTCATATAGTCGATATCCGGAAATTTCATCACGGTATCAGGCAACGCACTGCGGAAGTCCAGTCGGCGTACGTCACTGAACGCGTAGCTTGCCCGATGCTGCCGCACATAATCGATAAAGACTCGATACTCATCATCATCATCGGGTATGTCTGCGGTATCGGGAAGATCCTCGTCAAGGTAAGTCCATGTTCGGGCCAACCGTTCCTGTAGCGGCGTCAAAACACAAGTTCCATTCGTAGCGTAAATATCATTCAACGTGAAAGGAATTCCGTTGACAGAGAACGTCATTGCATCGTCGTCTTGATAACGCATCATTCCCCACCTCACTTCAGCTCAGCCTTCATATCCTCAAGCTCCACACCGTTGGTTTCCGGCAGGAACTTGACGACAAAGAAGAAGCCCAGCAATGCCATCAGCGTGTAGAAGCCGTACGTCCATCCAAGACCGATACCATCACGCATAGGAGGATAAATCGTAGTGATAAGGAAGTTGAACATCCAGTTCGCGGCAGTCGCCACGGCCTCCCCCTTGGCACGGATACGATTCGGGAAAATTTCGCTGATGATGACCCAGACGGTGACGTTCGTAGTGGCACAGCAAACCAGGAAGAACGCGTAGGTGCATACGATGGAAATCCACGTCCACGTAATCGACAGGCTCAGAGTACCGTCAGCACTCAACTGTCCTTGGCCGAAGCCAATGGCCGTGATGCCCAGGAATACCGTCATCAGCAAAGTTCCGTATTTCATAAGATTACGGCGACCGACTCGATCGATAAGCACCATACCTACCACCGTGGCAACGGCGGCGAGCGTCGCACGTACAACAGCGATGGTCAGCGACGCCTGCTCGCTGAAGCCCAGCATGTTCCAAAGGCTGGAATCGTACAGCATGATGATATTCTGCCCATTGGCCTGAGCCAGCAGAACGAAGATGATGGAAATCCAGACCACGCCCTTGAGACCGAACGTCTTACCGCGCAGTTCCCTGAAGGAAACCTTCTTCTCGTTCTCCTCGCTCTGGAACGACTTCTGGATTTTGGCGATGGTCACATCGGCATTGTTGTCACCGATGACGTCAATCAGAATGGTCTTGGCCTTTGCAATCTCGCCCTTCATAACCAGATAACGAGGAGTCTCTGGCAAAGCGAAGCATAGGAAGAACATGATAACGCCAGGCAGGGCTGTTGTCACTAGCATCCAACGCCATGCGTCTATCCCCATCCAGAATGGCATTTCAGCGCCACCGGATGCCACGACATAGATATCGTTGACGACCAGCGATGCGATGATGCCCAATGCGATGGCCATCTGCTGGAAGCTGGTGAAGAAGCCACGTCTTGCTGCTGGAGAAATCTCCGAAATGTAAGCGGGGCCGATTGCCGAGGTGAATCCGACACCAAGGCCTCCGACGATACGGAAGATGATAAATATGGTGAAATTCGTCGTCAGACCTGTCACCAAAGAAGCTGCCACAAACAATATGGCGGCAAGTTCCAGTACACGAATTCGTCCCATACGATCGGCGACCACACCGGCGAACCATGCGCCGAACACACATCCCAGCAATGCGCTGGAGACCGAGAATCCGCTCATGGTACTGCTGAGTGCAAAACCGGAATCCGGACTGGCGATTGCGGTCACGGCGCCGTTGATGACCGACGTATCGTATCCGAACAGGAAGCCACCCACGGCTCCGATCGTACAGACGGCAATTAACTTGCCTTTAAGCTTGCCATCGATTTGAGACTGAGTCTGTTGGCTCATGATATTCTCCTTTGCCCGATGATGGACCTCGTCGCCCACCAGTAAGCCCCTATCGTATTGAGCGAGCATTTGCCGGTCATTGGCAACAGGGCTATGGGCGTGATACAAATGAATGATTTTGTGACCGATGGTTCAAGGCGTCGTTGTCGTACTCGGAGGAAGCCTGATAACAATAAAAGCGGAGGCGAACTGACGCAGTGCAGTCGCCCATACCGCTTAATCACACCAACGGAGATGCCTATGAGTTTTGCAAGCATAATCCATCAGCATACGGTGATATCCGTGGACATCGGCGGCACCAAAATCGCCGCTGGTCTCATGTGCGTAGACCTCGACGAACAAGGAAGACCGCGGGACATGCCAGCGTTGATTCGACGGTACGTCATACCGACGAAAGCACGTCTCGGCGGCACCTCCGTATTGCAACGCGTCGTTCAAGCCATTCGCCAGTGTCTGGACGATGGTGAGATTCCTTTCCCACTATTGGGGATCGGTGTAGCGAGCGCAGGAGTCATTGACGGCAACGGTTCGGTGGTATCAGCCACTTCGTTGATTCCCGGTTGGGCCGGTATTCAACTGCAAGCCGAATTATCGGCAACGTTCAACGTGCCTGCCATCGTCATCGGAGATGTTCAGGCACACGCCCTTGGTGAAGCGCACTGGGGATGCGGACGACAATACCAATCACTACTGGTCGCCGCCATCGGCACCGGTATCGGAGGCGCGATAATCATCGACGGGAAACTGGTACGCGGCGTCCACGGAGCCTGTGGCCATATCGGCCATCTGCCGCATCCCGACGCCATTGGTATATCCTGCTCATGTGGATGTGAGGGCCATGTGGAGTCAATCGCCTCAGGTACCGGCATTGCCGATAATTATCGACGTGCTCTGCAACAGAACGGACACAATACTCTCCCCACCGACATCAATGGACGCGCTATCGCCGAACTGGCCAGTCAAGGTAGTACGGAAGCCGTAACCAGTATCACTCTGGCCGGCACGAGTCTCGGCGATGTTCTTGGCGGACTAATCAATGCCCTTGATCCCGATGCCGTGATCCTTTCCGGCTCCGTAGTCCATTCTGGAGAGCTATGGATGAAATCTGTGAAACAAGGCATCCAAAGACAGACCTTGGGCATTCTTTCCCGAACACCGGTTTTGACAGGAACACTCGGCGGCAGAGCCCCTCTCATCGGAGCAACATCAGCTCTGTGCGCCGACCTCAGATCAAATAAGGAGCAGAAATATGAATACTAACGATACTTATTCGAAACGTCTTATTGATTCGCTCCACGGCACACTGATAGTCAGCTGTCAAGCATATCCCGGCGAGCCAATGCGGCATCCCGAAACCATGGCCCAAGTCGCTCAATCAGTAGTAATCGGCGGCGCTGCCGCCATTCGATGCCAAGGTCTTGCCGATATCAGCGCCATCAAAGGCCAAGTAAAAGTTCCAGTCATCGGCATATGGAAGGAAGGCGATAACGGCGTATACATCACGCCAACGTTACGCCACGCCAGAGCCTGCATTATGGCGGGAGCCGACATTGTGGCACTCGATGCTACAGATCGGCCTCGGCCAGACGGTCTAACTCTGCAGCAGACCGCGCGGCAACTCAAAAGCGAGGGCGCAATACTGATGGCCGACTGCGGCTGCATCGAAGACTCCGATGCAGCCGTGGATGCAGGATTCGACATCATCTCCACCACGCTGGCTGGATACACCGATTCCCGCGCCAAAACAGAAGGACCGGATTACGAGCTCCTCGCTCAAATGCTGGAGCGGCACCCCCACGTACCGGTGATATGCGAGGGTAGGATACATACTCCGTCCGATGCGGCCAAAGCCATAGAAATGGGTGCCTGGGCAGCCGTAGTCGGTACCGCCATCACCCACCCCATGACGATAACGTCATGGTTCGCCGATGCAGTAAGGTCCTGATGGCGCACAAACCAACAGCGACCTAGGTAGGAGGCGATATGCAGTACGTTAAGGGCACCAATCAGGAACTATTGACCACATCACCGCAGTTCCCTGCCCTGGTCATCGCACATCAGGGATTCGACAAAGCCAGGTTGCATTGGCATGAAGGCTTCGAGGTGGTATACGTCCGACGCTGTCGGGCCACAGTGATGAAAGGCACCCAACGTTCGATGCATCATGCCGGTGATGTAGTACTGATTCCTCCACGCTGCCTGCATAGCATCGAACTTATTCAGGATCTTCGGCAACCATCAGCTGTACCGCAGGCGCTTTCCGTAACGATCTCGCCCACGGAGTTGCTACCGTCATATCCGTATATTACCCAAATCCAACAACAGCTGGATTACGACTACATTGGCGAAAAAGATCATCAACAATTGCTGAAATGCTGCGAACAAATGTTTGCGGCACTGATCAGTGGCAAGCAGACACGGTTCCTTGAAGCGAATTCCTGGTTCTACACCATGCTTACCAATGTTTTTGACTACGCCAAACCATTGGCTGCAGCGAACCAAGAAGACACCGAGGATGAAACCATACTCCAGGATGGACGAGTCATTAGACGAATACGCCACTACGTGCAACGTCATTATCGCGAGCCCCTATCCACCGCACAGGTGTCGCAGAAATTCGGATATTCACGAGAGCATTTTTCAAGGATATTCAGCAAATATTCTGGAGTGACATTTAAAGACTACGTAACGCGTGTACGTCTGCTGGCGGCCTGCGATTTGCTCACCAACACGGATATGCCAATCAATCAAATCGTCCGGGAATCCGGATTCCCCAGTTCTCAAACCATGCGAGGATCGTTTGACCGCGAATTCGCATGCACGCCCAGCGAATATCGCTCTCGTTCGATGGAAGAATAATCGAGAATCATCTCCATTCTTACGAAGCGCGATATGGACGATACTGCAGTAGGAGTCCAATATGTCGCAGTCCCTCAAAAACGAACAAATCCGGTAGTGTCTGAGAATCTTGGCATTACTACAACCATGGCACGAAGTTACTAATCCTCGCTCACTCCCGTCGAGAGGATGCTTTTCAACGATTCCGACGTCTGTATCTTCAGCGGGCGCTTCCCGGACTGAACGACGAGACCCGCATCCAGTATCTCCCCCACGTATGTTCTCGCACTTTGCTTGGATAGTCCGATTTGGCGGGCGGCGTCGTCCAGCGACATGGACTCGATCGAATCGAACATCTCCTCCTGGATTACGCCGTATAGTATCGAGGCCGCTTTCGCAGACAGACCGTGCTTCTGCCTAAGCCGTTCGCAAATCGTCTCGCCCTTGTCAAGCTGGTCAACCATGATTTCGAGCTCGCCAATCAGCTCGTCCTGGGCTTCACGGATGAACCCGAGGAGGGTGTTCACGAAAAGCGTGAGCTCCCCGCAGTTCAGCTTAGCCTCCGCTTCCACGAACGCCTTGTAGTAGGCGTTTTTGTTCTCCGCAATGGTGCGCGACAAAGACAGTACCGTAGGCATGGTCAGATCATGATTCAGGTAAAGGGCCAGGAGATACCGCCCTGTCCTGCCGTTGCCGTCGTAGAACGGGTGAATGTACTCGAATAGGAAATGCGACATGATAGCCGCCTGCAGGCGAGGAATCTCGTCGGAGGTTGCGAGATGAATCATATCCGCGAGAAGTGCGCTGATATTGCCTTCGCCACTGACGCCGTTATGAATTGCAAGACCGTGCGGCCACTTCAGCTCCATCGCTTATTCTGGTAGAACTTCGCGGAATCATATACACCTATCACATCACTGATAGTTTTCAATAAAGCAGCATTAGCCGCACCGCCTCCACACAACGGCGAGTCCCCGTCCTCTGCTCCTCGAGCCAGTCGCGATGCCACATGCGCAACGCCTCTCGACTGGGATAACCCAACTCGCGGATCACATCCGCAACGCAGCACTCGTACCGCACATACAACTCAACCGCACACCGACGCTGCTCCTTGCTGTACTTCGCCATGGCCGCCCCCTCGAATCACAGTCCAAGAAAACGGCACCACCCCCAAATGATAAGTATTGCTTGTCATGGAACGCCTCCCCAGATTGCGTTCTACACTGGCCAACTTCCACTTGGCCAACCTCTGCCTGGCCAAGCCATACGGGCCAAGCCTTCGAGCGATTACATGCCGCCAATCTCGTCCGTCTGAACTTGCCGTTTCTTGCCACGAGCGCAACATTCCCGGGAAAGTAGCGCAACCGGCAAGCGAGATGGCCGCCATCCTGCCGCCTTTTCTGCCTCATCAACCCATTTTCTACCTCATTTTGATAAAATATGATGCAGAAAAGTTCGTATGATGCAGAAAATGAGGCGGTATGAGATCATTCGACTACATCGAATCAGGTAAGACGTTGCTCACCCCGCACACCACGAGTTTGCTTGCCGCGATTCACGAGGCAAAAGGGCGCCAAAGCATACAGACAACGATCAGACCGGATATATTGGAGACGCTGGTTGCCGTCGCGCGCATCCAAAGCACAGATGCCTCAAACCGCATCGAAGGTATTTCTACCAGCGATAGCAGGCTCAACGATCTCGTCTCGGAGAAAGTCACACCGCGCAATCGCAATGAAGAAGAGATTGCCGGCTACCGTGACGTGCTATCGGCTATTCACGAAAGCCACGACTATATTCCGGTTACCCCGAACGTCATTCTTCAACTGCACCGCGACCTCTTCCGGCACACACCACTGACCTTTGCGGGGCATTTCAAGGACAGTGACAACGTCATCATCGAACGAGATGCACACGGGACCAGCACCGTGCGATTCGCCCCACCGTCCGCACTTGTCACACCGGAACTGATCGAACGCGCGTGTTCCGCCTACACGCAAGCAATCCGAGATGGACATACCGATCCATTGCTTGCCGTCGCCATGTTCATTCTCGATTTCACCTGCATACATCCGTTCAATGACGGCAACGGCCGCATGAGTCGGCTACTCACGCTCCTGATGTTGTACCGCAATGGCTATATGGTCGGCAAATACATCAGTATCGAACACCTTATCGAGCAAAGTAAAAGCACTTATTATGAGGCGCTGGCCGCAAGCACCCAAGGATGGGACGACAACGCCAATGATTATGCGCCATTCACGAACTACCTGCTTGGCATCATACTGTCCGCGTGCAAGGAATTCGACGAACGCATCAATCTCACGGCAGGCGGCAGAGCGCAGGGAGCACCGCGAGTAGTCACCAAGGGAACGCGGATTGAAGCACTGCTTGATCGATCCCTAGTTCCACTCTCCAAGGCCGATATTCTCGCTCGCATGCCCGATACCAGCACCACCACCATTGAGCGCACGCTGAAATCACTGTTGGACTCCGGTACGATCATCAAAATCGGTGCCGGTCGCAGCACCCGCTATATGAAACGCCGCTAAACGCATCCTTGTGCGCAACATCTCGTCACTCTTCCGGCGCCCCGCTGGCCACGCGAATCATCGCGTACTGCGACTCGTAGAGGCGGTAGTACGCGCCCTTGGCGGCGAGCAGCTGCGCGTGCGAGCCGTGCTCGACGATCTGGCCGTGATCGATGTAGAAGATCTCATCCGCGTTCTCGATCGTCGACAGGCGGTGCGCGATGATGAAGCTCGTGCGCCCCTTGAGCAGATGCTGCAGGCCGGCCTGCAGCGCCTCCTCGGTGCGCGTGTCGATGTTGCTCGTCGCCTCGTCCAGGATCAGGATACGCGGGTCGGCGAGCAGCACGCGCGCGAAGGCGATGAGCTGGCGCTGGCCGGCCGACAGGGTCGATCCGCGCTCCTCCACCACCGTGTCGTACCCGTCGGGCAGTTCCATGATGAACTCGTGCGCGTGCACGGCCTTCGCCGCCGCCTCGATTTCCTCGTCGGTGGCGTCGAGCTTGCCGTAGCGGATGTTCTCGCGCACGTTGCCGGAGAAGATGAAGGTGTCCTGCAGCATCACGCCCATCTGCCGGCGCAGCGATGCGAGCGTCACGTCGCGCACGTCGTGGCCGTCGATCGTCACCGAGCCCTCGGACACGTCGTAGAAGCGCGACAGCAGGTTGATGATCGTCGTCTTGCCGGCGCCCGTCGGGCCGACCAGCGCGATCGTGCGCCCCGGTTCGACGTGGAAGTCCACGAGGTTGAGGATGTTGCGGCTGTCCTTCTCGTAGCGGAACACCACGTCGTTGAAGTCGACGCGCCCGCGGATCTGCGGCAGGTCCGCCGCGTCGGGCTTGTTGCGGATCTCCGGTGTGACGTCGAGCGTCTCGAAGATGCGCTCGAGGTACGCCGAGCAGGTGATGAGCTGGTTGTAGAAGTTGCCGATGTTGATCACCGGATTCCAGAAGTTGTTCGCGTAGCCGACGAACGCGATGAGCACGCCGGTGGTCACGTTCACACCCCCGAAGCCCATCACGCCGACGAAGTAGATGAACGAGATGGTCATCACGGAGATGGTCTGCACGCCCGGCCACATGAGGAACTGGATGTGCACGGCGTGCATCCACGCGGAACGCACCTCGCCCTGCTGCTCCTGGAAGGTCCTGAACTGGGCCTGCTCCTGCGCGAAGGTCTGCGTGGTCTTCACGCCGGCGATCGACTCGTGGATGTAGGCGTTCAGGTTGCTCTGCTTGTTGGAGAGCTTCTGGAAGGCGCGCCGCTGGAAGATCTGCAGCACGCGCACCCAGATGATGAGCACCGGGAACAGGATCAGGCTCCACAGGGCCAGCTGCCAGTCGATCACGAACATCACGATCAGCGTGATCACGAAGGTGAACACGTCGGAGATCACGTTGATCAGACCGGAGCTCAGCGTGTCCGAAAGCGTGTTCACATAGTTGACCACGCGGATCAGGATCTTGCCGTGCGGGCGCGAATCGAAGTAGCTGAAGGGCAGCGTCTGGATATGCGTGAAGATATCGCGGCGCATGTCCTTGAGCATGAGCTGGCCGACGCGCGTGATCGCCACCGTGCGGTAGCGCAGCCCGAACTCGTACAGCACGATTAGCGCGGCGAGGATCACAGCGAGGATGCCGAGCTTGCCGAGGTCCTTGTTCGGGATCGCCTCGTCGATCATGATCTTGGTCAGGTACGGCACGGCGACGACGATGCAGCTCATCGAGATGACGACGACGAGAATGCGCGCCACCTGTGCCATATACGGTTTGAGATATTTGCCGACGCGAGCGATGTCGTGGAGGTTGATGGACTCCTCCAGCTCCTCATCCTCGCGGAATGTATTGCGTTGTGCCATAAGTCCTCTTCTAAAACCCCTGTGCAGCGCCGGACTGGAGTCCGAGCTGCTTGTGGTAGATGTCCCAGTAGCGGCCGTGTGCGGCCACGAGTTCGGCGTGGGTGCCGCGTTCGACGATACGTCCGTGCTCGAGCACCAGAATCAGGTCGGCATCCTTGACCGACGAGATGCGGTGGGCGATGGTGACGATGGTCTTGCCGCCGTCCATCTCCTTGAGGTGCTTCTGGATCTCCGCCTCGGTCTCCATATCGACGGCCGAGGTCGTATCGTCCATAATCAGGATCGACGGATCGTCCGCGAGCGCGCGGGCCAGCGACAGGCGCTGCTTCTGCCCGCCGGACAGGCCCACGCCGCGTTCGCCCACGACGGTGTCATAACCCTGCGGCATCGACCTGATGAAATTGTCCGCGCCGGCGATCTGGGCCATTTTCCGGATATATCGGTCGTCGCTATCATCGCTGGCACCAAAGCCGATGTTGCCGCCGATGGTGTCGGAGAACAGGAAGGTATCCTGTGCCACGATGCACACCTGCGAGCGCAAGGTGGCCAGCGGCCAGTCGCGTGCGTCGATGCCGTCGATGAGCACATGGCCCACGGTCGGGTCGTAGAAGCGGGAGATGAGGCTGACGAGCGTGGACTTGCCCGCGCCGGTTTCGCCGAGGATGCCGAGCTTGGAGCCGGCGGGCACGGTGAAGCCGAGGTCCTTGAGGATCGGGGTCTCCGGGTCGTCCGGGAAGGCGAAGCTGACGTGGTCGAAGCGGATGTCGCCTTTGATGTGCAGCGGGCAGGACTTGCGTTCGGCGGACTGCTGGGCACCGGATGTTCCGGAAGCCCCGGGCGCTCCGGTAGCCCCGGTAGCCTCATCATCGTGCTTGACTTGCTCGACGATCGTGACCGCCTGCTTGACGGCTTCGACCGCGTCGGGCTTCTCCACGATGCGCGGCTGTTCGTTGAGCAGCTTGCGGATCTTGATGCAGCTGGCGTTGAATCGCTGCCAGTCGTTGATGAGCCAGCCGGACTGGCGCACCGGGCCGTCGATCATCCACAGGAAGGAGTTGAAACTCACCAGATTGCCAAGGGTCATGTAGCCCTTGATGACCAGAAAGCCGCCGAGGCCGAGCGTGATGAGCTGCAGCGAGAAGCCAAGGCCGTCCAGCCAGGGCATGTACCTGCGCGAGTTGTAGGCCAGGGCCATGTTGCGCTGCATGTAGTCGTCGTTGTGCTCGTCGAACTTTTCGGTCTCGTACGGTTCGCGCACGAATGCCTTGACCACACGGTTGCCCTCGATGTTCTCTTCGACCATGGAGTTGAGGGAGGCCAGCGAGTTGCGGATAGCGAAGAACAGCGGGTGGGCGTGCGTGGACAGGCCGCGCGTGAGCACAAAAATGAACGGCGTGACGCAGGCCAGGACGAGCGCGAGTCGCCAGTCGATGGCGAACATCACACACAGGGCGCCCACGAACATGACCACGCAGTCGGCGATCTGATAGCTCACCCAACTCAGGCAGTGGCGGATCGCGTCAGTGTCGGAGGTCAGGCGGCTCATGATGTCGCCGGTGCGTGTGTGGTTGAAGTACGTGAAGTCGAGCTCGTGCAGCTTCTCGTATTCATCGGAGACGAGGCGGTAGACCGAGTTCTGGCCGAAACGCTCCATCCACATCTGGTAGCCGTATCGCGCGCCCACGCGGATGATGGTCATGAGGATCATCAGTCCACACAGACGTGGCAGTTCGTCGGCATGTCCGCCGACGATGACGCGGTCCACGATGATACCGGACAGAATCGGAATGGTCAGGGCCATCGTGTTATTGGCGATGAACAGTAGAAGCGCGCCTACCACGCGGGGCAGGTCTGGTTTGCAGTATGGCAGCACCCATTTGAGGTTGCTTGCACTGGTATTGATTCCCGGATCGACGTACATGTGAGGGGATCACCGTTTCTTGGGGATTGTTTGCTTATGGTATGGTGCGGCATGCTCCTGCGCCGCACGCGGCAATCGCTGCCGCCACGATTCACGATCAGCCGTGCTTCGCACTGCGCCTGTCATTGGCCGCACGACCGGAGCTCTCCTTCATCGGTCGAAGCACGTTCGACTTTCGCAAACGCGTACTAGTCTAGACGGCCTGCGTCCAATCGCAACAGCCCACAACTCTGCGTGTTCCCCGCCTTAGCAACGCGGCACGGCCCAATTCGCGACGCATTCCCCGGAATGTGTCGCGCGAAACGTTGCGCATGCGGCAATGCACGCTCGAGACCTGTTGCATACCAGTCGACCAAATTATAGAATCATAATTAAGTAAATTACGATTCTATAATTTGCGCGTGTGCACCAGGCAGACAGCAAAGCAAGGAGACAAGGGCCATGTTCGTCGGGCGAGATAAGGAGCTTTCGGCACTGGAACGCCGCTGGAGCTCACAGCAGTTCGAGTGCGTCGTGGCCTACGGCCGTCGCCGCGTGGGCAAGACCACACTCATCAACCGCTTCCTCGAAGATCGCCCCACGATTTTCTTTTCGGCAATCGAATCCAGCGCTTCCAAGAATCTCGAATCGTTAAGCCGCAGCATTGCTCTGTATGAAAAGGGCTCAGAGGCGTTCGAGACAGCGCCCGTATACCGCAGCTTTGAATCCGCACTGGAAGCGGTGTTCGCGCTGGCCGCAAAGCAACGCATCGCCTTCGTCATCGACGAGTACCCATATCTGGCTAAAGCAGACCGGACCATCAATTCGGTCCTGCAGCATGCCATCGACCGCCATAAGGATGACAGTCAGCTCATGATGGTGTTATGCGGCTCTTCCATGTCGTTCATGGAGCGCCAGGTGCTTGGGTATGAGAGCCCCCTGTACGGCAGACGCACCGCTCAAATCAAAGTGGAGCCATTCGGCTACGCCGATGTCCGCAAGTTCTTGCCAAGATACAGCAACGAGGACGCCGCCATTGCTTACGGACTTACCGACGGTATCCCGCAGTATCTTCGGCAACTGGACGACGGCATCAGCATCCGAGACAACATCCGTTGGAACATCCTCGACCCAAGCTGCTATCTGTTTGAGGAGCCAGACAACTTGCTGAAGCAGGAGCTGCGCAGTCCGGCCGAGTACAACGCCGTAATCCAGGCCATTGCCTCCGGGGCATCTCGGTCGAACACCATCGCCACCGCATGCCATATGGAATCGTCCTCATGCGCCACCTATTTGCGCAATCTCATCGATCTGGGAATCGTTCGCAAGGAGACACCTTTCGGCGAGGACGCTCCTCGCAAGACGATCTACCGTATCGAGAACTCGTTCTTCCGATTCTGGTACCGATATGTGCCGAACAACATGTCCCTCATTCAATCCGGTCATGCCGATCTCGCCGCCGACCGTGTTATGCGCACTATCTCCGACTTTATGGGGCAGGTGTTCGAAGACATCTGTGTTCAGTGGATATGGTCCCATAACGGTACCGAGGCATTGCCTTTCCTCATGCTTGATGCCGGACGTTGGTGGGGCGCCAATCCGACCACCCGCAGTCAGGAGGAAATTGACATCGTGGCTTCAGGAGAAAAACCGAAAACTCTCCTATTCTGCGAATGCAAATGGCGCAGCGTGCCATCCGGTCTGCAGCAGTTGGAAGTGCTGCGCAATCGCGCCAGACTGCTGCACCCCGAAACCAGCCATTACATGCTGTTCTCCAAATCAGGCTTCGACGAGCATGTCGCCGCCCGCGCGGCGCAAGACGGTACAGTGACGCTTGTCGATTTTGCGGATATGGATTAGTCGGTTCACTCCATTGCGGACGGTAAGGGTGAAGTAACAGGCTGGGTCAATGGACCGAACCGCTAGACCGGGCAACAGGCCCAATCCGCGACACATTCCCGGGAAAGTGGTGCGCGTTACATCACGCTCAAACAACCCAGCATATATATGGGCAGGTATTCGGTTCGGCCAACAGTCTCCACGTTGCCATCATGGAACACGTAGGCATGGGCAAACCGATAATTGTCGGTATCCAGTAGGTTGTTCATGGCCCGATGCCGCGTATAGTCCTTGCCCGATTTGATTTCAACCAGTGAAATATCATCCAGACCTTGCTGCACTACAAAATCAACTTCACCAATACGGTTCTGGTTGAAGTAATGCAGTTCCAATCCCTGTGCAAACAGTTCCTGAGCCGCTGCATTCTCGAAAATCGACCCGTAATTCATACTGGATCGGTGATTCACAATCTCTAAGTCCACACTGCGCATCAAACGGGAGGTCAGCAAACCGACATCGTTCATGTACAGTTTAAACGTGTTCTCGTCGGCATGCTCCGTCAGCGGGTATTCAGGGTCCTGCACGCGCGAAGTAGGCAAGGCAATACCTGCGTTCGCCAACCAATCGAACGCCGTCTGCATATGAGCGAACCTGATATTCTTGCCCAACTTGGAGAACTTGAATCGTTTGTTTTCCGCATTGAGCTGACTTGGAATCGCCTCGTAAATGCTCTTGATATGGCGACGTTCCACCAAATCGGAGACATATTTGGTGATGTCGTATTCATAGGTATCGAATATGGCCTGCTGAGTATTGCGGGCTTTGACAATATCGGCAAAATCCACGAATGACTGCACTGCGTCGGGCATGCCACCAATCAGCAGATACTTGTACCACAGGTCGGTGAGCCGTTCATGTAGATAATCGGGAACCTCCCGTCGATCCACATAACATTCACGCAGCGTATCGAGAGCGGACTGAGGCAGCCGGCATGCAGCGCAGAACTCATAGAAATTGAGCGGATACATACGCATCGTCTGCAGGAATCCCACCGGGATCGAGCGCACATTGAACACATCAATGCCCAGCAGGGAGCCAGAAACGATGACATCCAATCCTTTGGTGCCAGACAGGAATTTGGTCCACGTGAGCATGTCCTCACACGCTTGTATCTCGTCAAGAAACAGCAGAGTCTTGCCCGGCGTAATTTCCGTGCCGGAAAGTACCGATAACCGCAGTATCAGGTCTTCGGTGTCCTTGGCCTTGCTTACCGTTTCGACCGCCTGAGGCATTTCGATGAAATTCACCTTAGCCACATGCTCATAATGGTCTGCACCGAACTGCTCAATCAGCGTGGTCTTGCCCACCTGCCGGGCACCCGTGACCAGCAAGCCCTGCTTGGTTTTACGGTTCTTCCAATTCAGCAACTGGTCATATGCATGGCGCTTGAGCATATTCCCCTCCTCTTTTGTAGAGAATGACTGAAAACACGCAGGTCATCACACAATCACATACTGATATCATCTTAGCATTCACGTTTTTACATATGCAAAACGCACTTTGAGTCACAAAAAACACAAGAATAGTGAATGGTTCATTCACGTTTTACGTATTGTGCGACGGAATCGGCATCTCCCGCAACACGTGAGATATGCAAAAGTGCCGCATGCTGAATGGTGATCAGCGTACGGCACTGCGCGAAACGCGTGAAATCCGCAGAACGCACGAAACTCACGAAACAGATAAAACGTACAAAACGCAAGCAAGGCGAAGACAACGAACAGACAGAGACAGACAGCCTACAGGTCAGAACGTCAGCGAACGCACGTAGGAACCAACTTGCGGGCGGACGGGAACCAGCGAGCCGTCAGGATTGTAGTCAAGCGGCGCGAATACCACTTCGCGATGACAGCCATCGCCTCCAGCCCAGCGACCGGCCGGATTGTAGGCGAACCGGTGATACGCGATAATCCATTCGTCGGTGCCGGGAATATTCACGATGTTATGGTGACCGGTGGCATACAGCTTGCGCGCCGGGTCTTGTTCGATCAGCACGCGCGGTTCGCTCCAGGGCCCATGCAGCGATTCGGCCATCGCGTACTTGACGCAGTATTCCGGCTCTCGGGCGTCGTTCTCCGACCAGCTGGCGTAGTAGATGCCGTTGCGCTTGTGAATCCAGATGGCTTCACGGAAATCGCCCGGCACCCAGCTGAAAGCGCGCGATTCGTCGAACGACAGACAGTCCTCATTGAGCGGCGCGGCCCAAGCTATGCCGTTGCCCCACAGGAAGTACCGGGTGCCATCATCCTCCACGTATACGCCGGGGTCAATGGTGTGGCAATCGAACGTACCTTCGCGCACGATTGGTTCGGGCTCAGGCACGAACGGCCCGCACGGGGATTCGCCCACAGCGGCGCCGATCTGGGAACCGGCCACGAAGTAGAACACGTATTTGCCGTCCGCGCGCTGTACCACGGAAGGCGCCCAAGCACCATCCGAGCCATCCCACCACGGCGCATCGCGCAAGTCGAGCGCCGGATATCGCTCCCATGTGGCCAAGTCGTCGGACACATACACACTGAACGCGGTGGTGTCCCAATTATCCACACCGTCATCGGTGCAGTACAGGAAATATCGGCCATCGAAAATGGCAAGATTCGGGTCGGCGCAATACCTGCGCAGCGGATTAGTGGTCAGTACCGCGTTATTCACGCGATGAGGAAGGCCGTCACGAGGCACGGCTCTCGGTTTTGGCGATGTTTGTAGCACAGTGCCAACAGTACCCATGGGAAATTCTTATCTGGTGAAGAACATGGCTCCCCACACGCCGCGGAAGGAGATGATATGAGCGTAGTGGGGAGCCGGAATTAATACCGTGATCAGCCAGCCGACTAGTCGATCAGCCGATCAGCCCTTGACCGAACCGGCGACGAGGCCGGAGACGATCCACTTCTGGCAGAAGATGAAGAACACGAACACGGGCAGCAGGGCGAGCACGGTGATGGTCATGAAGCTCGGCCAATCGGTCGAGAACTGGCCCACCGCGTTGTACACCTGCAGCACGATTGTGCGCAGTTCCGAGCTGGAGAGGAACACATTCGCGTTCATGAAGTCGTTCCACGTGCCCATCGTCTGGAACACGACCACGGTCGTCAGGATCGGGCGGATCAGCGGCATCACAATCGACCAGAAGATGCGCAGCGGGCCGGCGCCGTCGATGCGTGCCGCCTCGATCAGTTCGAACGGCAGGCTGCGCATGTACCCGACGATCAGGAAGTAGCAGAACACCGCTCCGCCCAGGTAGATAATCACCAGTCCGGCCAAGGTGTTGACCAGGTGCGCGTTCGCCTCCATGCGGTACAGGGGGATCAGCGTCGTCTGCGCCGGCACGACGAACGCGACCATCAGGATCGCGCCGACCGCGGCGGTGAACGTGGACTTGCGCAGGATCATGCCGTATGCGGCCAGGGCGCCGACGAGCACCTGGATCACGACCGCGAAGAACGTGACGATCAACGTGTTCAGCAGGGAGCGGAACACCGGGACCGTCTCGAACGCGTTGATGTAGTTCTTGATCGTCCATTCCTTCGGCAGGCCGAGCGGGTTGGCGGACATGTCCGGAATCGTCTTGAACGTGTTGATCAGGATGTACCACAGTGGAACCGCGCATACCAGCGCGATCAGGATCATCACCACGCTGGTGACCGCCGAACCGATCCTCTTGCGCGTCGTGAAGTTCATGCCCTTCGGCGCGGCCGTGACGGAAGAAGCCTTGTTGCCCATGATTTACTCGAACCTCCTCGAGATCAGGTTGGAAATGCCCATCTGAAGGAACACCACGACGCCCGTGGCGATGAAGAACAGGACCGCCAGCGCGGAACCGATGCCGTACTGCGACTGGCCGATGCCCTGCTGGATGATCGACTGCGTGACCGTGTACGTCGAATAGCCCGGGCCGCCCTTGGTCATCGTGAACGGCAGGTCGTACACCTTCAGGCCGCCCGACATGAGCAGGAACGTCGAGGTCACGATGCCCGGCATCAGCTGCGGCAGGGTGATATGCGCGAACTGCTGCCACTTGTTCGCACCGTCCACGGTCGCCTGCTCGTACAGGTCCGCGGGGATCGCCTGCAGGAACGCCAAGTAAAGGGTCGCATGCCAGCCGATCTGCGCCCAGATCGCGATGAAGATCACGCAGAACTTCGCCAGAGAGTTGTTCGACAGCCACGGCACCGGTCCCAAACCGAACGCCGCGAGCACGCTGTTGACCACGCCGGTCTTCATCGGGGAGAAGATGTACTTCCACACCATGCCCATGATGGCCAGCGACGGCACCGAGAAGAAGAAGAACACAGAGCGCACAAAATCACGGCCGACGAACTTGCGGTTGAGGATGACCGCCAGCGGAATGGCGATCACGGTCACCCCGACCATCACCACGATCGCGTACAGGATCGTGAAGCCCAGGCCCTGCAGGGTGGACGGATCCGTAAACACCTTCTTGTAATTGTCCAGACCGACCCCGTTCATGTCCATGCTGTAACCGTTGAAGTCGGTGAACGAGAAGTACGCGGTCTGTGCCAACGGCACCAGGAACAGAACCACGAACACCGCCAGGATCGGCAGCAGGAGCCAGAACGACGTCACGTCCTCATGCAGGCCACGCGCACGACGACGCCGACGATACAGGTCTTCGTCCAACGGCGGCAGGTTGCCGACCGCCGAGCCTTGCATTGTTGCGCTCATATGCCATCCTCCTTTGACATTGGCTTATGACCGAAATCCGATTGCGGGCATGCGAAGGGCGACCAGCCGCAGCCGACAGGCCGCCCCATTACCATGCGCACGGTTCATGACGAACCGGAGATTGTAGTTATCTATGTGTGATTATGTGCGATCCGTTGCGGGTCACTGCGCGGCCGCGACCTTGGCGTCGATGTTCTTGGCATACTGGTCGGGCGTGATCTGCCCCTGCACCAGCTGCTGGTTCTGCGCCTTGAGTTCGCTCTTGAGAATGTCCGGCTTCGAATAGAAGTTGGTGTGCAGGTAGTACTTGCCGGTCTTGATGTCCTGATCGTAGACCTTCTGGTACTGCGTCATCACCGTAGCGTCGAACCCGTCGACAGTGACAGCGTCGCCGGCGTCGTTATGCTTCTGCAGCGCCCACTTGCTTGACAGGAAGGTGAGGAACTTCTCGGCGGCCTTGAGCTTGTCTCCGTCGAGCTTCGCGTAGATCGCCCACGCCGGGGAGGCGGAGCCCTGCGCGTACTGCGTGTAGTCGTCGCCGAGCTTGGGCATCGGGGCGAAGTCCCAGTTCATGCCGGCCTGTTCGAAGGTGGCAAAGTCCCACGCGCCGTCGACGATCATCGCGACCTGTCCGTTGGTGAACTGCGTCTTCATGTCGTCGCCGCTGATGCCGACCGTGTCACGGGTCACGCCACCCTCATCGTACAGGCGGATGTATTCCTTGACGGCCTCGAGCTCGTCGGTGCCCGGCGTCTGGTTGTCCTGCGTGGACAGCGTGGTCGGGTCGACGCCCTTCTTCTCGAGGATGGATCCCTGGAAGGCGTCGATGAAGCGGCTCGGCTCGTCGGCGTTCGGCTCGAGGAACGGCTCGATGCCGGCGTTCTTGAGCTTCTTGCACAGCTTGAGGAAGTCATCCCAGTTCGCCGGCGGCTCGTCGTAGCCGACCTGCTTGAGCAGATCCTTATTGTAGGCGATGCCGGAGACCCACGAGGTGATCGACATGCCGTAGGTCTTGCCGTCGCGGCCTACGAAGTCCTTGTTGGCCTGGGAGATGTTCTTCATGAACGACTCGTCGGTCAGGTCCTTGGCGTAGCCGTTGTCGATGAGGTCGTCGCGATTCTCGGAGGTGATGATGAACACGTCCGGGGCCTGGTTGCCGACGAGGCGGGTCTGCAGCGTGGAGATGTACTCGCTGGTCGGCGGCGCGTAGCTGAAGTCGATCTTGATGTCCGGGTTTTCCTTCTCGAACTCGTCGATGTACGGCTTGGACGTCTGCTCGTTGTCCCAGCTCAGGTAGCTGAGCCGGATCTTGCCGGCGTCGGCGTCCGAGCCGCAGGCGGCCAGCGGGACCAGCATCGCTCCCGCGCAGGCCAGAGCGAGCATTCGTTTGCCCCAGATCTTCATTGACATTGCAACTCTCCTTTGTGTTGGTGGCATACGCCATGTTGTATGCCGAAAGAAACCACATTGTCTTCCGTGCAAGAGCCCGGTTTTAAACCGATTTAATCTTGTAGTTGTATTTATAGCACTCCGCTCAAACGGCGTCAACTCGTTACAAAACCTTTTAAACACAAGGGCTGTGGAACGCGCGGAATCGCACCGGACAACGAAAAATAATTAAACAAAAAACGCCGCGAGTTGTCCCACCGATCGGCGATCCACCGCGAACAGCCACCGGACGACCGGTCAGCGCGTGCGGTTGGACGACTCGCGCACCAGCACCTCATAACCCACCGTGACATGCTTGGGCATGGCCGGCGCGCCGTAACGCCCCTCCTCGATGCGCTCGCACAGGATGTCGACGGCCTCGCGGGCAAGCTTGTCGATGTCCACCGCGATCGTGCTCAGCGTCGGCGCGCTGTACGATCCCTCGCGCACGCCGTCGAAGCCGATCACCGCCACGTCGTCCGGCACGCCGATGCCATGCTCGCGCAACGCGCGCAACGTGCCGAAAGCGATCGCGTCGGTCATGCAGAACAGCCCGTCGAACGGGAAGTCCCCCTCCTCGATGCGCCGCGAAACCGCGCGGTACGCGTCGTCGGTGTCCCAGTCGAACAGCTGGATCGTGTCGGCCTTGGTCAGCGTGCGCTCATGCCGCTCGAACGCGCGATGGCAGCCGATCAGACGTCGGTCGCCCACGTGCATCGACCGGCGCGCCTGGTCGGCCGGCATGAAGTCCGTACCGACCAGCCCGACGCGCTCGCACCCTATCTCGAACAGGTGCGTCACCGCGGCCTCGGCGCCGTTCTCGCACGGTGTGAACACCGAGTCGAACGGCCCTTGGTACGACTGGTCATCGAGCAGCACCACCGGCTTGCCCCTGCTTAGCTCAATGATCTCGGCGTCGCTCAGGCCGCCCGCGCTCAGGATCACGCCGTCGCAGAACTTGTTGGCGACCTTCTCGAGGATGCTTTTCTCATGGCCGACCTTGCCGGTCGAGATCTGCTGCGCCACGGCCTGGATGCCGCGGTCGAACGCCGCATTCGACACGCCGGCGAGCAGCTGCGCGTAGAACGGCCGGTCAAGCTGGAAAACGGCGGCCTCGATCACGCCGGTTCGCCCCGAACGCAGGCTCTTGGCAGTGATGTTGACCGAATAGTTCATCCGATTGGCCACGTCGATGATGTGCCGTGCCGTTTCTTGTTTAATTCTGGGATCGCCGCGCAGGGCGAACGACACGGACGCAGGAGAGACACCCGCCGCCTTCGCGACATCACGCATCGTCACCGCCATGGCGTCCTCCTTAGGTATTTATGGGCTTTTCGGCATCTCACCGAGCAGCTGCCGACACCTTCAATCATCCATTTGACGAAGACAACCTCGACGTACATAATGGCCACCAGGAATTAAATCGGTTTAACGCTGAAGGGGCAACGTCACCACACACGGGGACCGCCGCTCCCGACGGCGCGACGCCGAACCACCCCAACGCGAGTCCGCCGCACGCCGGCCACAACGCCGAGACCGGCCGCAGGCCGCATCATCGTCATCGCAAAGGAGTACGCATCATGACCGACACCATGGCACACACCCAACCCGCATCACCCGCATCACCCGCATCGCCTGCACCGACCATCACCGCACCGGGCGGCCGCTTCGTCTTCGGCGGCGACTGGAACCCCGAGCAGTGGGACGAATCCACCTGGGCGGACGACATCGCCAAACTCGAACGCGCCGGCATCAACGAGGCCACCATCAACGTGTTCTCCTGGGCGCTGATCCAGCCGGACGAGAGCCGCTACGACTTCGCCATGCTCGACCGCATCGTCGACCTGCTGGTCGCGCACGACTTCGGCTTCGTCCTGGCCACGTCCACCGGCGCGCTACCCGCATGGATCGCGCAACGCTACCCCGACGCCACGCGCACCGACTACGAAGGCCGTCGCCACCGCTTCGGCGTGCGGCACAACGCCTGCCCGAATTCGCCGAACTTCCTGCGCCTGGCCGGCGCGCTGGCCGGCAAGCTCGCCGAACGCTACGGCGCCAACGACCATCTGATCGCCTGGCACATCTCCAACGAGCTCGGCGGCCGCTGCTACTGCGACAACTGCGCCGCCGCCTTCCGCGTCTGGCTCGAACGCAAGTACGGTTCGATCGAGGCGTTGAACCGCGCGTGGAACGCGAACTTCTGGAGCCATACCTACGCCGATTTCGCCCAGATCCTACCGCCGAACGCGATCAGCGACGGACTGGACGGCGAGCGCGCCACTCTGTCCGCCTGCAGCATCGACTACAAGCGGTTCCAGTCCGACTCGCTGCTGGGCACCTACGTCACCGAGCGCGACGCGATCCGCGCGTTCGACGCGATGCATCCGATCACCACGAACCTCATGGACACCTACGAGGGTGCCGATTATTTCCGTTGGGGGCGCGAGATGGACGTGATCAGCTGGGACGATTATCCGTTCCCGCACACCACGCCTTCCGACAATGCGTTCAAGCACGATCTGATGCGCGGCGTGGGCGACGGCAGGCCGTTCATGCTCATGGAGTCGACGCCGAACCAGACGAACTGGCAGGAGTGCAACGTACTGCGCGCGCCCGGGCGGATGCGTGCGGAAAGCTATCAGGCGGTCGCGCATGGCGCGGATACCGTGCAGTATTTCCAGCTCAAGCAGTCGCGCGGCGGGTTCGAGAAGTACCATGGCGCGGTGATCTCGCACGGCGGGCGCGAGGACGAGCGCGTGTACGGCGAGGTGCGTGCGCTCGGCGGCGAGCTGGCGGCGCACGGCGCGCGGTTCGTGGGCGGTCTGACCGAGGCGCCGGTCGCGCTGATGTTCGACTGGGATTCGTATTGGTCGACCGAGAACATTTCGTTGCTGCCGAAGGGCTTCGACTATCCGGATCAGGTGCGGCGCTGGTATGCGCCGTTCCACCACCGCAACATCGCGGTGGATGTGGTGCCGGAAGACATTGACGCCGGGCGGCTGGCGGGCTATCGCGTGCTGGTCGCGCCGGCGCTCATGATGGCCAAGCCGGGCGTTCGTGAGCTGGTCGAGGGGTTCGTGCGCGCCGGCGGCACGTTCCTGGCGACGGTGATGGCAGGCATGCACGACGAGCATGACAACGTGATCCTCGGCGGATACCCGGGCGCGTTCCGTGAGGTGTGCGGAATGCGCATGGAGGAGATGGACATGATCCCGGACGGCCGCGACGTGCGTGTCGTGTTCGGTTCGGGCGAGGGCGAGGACGCGGACACGGACGGGTCCCGGGTCTCGCTGGTTGCCGGGCTGATCAAGCTCGACGGCGGGGCGCGCCCTCTGGCGGCCTACGCCGGCGACGTGTTCTACCGGGGTACGCCGGCGGTGACGGTGAACGATTTCGGCGCGGGCACGGCGTATTTCGCCGGTGCGGTGCTGGACGAGGCCGGCATGGACGCCGTGGTCGGCGACGTGGTGCGCCGGGCCGGCGTTACCGGCATCGTCTCGCCGGAGCCGGTGGAGGTGGTTACGCGGCGGTACCCGTCACGCGGGGAGTCGTTGACGTTCGTGATCAACCATGCGGATACGGCCACGGCGTGGCAGGATACGCCGTTCGCCGGATGCGAGTCGGTGCTTGACGGCACGGTACTGGGCAGGGATCTGGTGCTGGAGCCGTACGGCGTGACGGTGGTGCGCACCGCGGCATGACGGATTCGGCCGCAGGCCGGTTGCGGACCATATCCCAAGTCAGCAACCGGCCGAACCATATCTCGCGGCTGCAGTCATCCTTCATCATCAGTATTCGGTAGCGGCCCTAAATCAGCTCCGCCATCCGGCTCATAATCACTCGCCAACCACGGGCGGAAGTAGCTCCCGACTATCCACAGTGGGACATTGGTCAGCCAATCCTGCTCCTTGTAATTCCGCATCGACGTACGGTAACCGCAAATCCCGTATTTGTCGCACAGCCACTTCAAGCTACGCTTATGACGCTCGGTACCAGCTTTGGCCTCCAGCGGAATGATTGCGCCATTACCTGCAAAGACAAAATCAACTTCTCCCGTACTGTTCGCATTCGACCAGTACATCGGTGTGATGCCGGCGGCCACTAATTGCTGGCAAACATACTGTTCCGTTAACGCACCACGGAATTCGGTCAGCCCGCCATCACCAAGGACCACGCTTGCGGGAGTCAGATCCAGGGCCGCTGCCAGCAGCCCAACATCATGGAGATACAGTTTGAACGCGGAATCATCACGGTATGACGGCAATGGTGCCACAGGTTTTTCGACGCGATACACCCGCAATGCAAGACCAGAATCGACAATCTGCTGAATCGCGGATTCATATTGCGCCGCCCGAGCGCCACGAGCGATGTGGCCAAAAATAAATTTATGATTCTCACGCGCCAGATGGGACGGAATCGAAGAAAACACCAAACGCATTTTCTCACTATCCACACCGGTTCTGGGGTGTTTGGAAAAGTCCATGTCGTAATTGGATAACAATTCTTTCTGCACGGCACGCGCATGCTGATAGCCATCTTCTACAAATGTCTCAACGACTTCGGGCATGCCGCCAACAAAACAGTACTGACGAACCCTTCGCTCTAAACGTTCCGCAAATCCCCCAAGTGTCTCAATACGCTGGTTCCGGATGCGTTCGGCTATCACTCCATCACCGACCGCTTCCAAGAACTCCACAAACGTCATCGGATACATATCGATGGAGGTGACACTGCCAACCGGGAATGACAGGTCTTCGTGCTGAGCCATGCCCAGATAGGAGCCCGCTACAGCGACATGGAGATCCGGCATTTCCTCATGGAGCGCTTTCAACAGAGTCAGTAAATCAGGGATTTCCTGTATCTCGTCGATGCACAGCAGCGTCTTGCCGGGCCGAACGCGAACCCCATTAAACGCCTCCATGGAATCAAGCAACATGTGCACCGAATCCACACCTGTCAACGCAGCCTTTGCACCGCCATCGAACAAGTTGACATAAGAAAATGACTCGAACTTGTCCCGACCCAGCACCTTAAGCACATGAGTCTTGCCTACCTGTCTCGCGCCGCACAGCACTATCGGCTTGTGCTCCGTCGCTTCAGCCCATGCCGACAACCTGGTATATATATCTCGCCTGAACTCCGCCATGCCGCCCTCCCTATCGCATGGGACCATACATCACAAATCACTGTCCTATCGCTCCATCATACCGCAATACACACTTTTCCTAGGGTTGCAATTCGCGTATTCTACATTTTTTCTAGGGTTGCGATTGTCCAAAATTACATTTTTCCTAGGGTTAATAATGCAGAATACTGCACTTTTCCCAGGGTTAGTACCCTGACCTTCCCTAATCACACGGTGTTGTAAAGGCGTCGCGGTATTGGCCGGGGGTGAGTCCGGTGCGGCGCTTGAAGACGAGCATAATAGAATATCTCAAGCATCGATGAATACGAGGAGATGATCACAATGGCTGATTCCATCGGAACAGTCAACAACCAATCTTCAACACAGCCCAACGGTCACAATTCACATAGCAACACCACCGAGTCGCTATGGCGCGGCACGGATTATGGCAAATGGTTCGTAGCGGATTCATGCACGTCGCTGTCATCAAGTATCCAAGGTTTCGCAATGCCACTCATCGCGCAGACCGTCACGGGCTCACCGGCACAGGCGACGCTGCTGGATTCAATCATGACCATGATATCGTCGGTATTGCGGCTGCCAGGTGGCGTGGTACAAGATAAGTACGACCGCAAAAAACTTATGATTGCGTTCGGCCTGATTGGTTTCGCACTGTTCGGCATATGCACGGCCCTAGGATGGGCGGGATTACTCATATACCCGGTGCTGATGGTACTTGCGATATGCCTCGGCATACGCTCAGGCCTCCTAGGAACCACGAGCAACACGATGCTACGAGGCATCGTTCCCGATCAATTGCTGCCCAAGGCGTCAAGCCTCAATGATGGCCGCGATGCCGCCCTCGAACTCGCCGGCGCACCAGTAGGTGGCGTATTGATCGGCGGCGGTCTATGGCTGCCATTCGCAGTCAGCGCGCTGCTGAATCTATTGGAAACCGCTGCGGCGATGCGGATCACAAAATACTGGCATCGTGGCGGGCGGACCAATACGGAGGGCCGCGCCCTTGCCGACGATGAGGCCGATGAGAATGGCGATGCGGCCAACATCACTCAGGCCGCTGACGAGCAGGCAACGACCACGATATCATCCGCGTCACAGTATTGGCGTGAGATGTTTTCCGGATTCCGCTGGCTTCTTAGCGAGCGATTCGAACGTCGCCTGATTTTGTCGAGCGCGCTGGCGTTCGCGTGCTTCAACTCGTTCCTGCTGATTACGGTGCTCTCGATCGGCTCCGACCCATCACATGTGGTGTCAGCCAGTTTCATGAACGTTTCTGTGTCTGTGGGCGTCATCGTTGGCTCGCTCATCTCTTCCGTGCTGGTTCAGCATGTGCGCGGCGGCATAGTCGCCGTATCGTTCTACGTGCTGATGAGCATCGGCGCGCTCGGCGCAGCGCTGGCTCCGTGGATTCTTGCGCGCATGGCGTTTCTGGCAATTTCGCTGCTGGCCCTACCGGCCGGCAATGCGGTAATCAACGGATTCCAATCATTGCTCATCAACAAGGAGCATATGGGCCGCGTATTCGCCGGCATGGGCATGATTGAGACGATTGCTGCCCCGGTGATCACATTTCTGTCCGGCATCGCCATGCAACACTGGGGTTACTCAGTCACGTCCGTGGCTTTGGGCTTGTGCATCGTGGCGGCCGCGATCCCTGCCGTGACAATGAGGGAACTGGTCACACTGCCTAAGCCGGATGGCTGGGAGGACCATATCCGCAAATCCGGGCTCACCAAGTTCTGACAACAAGTAAGGGCGACTATCTCCCGGATTTGTGACGCTCGGCAACCGTCAGCGTCACAAATCCGGGAAGAGGAAGGTGGATACGGTTTCAGCCGCGCGGGCAGCAAGGTGGACAAATCGTTGCCGGGGTGGAATCGCGGCAAGTATGCAAAAGCCTCCCGTTCGCGCGCGACGCATAAGCGCGCAAACGGGAGGCTTCCCAACCGCAGCATCATATGCAGAAATAAGGAGAGTAAGGCATATGCTGCCGCGGTCACACCCCGCCGGGAACCTGCCGCAGGCCGCGTCCGGCATCGAAAGCCCTGCAGTCGATGCGTGCGGCCGGCCGTTCCCGGCGCGGTGGCCATGTCAGTCAGACATCAGTCAGATGTCAATAGACATCCGATCAGACGTCATCACTTCTGCCAGCCGATGTCCTGCGGCAGGTTGCCGGCGAAGCCGGACGGGCCGTAGTTGGCCAGGCCCTTCTTCGCACCGAGGTACGAAGCCGGGTTGGAGACCGGGATGGTGCCGTACAGCTTGAGGGCTTCCTTCTCGGCGGCGTTGACGGCCTTGGTCTGCTCGTCGTAGTCGGAGAGGCCACCGGCCACCTTGACGAGCTTGTCGATCTTTTCGTTGCCCACGTAGGTGAAGTTGGACGGACCGTCGGAGGTGTACAGCTGCGGGGCGGACACCACGAAGGTCATGGCGCTCGGAGCCTGCCAAGCCATCGGCAGCACCTGGTAGTTGCCGGAAGACACGGTGTCGGAGAACTTGGACTCGGCCACGTTCACGACCTTGACCTTGATGCCGGCCTTCTTCATCATCGCCTGGTAGGCGTTGGCGAGGGCCTGCTGGGTGGCGTCGTCACCGAAGAAGGTGAAGGAGATCTCAAGGGTCTTGCCGCCCTTGGCGTAGTAGCCGTCCTTACCCATCTTGTAGCCGTCGGCCTCAAGGGTCTTCTTGGCGTTGTCCACGTTGTACTTGGCCTCGGCGGGCAGGTTGTTCTCGTAACCCTTCTGGAACGGCAGCAGCAGCTCGGAGCCCGGCTGCTCGGCCTTCCAGTTCAGGCCTTGGAACTGCACGTTGTTGTAGGTGTTCACGTCGAAGGCCTGGGTGATGGCCTTGCGCACCTGCAGGTCGTCGAGCGGCTTGGACTTGCCGTTGTACTGGAGCACGCGGGTCTTGGTGCTGTAGCCGATGCGCAGCTGGGCGTCCTTGACGGAGCGGATGGCCTTGATGTCGTCCTTGGTGGAGGCGCTCACGGCGTCGATTTCACCGTTCTGGAAGGCGTTGAGGGAGGCGGTGTCGGCCATCTGCTTGTAGACGATCTTGTCCAGCTTCGGCTTGTTGCCCCACCACTTCTCGTTCGGCACGAAGGTGACCTGGGAGTCGGAGAAGGAGTCGACCTTGTACGGACCGGCGGCCCACTCGTTGTGCGGGTTCTTCACCCAGCCCTGGGTGAAGGTCTTCGGGTCGGCGGCCTTCGGGTTCACCAGAGTGCCGAAGACTTCCTGCCACGGGTAGTACGGGGTCTTGTAGGTCACCTTGACCTGCTTCGGGCTGTCGCCCTGCTCAACGCTGGCGATACGGTCGAAGCCGTCGGTGCTCGGCGGGTTGTAGTCCGGGTTGGAGCCGTTGTTGGCTTCCCACGTAGCCTTGAAGGCGGTCCAGTCGATGTCGGAGCCGTCGTTCCACTTGGCCTTCGGGTTGATGTCGTACTGCACGACCATCGGGTCCTTGCTCACGAGCTTCATGTCGGTCAGGAAGTCCGGGTTCACCTTAATCGGGGAGCCATTGACCTGGTCGGTCATGAGCAGGCTGGGCTGGTACCAGCTCCACAGCTCGGACATGTAGCCGGTGTTGCCGTCGGAAGACAGGTAGTTCCAGTTCGGGCCGACTTCGGTGATGGACAGGGTCAGCGTGCCGCCGTCCTTGACGTTGTCACGGCTCTGGTGGTTGTCGTAACGCTCGGTGACCTTCGGCATGGGCAGGTCGCCGGCGTACGACGAATCGATGCCGGCCGGCGGTTCGGTGGCGCTCGAGGCGTTGCTGGAACCGTTGCCATTGCCCGCGCCGCAGCCGGCAAGCAGCATGGCAAGCGCCGCAGTGGCCGCGGCGAGCGCGGTCAGCTTACGTGTCTTGTTCATTGTTATTTCCTCCTCTATATGGTTCCGACCGTCATGCGAAATGGCATGCAACCTGATGGCCGCTCGGTCGGGAAGTGTCATACGGCCGCAGCGCCGGGCGTTCGCCGCGGCAGCGGGCCTGTTGTTCGGCGCTCAGCTTGGGCATGAGCGGGCAGCGGCCCATGAACGGGCAGCCTTCGAACGTCTCGGTGGGGCTGGGCACCTCGCCCTGCAGCACGATGCGCTGGCGGGTGCGTTCCGCCTTCGGGTCCGGCACCGGCACGGCGCTGATGAGCGCCTGGGTGTACGGGTGCAACGGGTGCTCGAACACGTCTTCGGTGTCGCCGGATTCCACGATGCGGCCCAGGTACATCACCGCCACGCGGCTGGAGATATGGCGCACCACCGACAGGTTATGGGCCACGAACAGGTAGGCCACGCCCAGCTTGTTCTGCAGGTCCTCAAGCAGGTTGATCACGCCGGCCTGGATGGACACGTCCAGTGCGGAGACCGGCTCGTCGAGCAGCACGAGCTTCGGGTTGACCGACAGCGCACGCGCGATGGCGATGCGCTGGCGCTGACCGCCGGAGAACTGCGTGGGGAAGCGGTCCACCTGGTCGGGGTTCAGCTCCACCAGACGCATGAGTTCACCGATGCGTTCGCGGATCTGCTCTTTGGAGTAGTGCTGGACCTTCATCGGCTCAGCCAGGATGTCGTAGATCGGCAGGCGCGGGTCGAGCGAACTCATCGGGTCCTGGAAGACATACTGCACGGCCGAACGCAGCTCGCGGCGCTTCTCGCGCGGAATCTTGTGTTCGAGCTTGGTGCCGAACATCTCGATCTCGCCGTCCTGCGGCTGCTTGAACTCCATGATCTCCATGAGCGTGGTGGACTTGCCCGAGCCGGACTCGCCCACGAGCGCCACGGTCTCGCCTTCGCGCACGTCCAACGTCACGTCGTCCACGGCCTTGACCTCGCCGATCTTGCGACGCAGGAAGCCGCCAGCGGTCAGCGGGAAGGTCTTGCGCATGTGCTTGACGTCGAGCACCATCTTGCGTTCGTCGCGCGGGATGCCGGCGAACTTCGACTTGGCGGCCTCGGCCACCGTGTACACGTCGTGGAAGGTCAGGCCCTTGTCCACGATCTCCTGGGTGCGGTGGCAGGCCACGAACTGGCCCGGGCGGCCGGGCACCGGCTCCATGGCCGGCTCGGTGGTGTGGCATATGTCGGTGGCCAGCGGGCAGCGCGGCGCGAACGGGCAGCCCTTGGGCATGTTGACCAGGTTCATCGGGGAGCCCGGAATCGGCACCAGACGGCTGTTGCGTTCGCGGTCGGAACGCGGCACGGCACCCAGCAGGCCCATGGTGTACGGCATGGCCGGGTGGTCGAAGATGGAGTCGACGTCCGCCTTCTCGACCGGGCGGCCGGCGTACATGACGACGATGTCGTCGGCCACGCCGGCGATCACGCCCAGATCGTGGGTGATGAAGATGACGGCCGCGCCGGTTTCACGCTGGGCCTTGCGCAGCACTTCGAGCACCTGGGCCTGGATCGTCACGTCCAGTGCGGTGGTCGGTTCGTCGGCGATGATCACGTCCGGGTCGTTGGCAATGGCCATGGCGATCATCACGCGCTGGCGCATGCCGCCGGAGAACTCGTGCGGGAAGGACTTCAGGCGGTCCTCCGGGTCCGGGATGCCGACCAGGTTCATGAGCTCGATGGAGCGGTCGTGAATCTGCTGTTCGGTCATCTTCGGATTGTGGGTGACCAGCGCTTCCTTGATCTGGTCGCCGATGGAGAACACCGGGGTCAGAGCGGAGAGCGGGTCCTGGAAGACCATGGCGATGCCCTTGCCACGAATCTCGCTCATCTCAAGATCGGACTTGCTGAGCAATTCCTCGCCGTGGTAGGTGATGGAGCCCTTGACGCTGGCGTTCTTGTCCAGCAGGCCCATGATGGCCATGGAGGTCACGGACTTGCCGGAGCCGGACTCGCCCACGATGCCGAGGGTCTTGCCGGGGTACAGGTCGAAGTTCATGCCGCGCACCGCGCGCACGGTGCCGGCTTCGGAAGCGAAGCTGACGGTGAGGTCGCGTACTGAAATCACCGGTTCGGATGCCATGCCTTGCGCTCCTGTGGTGTCGGGGTTGGTGTTGGTTGTTACGTTGCTTGCGTTGCGTTCGTCGCTCATGATGCCCGTCTCCCCTCTCACTCGGCCTTGCCGCCGGAGCGGGAGTACGGGTCAATGGCGTCGCGCAGGCCGTCGCCGATCAGCTGCACGGAGAAGGTCAGGACGATCAGCACCACGGACGGGAAGACCAGCACCCACGGCGAGGTCTGCACCACGGACTGGCCGGCGTTGAGCAGCGTACCGAGCGAGGTGTCGGGCGCCTTGATGCCCAGGCCCAGGAAGCTCAGCGAGGTCTCGCTGTTGACCGCGCCGATCACGCCGAGCACGGTGTTGATGACCAGCACCGAACCCAGGTTCGGCACCAGGTGGCGCACGATGATGGTGAAGGACGGCACGCCCATGAACTTCGCCGCGCGGATGTATTCGCGGTCGCGCAGGCTCAGGGTCAGCGTGCGCAGCGTACGCGCATAGCCAACCCAGCCGAACGCGGTCAGGCCGATGGCCAGCCACAGCCAGTCGCTGCCGCCGGCCGCCATGCCGACGATCAGGGCGATGAGCAGGAAGGACGGCACGACGAGCAGCATATCCAGCAGCCACATGCCGACCTTCTCGAACCAGCCTTCGAAGAACGCCACGGCCGTGCCCACCAGGGCGGCGATGATCGTGGTGCCGATGGAGCTGAAGATACCGATGGTCAGCGAGCGGCCGAGGCCACGGATAATCATCGCGTACATATCCGAGCCACCGACCGTGGTGCCCAGCCAGTGCTGGGCGGACGGCGGCGAGGCGAGGGCGGCGAAATCGGGCTCGTCGTAGCTCCACTGGGAGAATTTCGAGCCGAAAATCGCCAAGAGAATCAGCAGGATCAGCACCACCAGACCCACCACGGCCGAGGGGCGGCGCATGAAGCGGCGCACGTACAGCTGCATGCGGCCGGTGCGGTGGAAGTCGTCGTTGCTGGAAGCCTCCTGGGCGTTCTTGGCGTCGGCGGACTGCGGTTCGCTGCCCTGCGGATCGGTGAGTTCCATATCCTGGGCGACGGCGTCGGAGACCATGTTCTCGTTGTCGTTCATCATGTTTGATCGTCCTTTGCGCGGGGCTCAGCTCAGTCGGATGCGCGGGTCAAGCCAGGCGGAGAAGATATCCGCCAGCAGCGCGCCGGTCAGCGTGCACACGCCACCGAACGCGGCCACGGCCACGGCACCGTTGATGTCGTTGTTGGCGATGGTCTGGGTGAAGTACATGCCCAAGCCGTTGATAGCGAACACGTTTTCGGTGATCACCGCGCCGGTGAACACACCGGCGATGGAGAAGGCCACGTCCACGGCGGTCGGAATCAGCGAGGTGCGCAGCGCGTGGCGGCGGATGGCCGCGTTGAGCGTCAGGCCCTTGGCGCGGGCGGTGCGCACGTAGTCGGCGTTCATGGTGTCGAGCAGGTACGTGCGCTGGGTGAGGTGGTAGCCCACCATGCCCGGAATCGTCATCACGATGGTGGGCAGGATCAGGTGCTGCAGATAGTCAAACACCCAGAGCACCGGGTTGGAACCTTGGTAGGAGTGCAGGCCGGTCACGAAGAACACGCGGTTGCCCACGATATTGTTGAAGTTGATGGCCAGCAGCACCACCATCAGGCCCATAACGGCGGCCGGAACCACCAGGAAGAACGTTGCGGTGGTGTTGAGCACGCGGTCCTGCCACTTGTACTGGCGGATGGCCGTGTACACGCCGATGCTCACGCCGAAGAGGATGGAGAGCACGGTGGCGAGCGTCACCAGCTGCAGCGAAGCGGAGATACGGGAGGCGATGGCCGGCGCCACCGGCGACTGGTCCGGGCTCAGGCCCCAGTTCCACTGGGTGAGGATGCCCTTGAGCCAGCGGAAGTAACGGATGACGACCGGCGTCTGGTCGTTGATGTTGGCCAGATCGAGCGACCGGTTGATCGACGCGATCGGCGGATGCGGATTGCGCGACATGTAGTTCGAACGCGGATCCATGAATGCGCTGGCCAGGAAATACGTCATCGATACTGCCACGAACAGCATGATCACGTAGTTCACAATGCGTTTGATGATGTACTTGAACACCCAATCACCTCCCAGATAACTGGAAAAGTGATACCCCCCCCCGCTCAAATACCCAAATCAAGTTCATTATATGGAATCTGGGTATTGACTTCTTTGACCTTTTTCTGTAATGGAAATCGTTAAGAAACCTTACTGGATATTGGGCAAACGCTGGATAAGCATCCGTTTGTTAATTTTGTATTTCCCGAGCTTTTGCTGGACATGCTTTATACTTCCGTGTCAGTAGTCCGCCGACTCGGATGGTGACAGTCCCCGCCGCCGGCAGCAGAATATCCATCAGCATCATCAGCATCAGACAGGGGCATCATGACGACAGACGCCAGCGCACGGGCCATCAAACCCGAACTTCTGCGTACGTACACCGAAGACTTCAACAAGGACCGCGCCAACCTGATCGCGGCGGACGCGGCGGTTTCGGCCGGCGTGCTCAAGGCGGCCACCGACTATCGCGGCGTACGTGCGCTGCCGCGCGACTTCTCCATCGAACTCAAGCAGGGTTCGATCACCAATCAGGAGCGTTCCGGCCGTTGCTGGATGTTCGCCTCCCTGAACACGCTGCGTTACGAACTCATGCATCGCTGGAATCTTGAGGATTTCGAGTTCTCCGAGACCTACCTGTTCTTCTGGGACGCGATGGAGAAGTCGAACACTTATCTGGAGAACGTGCTGCGCACGCTCGACGAGGCGACCGATTCGCGTCTGTTCGAAGCCATCAACTGGGGCCCGTCCGACGACGGCGGCTGGTGGCAAATGTTCGCCGCCCTGGTGAACAAGTACGGCCTGGTGCCCAAGAGCGCCTACCCGGAGTCCGAGAACTCCCGTAATTCCGATGATTTCAAGCAGTACCTCAACTCCAAGCTGCGCGAGTTCGCAGCCGAGCTGCGCCGCCGTTCGGTTGCGGGCGCTGGCGAGGACGAGCTGCGCACGCTGAAGGACGAGTACATGGGCACCGTGTACCGCATCTGCGCCGTGTCGCTTGGCGAGCCGCCGGAGAAGTTCGACTTCTTCGCGCGCACCAAGGATGATGATGAGGATAAGAAGGGCGAGGCCTGCAAGTGCAAGGCCGAGGCCGACGCAGACGGCAAGGCCGAATCCTGCAAGTGCGGCGACTCCTGCAAATGCGAGGGCAAATCCGACGCCAAGGCCTGCAAGTCCGACAAGCCGAAAACCGGCAAGGACGAGCGCCCGCAGATTCGCGAGATCGGCATCACCCCGCTTGAGTTCTACAAGAAGTACGTGCCGGTGGACGTCAACGATTTCGTGACGCTGGCCAACGCCCCGCTCAAGAACCGCCCGTTCAACCAGCGCTACCGCATCCGCTTCAGCGCGAACGTGGCCGAGGCTGGCGATATGGAATTCGTCAACGTGCCGCTGGACGTGTTCAAGAAGGCCGCGCTTGACCAGCTCACCGCCGGCCACCCGATCTGGCTCGCCTGCGACTGCACGCAGTTCGCGCTGCGCAAGGACGGTTTCTTCGACCAGTCCGTGGTGCGCGTCGACCAGCTGTTCGGCACCGAATTCACCGGCGACAAGGCCCACGGCCTCGAATACGGCGACAGCCCAAGCAACCACGCGATGACCTTCACCGGCGTGAACCTCGGCGAGGACGGCAAGCCGAACCGCTGGAAGGTGGAGAACAGCTGGGGCAAGGACGCCGGCAAGGACGGCTACTACGTCATGTCCGACGCCTGGTTCGACCGTTACGTCACCGAGCTCATCATCCGCAAGGAATACCTCGACGACGCCACCCGCGCCCTGCTCGCCGCCGAACCGGTCGAGCTCGACCCCTGGCAGCCCCTCACCCGCCGCTGCCGCTGACATTCCGCTGGCGGGAGCATATATTGAATGCCCCTTCTCTCTGTTCAGAGAGAAGGGGCATTACGTTATGCGAGTACGTCCGGCCGCACCTATTCGAGACTATCGCGGCTGAGCTGAGCAAAAGTGCCGTCATCATCGGCCAATTGCCGGTAGGTTCCGGCCTCGCTAATTGTTCCGAACTAGTTATCCACAGAGTTATCCACATCTCCCGCAAGCTAGAGCCACATACCCCGGTTTTCATAGCGAGCACGTGACCGCTGCGCTACGGTGGCGTCATGAACGACATATTGCCCACTCCACCGCCCGGCGTATTCGACGACGAACCGTCCGGCTGGACCCGGCCCCACACACCGCGCACCATCAATCCTGAGCTACGTTCATCACCACGTATGGTGAGTTCCGCGCCAACTGTGATTACAGGCCCTGTGTCGCCAGCAATGAGCGAAACCCTCACCCAACGTAAGCGGGAAATGCTTAAACGATGCACGGACGCCGCGCTACAGCTCAGGCAACCGGTGCTCTTCGGCATGACCACATCGCTGATACTGCAATCCGTGCCGCTTCCCAAGGATTGCGATATCGACCCCGCCGAGCTCCATACCGTCTCCGACTCACACCGCACACGAATACGTGCCATCGTGCCGCCAACGACACCACACATCTGGAAGCCGCTGAGCGATGCACACAATGTGCGTATCAACAAACATGTGTACGCACTGGATCTGATACACACTTGGGCACAACTCGCCACTCATATATCGCTCGAATCGCTGGTCATACTTGGCGACGCAATCCTTACGGCAATCGCCCGCAAGCCGGGTCTGGCGAACGGCCGCACTGCTGACGGCATTTATCAGGACTTCGTGCGGCAAGTCACCGAACTCCCGAAATTCAACGCAAAATCCAAGTGCATGATCGCTCTTGCATTCATTACGCCCCGCGTGGACTCTCCAATGGAATCAAAGACCCGCATCGCGACGACGAAATACGGGCTTCCGCCAGCCGTGACAAATTACACGGTGCCCGGCGCGACATTCAGCAACGGTGCGCCGATAACGCTCGATCTCGCTTGGCCCGAATTTCGCGTCGCCATCGAATATGACGGCGATCATCATCGCACCGACAAAAACCAGTGGCGGCGAGACAACGACAAGCGCGAACTGTTGCGACATCATCATTGGATCATCATCATCGCCACTGCCGCGAACATGGCCGATGAGCCATCCCAAGCCGAACTCGCCTACCGGGTCGGGCGGCAGTTGGCATTGCGAGGTGCCGTATTCGATTTCACTTTGACGGCAACGCCACTCGATGAGCTCGCCCGGCGGAGGCGACGAAGAATATAACGTTTATCGCGAAAGTCGTACAGTATCCATGTTGCGCCGACGCTGCGCGACTCGGTGTCCGTGTCCGATGTCCCGGTAGCGATGTCAATCGATTTATGTGTGGACCGGGCCAGATTTCGCTGTCCCGGTTCTCCATTTCGCCCCTTTTTGAGCAACCAAGACAAAATTTCATTCACCTATCACCCCACCGTGCAATATTCGCCATCGTACATCGGTGGAATTCCGGGGTTTTGGGATTACGGATAATGGGCGTTTACAAGGGGGGCTGCCCCGGTTCCCAAAAAGAAGCCGAAATCACGAACCGGGACAGCGAAATCTGTCCCGGTAATCGCGTCAATCGGTTGCCGTCATCACCGGAACATCAACTGCGCATAGATCGAACGCTTCAATGCTCAACAGGCATGCGACCATACCGCGATAGCGATATTCCGACGGAAGTATGGGACTCACCACGCGACCAATATTATTTACTGAGCTTTGGTGCCTCGTGCTGGATGTGGCGGATCACGGCATCGGGGAAACCGGCGTGGATGTAGTCGGACAGCATCCGCAATAGCCTCTCGTCAAAGGTGTGCCGCTCATCACTGCTGGCATCGACCAGGATGAAATCCCATGAGTATTCGGTGTCACCGTCGTTGATGATGAGCCCGCGGCCAGTGATTTTTGCGGCCAGCAACGCGGCGATCTGCATGGAGCCCCGCTTGATAAGGGCTGATTCCGCTTGGGTCAGATTGCCCGAAAATGTGACGGTATACACCATTAGTTCACCCCTTCTTTGTTATTTTTTAGAACAGCAATGCCTCATTGTAAACAGAAAACACTCTGTTATAATCCCTTTTTCAATATGCGACCCTGGCATTCCCAGCATTAAAAAAGAAACCCGGCGGAGGGGGCCGCCGGGCGAGAGAGAGAAGAGAGAAGAAGGGTTCAGTTATGGGGTTCGAAGAACCTCGCCACCGGTATGAACTTCACTCCGTTGACATCTTCTATGTAACCGCCCCATGCTTGGCGAATTGATGTGCTTGTCTGGGAAAAGTCTTGGCGGAGTGTGACGAATTTGTGACGCCCGCCGACAACCGGCCTCGCTTTGTCGGGGCTTGGCCGCACATACGGCAACGGACCACCTCGCAACACTTCATGTGCGAGGTGGCCCGTCAGCTACGAGCTAGCAATGCCGAATCATTCGGCGGCGAGCTTGGCCTTCTCGGCGGCCAGACGCTCGGCTTCGGCGGCACGGCGAGCAGCCAACGCTTCATCGAAGCGAGCCAGCTCCTCTTCCACGGCCTCGGTCGGAATCTTGGCGAAGATCGGCGCGGGCTTAGGCACCACGGCGCCGACCTCGATTGCCTCGCTCTTCCACGGGTGCACGTTCACACCGAGCTCGTAATCGCCGGTGATAATCGGATACGTGAAGCCGGGCTTGTCGAGATCCTCGACTTCCTTGAGCTCAGGCAGCGGCGAGAAGGTGCCGGTGCCGCCGAGCGCCTCCCACACCTTCTGTGCGGAGTGCGGCAGGAACGGCGCGAGCAGGTGGTTCGCGTCAGACACGGCCTGAGCGGCCACGTGCAGCACGGTGCCGAGACGAGCCTGGTCGTCCTTAATCTTCCACGGTTCGGTGGCGGAGATGTACTTGTTGATGTCGCCCACCACGCGCATCGCCTCGGACAGGGCGTGCTTCTGGTGGTGGGTTTCGATGGAGGAGCCGACCACGTCGAACGCGGCGGAAGCCTCTTCCAGAAGGCCACGGTCTTCGTTGGTCATCGAATCCTCGTCCAGCGGCGGAATCTCGCCGAAGTTCTTGTTGATGAGGTTGGCCACGCGGTTCACCAGGTTGCCCCACGAGGAGGCGAGCTCCTCGTTGTTGTGGCGCACGAACTCGGCCCACGTGAAGTCGGAATCCGAGGATTCGGGGCCAGCCACGGAAATGTAGTAGCGCACGGCGTCCACGGGGTAGCGGGCGAGGATGTCCTTGACGTAGATCACGATGCCGCGGGAGGAACTGAACTTCTTGCCTTCCATGGTCATGAACTCGCTGGCCACCACCTGCTCAGGCAGGTTGAGCGGACCCATCGGGCCGGTTTCGCCGCCCTTGGAGCCCTTGCCGTTGTACGCCAGCATTTCGGACGGCCAGATCTGGGAGTGGAAGGTGATGTTGTCCTTTCCCATGAAGTAGTAGGCCGGGCACTTCGGGTCGTTCCACCATTCGCGCCACTTCTCCGGGTCGCCCTGGCGGCGGGCCCATTCGATGGAGGCCGACAGGTAGCCGATCACGGCGTCGAACCACACGTACAGCTTCTTGTTCGGGTTGTCGATCCAACCCTTCACCGGCACCGGGATACCCCAGTCGATGTCGCGGGTGATGGCGCGCGGCTTGACTTCCTTGAACAGGCCGAGCGAGAAGTTGATGACGTTGGTGCGCCAGCCCTTGCGGGTTTCCAGCCACGCCTTGTTGGCTTCGGCGAGCGCCGGCAGGTCGAGGAAGTAGTGCTCGGTCTGTTCGAAACGTGGGGTCTCGCCGTTGATCTTGGAGACGGGGTTGATGAGCTCGTCCGGGTCGAGCTCGTTGCCGCAGGCGTCGCACTGGTCGCCACGCGCACCTTCGGCGTGGCAAATCGGGCATTCGCCTTCGATGTAGCGGTCGGGCAGGGTACGGCCGGTGGACGGGCTAATCGCCACCTGCTGGCTGCCCTTGTAGATGTAGCCGTTCTCCAGGCACTGCTTGAACATCTCCTGCACCACGTGCTCGTGGTTACCGGTGGTGGTGCGGGTGAACAGGTCGTAGCTCAAGCCGAGGTCGCACAGGTCCTTGGCGATCACGCGGTTGTAACGGTTGGCCAGTTCCTGGGCAGTGAGACCTTCCTTCTCCGCCTCGACGAGAATCGGGGTGCCGTGCTCATCGGTGCCGGACACCATGAGCACATCATTGCCCTTCATGCGCTCGTAGCGCGCGTAGACGTCGGAGGGCACACCAAATCCTGCAACGTGACCGATATGACGGGGGCCGTTTGCATACGGCCAAGCAACATTCACCAAAACATGACTCATAAGGCTTGATTATCCGGCGCGGCGGGGACACGCCCGGATAGCTGCCGCGCCGCCATCCTCATCCCACTCACCTATCCGCCCGCAACTTCCCCACATACTTATCCGTACACCTCTTGCGCGCTTATCCACATACGCATTCGCACACGTATCCGTACGTACATCCGTACACACGTCCACGCACATCCGCACACACTTCCGCCTGTCGATATCCACCGAGTTATCCACATCATTCGCGCACCTAGTGAAGTTATGCACTTATCCACCGTTTTCGCTTATCCGGTGGCGCGCAAGCCGTACTTCTGCATATTGTTCGGTCATGGATATCACAGCAGGTCCGATGACGGACATCACAACAGTCGCCTCGCCGGCAACCGCGCAGCCCGCGGTGCCGCCGATACTGTTTACCAAGGATCTGCCGGGACCGCTCAGCCTTAACCGTCTGGCCGCCTTCGGCGCGTTACGTAAGCTCGACGATTCCGCCGGCTACTGGATCGAGCATTCGGGCACACTGTATGGTCGCGCAAAAATCGTCGCGGAGGTCGCCCCGTTTGGCACTGTGGTGTGTTCGATGACCGCCGCTTGGGTATGGCTGGGAGGCCCCGACTTTCCAAGCACCATAGACGTGATCTCCACATCGCACTTCCGCTCGGCATCCGTCAGCCGCCGCATCCGCGTATTCAAAAGATTGACGTTGCCGGAGCAAATCATCAAGCTCGGCGGGCTGCCTGTCACCACGCCAGCCCGTACGGCTTGCGACCTGGTGATGAGTCCTGAAGACATCCCCGATCCTTCCACCGTCAACGCGCTGGTGTGCCAACTGATGTCCGCGTACCAGTTTCGGCCAAACGACTGTCTGCAAATCGTCAAGGAGCATCGGCATCACAAGTATGCCGGACGCGCACGCATGTTTTTTGAATCGGTGCAGAAGGAGATTGACGAACCGGCTTTGGAGCAATGCGCATGACGAGGGGATTCATCGCCAAAGGACATCGCGGAGGCCGCCATGCCGCTCACCGTTTACGGCATTTGCGGCAGGCGCAACGGTTGCCTCGCCACGCGGCGGCGGCACACTCATCCGAATCCGCATCGCGCGCAATCTCGGATATGACCGCGCCGCCTGAACCACCCATCAGACTTACGCCCGCGGTGGCATGTTCGCCCGATACGGATGTTGCCGTGCTCTGGCACATCGCATATCACGTGCCCGAACTGCGTAAATGGCTGGTTGCCAATCCCAAAGCCGACGCGCCTTTGCTGGAATTGGTCTCGCAGCGTGGTGGGCCTGGGGTCCGGCAGGCGTTGGAAATATTGTTCGAGTCGATGGAAGCGTAACGGGGAGATAATCGCCGGCTGCTGCGCTATCCCTTGATTTTCAGCACAGCCGCATACACCTGCTTGCGATTGGCCAACGATCCGTCAGCCAATGGATGCTCCTGCACCACTTGCGCGATGGCGTCCTTGATACGCAGGCCGTCCTCCAAAGCACGGTCGATGGCCAGCACGGCCATGTCCTCCACGCTCAGCGTGCTGGGCGCGGCCGCTTCGGCCTCCTCGTTGGACGCGCCGCCGATGACCAGCACCATCTCGCCACGGGGCGGATCATCAATCACACTTTGGCGAATCTCGCCAATCGGGCCGCGACGAATCTGCTCATAATCCTTGGTGAGTTCGCGGCACAGGGCCATCGGGCGATTCGGGCCGAACGCGTCCAGCAGATCGTCCATCGAATCGGCAATGCGATGAGGCGTCTCGTAGAACACGATGGTGCGGCGTTCGGGCAACAGCGTGCGCAGATACTGCACGCGCTCGGAATGCTTTCGCGGTAGGAAGCCTTCGTAGCAGAAGCGGTCGGTGGGCAGGCCGGAGAGGGCGAGCGCGTCGAGCACAGCGGAGGGGCCGGGCGCGCAGGTGACGGGCAGACCGCGTTCGATGGCACGGCGCACGATGGCCAAGCCGGGGTCGTTGATGGTGGGCATGCCGGCATCGGACACGACGAGCACGGTGGCGCCGGTTTCGACCTGGTCGAGCAGGCCGTCGGCCTTGTCGCGCTCGTTGTGGTCGTGATAGGCGATGACGCGACCGTTCACATAGACGCCGAGGCGACGGGCGAGATCGTAGAGGCGGCGCGTGTCTTCGGCGGCCACGATATCGGCCCGCTCCAAGAGGGCCACCAGACGGGCGGAGGCGTCGCCAACGTTGCCGATCGGGGTTGCGGCGAGCACCACGGTGCCGGCGGGGATGGTCACGGCCGATTCGCGGGATTGGGTGGCGGCGGATTCGCCGGCATGAACTTCATCATTGCGTTCAGGCACTTGCGTCACGCTACCGTCAGCATCATACTGCTCATTCAACTCATCTGCGCTTGTCATACTCCCAGTATTGCCCATACCACAGAGCAATCCACGACAATCCATGGCGGAATCGAGGCATTCTCCCTTTGCAGGGGCTGATTTCACATGTTCCGGAAGTCTACTTCCGTTTCAAGGGGCTCCTCATCCGGTGAAGCACCAGTACAAACGGCTTTGACGCAACGCTATTCCGCCATTTTGGCGGCGTATCTACTTGACCATCAGCCCCTCGAAACGCAAGTAGACCTCCGGCAAACCCCAAATCAGGGGTTATAGGCCAAAATGTGTGTCCGTTTTGGCTTGTGTTCCTTTGTGGCGGTGGGCGTTCCTCCTGTTCGAGTTGTATGGGCGGGGAACTCGAGGTCGGCCAGAATGTGTGTCCGGAATGGCCGGTCAGGCCTTGCGGCACAACGGTTGAGTGACTTTCGAGTTGGCGTGGCAGATTGGGTGGATGAACACACCTTGTTGCGCCGTGTGCGGCGAGCCGATGAAGCGGAACGGAAGGACGAGCTCGGGACGGATCAGGTGGCGGTGCCGGAACGCCGGCTGTGGGAGCTCACGCACCCAGTCGCGCGACAACAGCGCCCGTGATCTGCGGTGCGGTCTGGATTGGCTGTTCTCGAAGCAGTCGCAGGCCGAGCACCGGCTGCCGGCACGCACGCTGCGCCGCAGGTGCGAGCTCATGTGGGGCCTGTGGCCGCCCGTGCCGCTGGTGGACGAGGTGCATCATGTGGTGCATGTGGACGGCATCCACCTGCACCGCGACGCGGTGGTCCTGATCGCGGTGGCCGGCGGGCACGTGATCGGCTGGCACGTCGCCAAAAGCGAGAAAGCGGCGGCATGGCAGTGCCTGATGGCGCGCATCGCGCCACCGGACGTGCTCGTGTGCGACGGCGGGGGCGGCGTCCTCAAGGCCGCGAAGGCCATGTGGCCGGATACGAGGATCCAGCGGTGCCTGTTCCACGTGCAGGCCAACATCCTCGAGCTGACCGGCAGGCGGCCCCGTCTGGAGGCGGGCGGACGGCTGCGCCGGGTGGCCCTGTCCCTGCCCCGCGTCGGGGACGCGGGCGGCGCGGCCGAATGGCTGGTCTCCTACAACCAGTGGGAGCAGGACTTCCATTCGTTCCTCGACGAGAAGAGCGAATACGCCGACGGCGGCGTGAACGACATGCACCAAAGGCTCGTCAAGGCACGGCGCATGATCCGCAGACGCATCCGCGAGGGCCACCTGTTCACGTTCCTCGACGAGGGGCTCGCGTCCGTCGGCCCGGTGCCGTCCACCAACAACCTCGTCGAATCATGGAACGCGCGCCTGCGCGACATGCTGCGCCGCCACCGTGGACTGCGGCTGGTCAGACGGCTGAAGGCGATCTGCTGGTGGTGCCACCAGCACACGGCGCATCCCGAGACCGACGCGTGGCTCGCGGCCAACGCGATGACCGACGAACGACTCGAGCGCCTCTACCGGCAGGCATGGGAGAGAAGCCCGCAAGGCCAGTACGAGACGTTCGGCATCCCCGCAAGATACGGCACCGGCATCGACTGGAACGAGTTCCACACACGGGTCGAATGGCAGTCGAACGACTAGACCACCAGACACACATTTTGGCCTATAACCCCAAATCAGCCCCTCGAAACGCGAGATGGCACAATACCAACGAAGACAAATGAAAAGACCCTCTGCGGTGGAATGAATGCAGAGGGTCTAGTGGAGCTGACGGTAGTCGAAACCGCGACCTCTTCGATGCGAACGAAGCGCTCTACCAACTGAGCTACAGCCCCTTGGATGTTACTTTGCTCCGCAAAGCAACTCGCAACAATATAGTACGGAGTGCGGTCAAACGCAATTTGACGCCGAAGTGTCGCGCACATGTCGGCACGGTAACGTTTCGGTGCGGGCGCCCGGCCCGAGCGCCGACGCGCCGCACGCACTACGATGGTGGCATGACTGGCCCGACACAACGACCGCACGACCGACCGCCGCACGACCGACCGCACGTGCGGCTGACCGACCGTCTGCCGCACATCGCCGCGTTCCCCGATGCGCTGGGCACCGGCCTGCTGCTGCACACCGACGCCCCGCTGGCGGACGGGCTTCACGACCGGCTTGGCGCGTTCGTCGACACGTATGAGCGGACGCTGTCCCGATTCAGGGACGATTCGACCGTGAGCCGGATGCGCACGGCCACGCGCGGCGGCGTCTTCGACTTTCCCGACTGGGCATCGGGCCTGTTCGACCTGTACGACGCCCTGTACTCGGGCACCGACGGGGCCATCGACCCATGCGTGGGCGAGGATCTGATCCGACTCGGCTACGACGCCGTCTATTCGTTCACCGTCGAGCCCGACGCCCGCGGCGGGCGTCTGGGCGCCATCCACGGCCGGCCCACCTGGGGCGGCGACGTGGAGCGACATGGCACCACACTGGTCACCCGGCGTCCCGTCGCACTGGATTTCGGCGCGTGCGGCAAAGGATATCTGCTGGACCTGCTTGCGGGGATGCTGCGCGCCGACTGGAGGCGAACGCGCCAGTCGGCGCACGATGACCGCCAATACGTCATCGACGCCGGCGGCGACATGCTCATACGCACGGTCGAGCCGATCACCATCGCCCTTGAGGACCCGTCCGACCCCGCCAACGCCGTGGGATTGGCCGAACTCAACCGGGGCGCGTTCTGCGCGAGCGCCCCCAGCCGACGCCATTGGCCCGACGCCGCCGGCCACCAGCTCCACCATCTGCTCAACGCCATCGACGGTCTGCCGGTTGACGATGTAGCCGCCACATGGGTGGCCGTCATGCCGCACGCAGCATCTTTGAGCACCGCACTGGCCGACGGACTCGCCACTGCTCTGTTCACTACCTCGGCCGCCCAGTTACGCGCTCACTTCGATTTCGAATGCGCCATCCTCAACGCCAATCGTGCCGCCGCACAATCCCCCAATTTTCCGGGCGGCTTTTTCACGCATTAATGTACGAAATCATCAGTATCACATCCAGTGGAGCATTCCCTCGGGCGGACCGATGGGTTGCTCCCTTCAGTCAGCTACGCTGACAGCTCCCCTCGGAGAGGGGAGCCGAGTATAGCTAATCCGCTAATCCGCTAACGCAGGAAACAATCCGTCAGTCAGCGAGTGCGAACTGGCTGTTGTACAGGTCGGCGTAGAAGCCGCCCGCAGCCAGCAGCTCGTCATGGGTGCCGCGTTCGATCACATCGCCGTGGGTCATGACGAGGATCATGTCGGCGTCACGGATCGTGGAGAGGCGATGGGCGATCACGAACGACGTGCGCCCCACGGTCAGCGCGTCCATGGCCTTCTGGATCAGCTCTTCAGTACGGGTATCGACCGAGGAGGTGGCCTCGTCGAGAATCAGAATCGGCGCGTCCTGCACCATCGCGCGGGCGATGGTCAGCAGCTGCTTCTGGCCCTGGGAGAGCGACGACTTGTCATCGAGCACGGTGTCGTAGCCGTCCGGCAGCGAACGGATGAAGTGGTCAAGACCCACGGCCTTGCACGCATCCTCGATCTGCTTGTCGGTCACGCCGGGCTTGGAGTAGGCGATGTTCTCGCGCACGGTTCCGCGGAACACCCACGTATCCTGCAGCACCATGGAGAACTGGTCGTGCACATTCCAGCGCGGCACGGACTTGGTGTCCACGCCGTCGATCGCAATCGAGCCGCCGGAGATCTCATAGAAGCGCATGAGCAGGTTGACCATGGTGGTCTTGCCGGCGCCGGTCGGGCCGACGATGGCGACCTTCTGCCCGGCCTTGACGGAGGCGGAGAAGTCGTGGATGATCGGCTTGCCCGGCTCGTAGCCGAACTGCACGTGGCTGAATTCCACGTCGCCCTTCACGTCGCGCCCGCCCGCATGGTCCGTGCCGAGTAGGGCCTGCTTGCCGGATTCGTCCTCCATCTCCGGCTCCTCAAGGAAGCCGAACACGCGCTCGGCGGCCGCCGCGCAACGCTGCAGGTTCTGGAAGGCTTGGGCGAACTGCGCCAACGGCTGGGTGAACAGGCGGATGTACATCATGAACGCCACGATCACGCCGAACTCGATCTGGCCGTTGAGTGCGAGCGCCGCGCCCACCACGCACACCACCACGTAGCCGAAGTTGCCCACGAAGTTCATGAGCGGCATCATCAGGCCGGAGAGGAACTGTGACTTCCAACCCGACTCGTAGAGGTCCGCGTTGTACCGTTCGAAGCGGCGGATGGAATCCGCCTCGCCGTTGTACGCCTTGACGATGAGGTGACCGGCGTACATCTCCTCGACGTGGCCGTTGACGTCGCCCAGAGCCGTCTGCTGCCGGGCGAAGTACTTCTGGGAGGCCTTCATGATGGCCATCATGATGATCAGGCCGATGAGGCTGGCACCGATGGCGCACAGGGTCATGATCACGTTGTTGTAGAACATCATCACCAGCGCGCCCACGAACAACGTCGCCGAGGTGATCAGCGAGCCGAGCGACTGGCCCAGCGTCTGGCCGATGGCGTCCACATCGTTGGTGATGCGGGACAGCACGTCGCCGTAGCTGACCTTGTCGAAGTATTTGAGCGGCAACCGGTTGATCTTGACCGAGATCGATTCGCGCAGCCGCTGGGCGGTGCGCTGGGTGACGTTGGCCATCATCCAGCTCTGCACATAGCCGAGCACGGCATATCCCGCGTACAGGGCCACCAGCGTCCAGGCGATGTGGCCCACCGCGCCGAAATCGACCGAGCGCATCACCGGCCTGCCGTTGACGATGGCGGGCAGGCCTTTGACGATCTCGTTGGTCATGTCCTTGAGCTTGTCCGGGCCGACGATCTGGCAGACGGTGCCGATCGCGCCCAGGATGAGTGCGACGATGATGACGGGAAGATAGTTGCGGCAGTAGTTCACGAGTTTGCCCATGACTTTGCCGAAATCATGGGGCTTTTCGACGGCGCGCCTGCCGCCCATTGGTCCTCTTGGCATGGTGTTCAGTCCTTTTCGTTGTGCCTTGCCCCTCCGGTGAGGGGATGTCCGCGTGGGGGGGGATGCCTTACGCCGTAAGCTCCGACTGGCTGAGCTGGGATTCGGCGATCTGGCGGTATACGTCGCAGTGTTCGAGCAGTTCCCGGTGCGTGCCCTGGCCCACGACCTTGCCGTCGTCGAGCACGACGATGCGGTCGGCGTTCATGATGGTGCCGATGCGCTGGGCCACGATGAGTTTGATGGAGTCCTTGGCTTCGCGGGCGAGCGCGTCGCGCACCTCGCGGTCGGTCTTGAAGTCGAGCGCGGAGAACGAGTCGTCGAAGATCAGGATCTCCGGATGCCGGTACACCGCGCGTGCGATGGACAGTCGCTGCTTCTGGCCGCCGGACACGTTCGAGCCGCCCTGTGCGATCGCGGCGGCGTATCCGCCGTCCATGCGCGCCACGAATTCGCTGGCCTGCGCCACGTCGGCGGCGGCCTTGACGCGCTCCATCCGCTCGGCCGGCAGGCCGGCGTCCTGCGCGGCCTTGTCCGCGGCGAGCAGTGCGGTCTCGTGCTTGCGGCCGGAGGCGGTGGAGCTGTCCGTCATCTCGACCTCCGCCGGGTCGCCCGGCTGATCGCCATAGCTCACGTTGGAGGCCACGGTGCCCTTGAACAGCACGGACTGCTGCGGCACGTAGCCGATCTTGTCGCGCAGGGTCTTCAGGTCGTAGTCGCGCACGTCCACGCCGTCGACCAGCACCTGGCCTTCGCTGACGTCATAGAAGCGCGGCACGAGGTTGATCAGCGACGATTTGCCGGAGCCGGTGGAGCCGATGAACGCCACGGTCTGGCCTTGCGTGGCGGTGAAGCTGATGCCTTCGAGCATCGCTTCGCGCGAGTCCGGGTAGGTGAAGCCGACGTTGCGGAATTCCACGGTGCCGCGCTGGCCGGTCTTGGCCACGTCGGCGGCGGTCTTGGTGCCGTTGCCGACGATCGGCTCGGTGTCGAGCACTTCCATGATGCGCTGCGCCGAAACGTCGGCGCGCGGCCAGAGCACGAACACCATGCTCATGAGCAGGAAGCTCATGATGACCTGCACGGAGTAGTTGGAGAACACGACCATGTTGGAGAACACGGTGAGCTTGTCCTTGAGCCCGGCGGCGTCGATCAGGTAGGCGCCGATCCAGTAGACGGCGAGCATCAGACCATTCAGGACGGTGTTCATCAGCGGCATCATGAACGCCATGACGCGGTTGGTGAACAGCTGGGTTTCGGTGAGGTCCTTGTTGGCCTTGGTGAACTTGGACTCCTGGTAGTCCTCGGCATTGTAGGCGCGCACCACGCGCAGGCCGGTGAGGTTTTCGCGGGCCACGAGGTTGATGTTGTCGGTCAGGGCCTGCATCGCCTTGAACTTCGGCATGACCATGGCCATCATGACGGTGATGGACACCAGCAGGACCGCCACGGCGATGCCGGTGGCGAGCGTCCATTCGAAGCCTTCGCCGGCGATCTTGCATACGGCCCATACGGCCATGATCGGCGACTTGACGATGAGCTGCAGACCCATGGTGATGAACATCTGCACCTGCGTGATGTCGTTGGTGGAGCGGGTGATGAGGCTGGCCGTGGAGAACTTGCTCATCTCGGCCGGTCCGAAGGATTCGACCTTGCGGAATTCGAGCGAGCGCAGACGCTGGGTGAACGAGGCGGCCACGCGCGCGGCTATGTAGCCGGTGATGACGGCGCACGCCACGGAGCCGAGCGAGATGAGCAGCATCTTGCCGCCCGCGATCCAGATGTCCTTCATGTCGCTGCCCGGCGTCTCGACCAAGGTGGTGATGTCTGACATGTAGTCGGGCAGTTTCAGGTCGAAGTAGACCTGCCCGACGATGGTCAGCAGGGCGACGAGCATCTGACCGATCTCCGCTTTGGAGAGGTATTTCATGATGCGGAACATTGATTTCCCCTTGTATTGGTGTGGTTGGCGTGAATGTGGTGTGGTGTTCGGTTGGTTGGATTAGTGGTGTTGATCGGTTTCCGTTGTCTGAATAGTTTCCACGGTTTGGTTACTTACACTGTGAGATATTACGCATGACTCTGGGCATTCGCTGTGAGCCCCCGGGATTACGCTCTGCGCTCAACCGAGGGGGCAAACGAGGCCGCCCGCGCCCGGCGCGGGGCAGACGGAGCCCCTACCGTTCGTCGCTCCGCGCCCGTCCGTCCGGCATATGCTCGGCCACGCGCCGGTCCCGCTCGGCGAACGCCTCGCTCACCTGCTCCGCGGTCGGCCTCGGCTGGCCCGGATGGCAGATCGACATGTATGTGGTGAATTCCGAGAGCAGTTCGACGAACGCGCGCGTGCGCCGCTCCCCCATCTGCGAGAAGATCCAGCAGATCGCCGAACGCATCTCATCCATCATCCGGCGGGACTGCTCGCGGCCGGAATCGGTAAGGTTCACGCGGATGATGCGGCGATCCTCGGGGTCGATGTCGCGCGTGACCCAGCCTTTCTTCTCCAACGCCGACAACACCGTGGAGATGCGGCCGGAACTGGTCTGGAGCGCGGCGGCCAGCTGCGATGGCGACTGGGTTCCCTTGATGGACAGCTCCCGGAGCACGAACTGCTCGCCGTGGGCCCCGCGGGTGAATTCCCTCTGCATCTTCGAACGGTTGCCGCATACGCTGGCATACAGTTCGCTGACCGCCTCCTGTTCGAATCCCATACGGGCACCATCCGTTTCCGTTCATTGTGCGGCGCAGCGCCGCGGACGCCCCCAGAATAGCTCACACCGTAAACAATTCAACACCGCAAGCCAATTATCGGCGCCGCAGGGCGGGGCGGCGCGGGGCGGTCCGCCGGCACCCGCCGGCACCCGTCACCGTCCGCGGCTCAGCGCGGCCTTGAGATCACGGCTGCGGTAATGCTCGCGCAGTACGGAGAACCCGCCGAACCCGATCAGCCACACCAGACCGGCGATGGCCGAACTGCGGGTGTCGTCCGCCAGGAACAGCGTCAGGTAAATGAACACGAAGAACACGATCGCCACCGTGTTGAGCACCTTCCACGCGGGCATGACGAACCCGTCCGCGATGAAATCGGCGGAACGGCGGTACCTGCGATGCGCCAGCAGCGTCAGGATGTAGATGAACAGGAACACCGCGGAACTGGCGGACGAGAACAGCACGAACGCCCCCGAGATGCCGGGGATGGCGTTGACGATCGGCGACAGCAGTATCAGCGCCGCGGACACCAGGATGGCGCGGGCCGGCACCTTGCGGTCGGACACCTTGCCGAGCTTGTTCAGCATCGGGTTCGGCGACACCTCGGACAGCTGGTACAGGTGGCGGCCGGCGGAATACAACAGCGAATTGAGCGACGAGGACGCGGCGGTGATCACCACGAAGAACACCAGGGCGGACGCCCAGTTCAACCCGGCATACTGGAACACCATGATGAACGGGGAGGCGAAGGAGCCGTCCTCGTTCGGCTTGAACGAGGTCCACGGCACGATGCACATGATGGCCACGAGCGCGCCCACGTAGAAGATGAGCACGCGCACGATGATCTCGTTGACGGCTTTGGGCAGCACCTCACGAGGATTCTTGGTCTCGGAGACGGTGACGCCCACGAACTCGAGCAGCTCATAGGCGAAGAACACCATCTGGAAGCTCATGAGGAAGGCCATCCAGCCGTTCGGGGCGAACGAGAAGCCGGCGAACAGGTTGTCGAGTCCGGCGTGGCCCGCCGGGCTCACATGATCCACGCCATGAATCCGCGCGGCCGGGTAATGGTAGCCGATCACGATCATGACCACGGCGGTGACGATCATCGCGCCGATCAGCGTGATCTTGATCATCGAGAACCAGAATTCCACTTCGCCGAACACCTTGACGGCGATCAGGTTGACGGACACCAGCGACACCAGGAAACACAGCTCGATCAGCCATTTCCAATGGGTCAGGTCGATGCCGAACGTGTCGAAGAAGGTGATGAAGTACGTGGAGACGGCCGTGATCTCGGTCATGCCCAGCAGCACGAGCGCGGCCCAATACGTCCAGCCGGCGAAATGCCCCCATCCGTTGCCCAGGTAGCGGGTGATGAAATTGATGAAGGTGTGCTGGCTGGGGTCGCGGTACATCATCTCGCCGATGGCGCGCATCAGGAAGAACATGATGACGCCGACCAGGATATACACGAAGACGATCGAGGGGCCGGTCAGCGCCAGCGACTTGCCGGACCCCAGGAACAATCCGGTGCCGATGGTGCCGCCGATGGCGATGAACTGCACGTGGCGGTTGTTCAGGCCGCGCTCCATCTCGTTGGTCCGGTCCAGGCTTTCGACAGACTTGAGTTTGCCCGTAGCCTGCTGTGCACCACCATTCACATTCGTATCGGCCATACTGATTTCATTTCTCTTCTCCGCCGCCCGATTGTTACGCACCGGACGCGATACTCGTTCAAAACAAGTTCAGACTGTATCACCGAAATATGTCACGAAAACGCTCAGCTCAAGAATACATGCGATGATGCTGTAAGTATTCCGCCAAAAAAGTTCAATTCACCAACACCAAATTGAACTTCCGTCTCTATTCCACGGACTTGAGCGAGCTGACCGGGTCTACACGATCGAGCACTGGGTTGGTGAACAGCTGCACCAGCAGCGCGAACGCCAGCGTCGCCACCACGGCAATCGCATAGCTGTACCAGTGCACTTCCACTTCGAAATACAGCGACGGCATATTCAACGCAGCAGTCAGTAATCCGCCTATCCACCTGCCAAGCGGCAGACCAACCACCACACCCATACCGGTCAATATCATCATCTCGCGGTTCACGTAGTTGTGCACCTCGCGGTCATAGAAGCCCAGCACCTTCAGTGTGGCCATCTCGCGGATGCGTTCGGACACGTTCGTATTGGCCAACGTAAACAGCACCACCAGCGCCAGACCGCCGGCGAGCCCCACAATCAGCGCCACCACGGCACCCATCAGATCGAACTTAAACGTGGCGGCCAGATGCGCACAGCTCACGGCCTTGAGCACCGACGATTCCTCGCCCAACCGATCCGCATATTCGGCCTGTTCGGTCTCGGAACCTTTCAGCTTGACGAGCATCGCGTTCCACGTCAAGGTCGAGGCAGTGCCATCCCCCGAAGCCGAAGACGTCACACCGTCGGCCGCAAACTTCTGGTCGTACAGTCGCTCACTGATGTACACATCAGAGCCAACAAGATTGCGCGTCACGGCCGCGACCTGCACCTTGGCCCGGCTGCTGCCGCCATTGCCCAGCGTGACGGTGTCGCCGGCATGAATATTCAGCGAGTTGGCGGCGGACTGCGACACAATCACGCCACTATCGTCCAACGCTACAGTGCCACCACCCGCTTTGCCGAAAATATTGGGCAGTCCGAACCATTCATCATCGCCGGCTTGCTCCAACGTGACCATATCGTTCAAGATATTCAGCGAATCGTTGGGCACGGTCATCAGCTGCACGGTTTCGCTTTTCTGCGCCGCATTGCTCATTTCGCCGCTATCCACGCGCAGATTCAGCGTTTCGGTGGCCTGGCCATCTTCTGCCACCTGCTTGCGCATCGCGGCGGCGTTATCGTCATTGGCCACCACCATCAAGTCATACTGGTAGATCTGCTCATATTGCTTGACGCCAATCGTGTCGACGGTGTCGTTAATCGCAAATCCGCAGATAATCAACGCTGTGCAACCGGCCACGCCGCCCACGGTCATAATCAAGCGCGACTTGAATCGGAAGATATTGCGCGCAGTGACTTTGCCGAGGAAGTTCAGCCGGCTCCATACCGGGCGAATTCGCTCCAACAATATGCGAGCGCCCGTCTTCGGCGCCTTCGGCCGCATCAGCGCGGCGGGCGTGTGCCGCATCTCCTCGCGGCAGACGAGCGCGGTGACCACTCCCACACCGACCACGAACAGCACGATGCCGGCCGAGCCGTACAGCCAGTCGTATTCAAGTCGCACACCGGGCAATATATACAGTCCCTCAATCACCACCAGCAGGAATGCCGGGATGCCGAGGAATCCGACCAGCAGACCGATGCCGCCGCCGAGCAGGCAGGCGAGCAACGCGAACAGCAGATACCGGCTGGACACGGCGAGTCCGCCATAGCCGAGGCCAAGGTAGGTGCCGATGAGTCCGCGATCTTCCTCGACCATGCGGGTCATGGTGGTCAGGCTCATGAGCACGGCGACCAGCAGGAACACAATCGGGAATGCGCGGCCGATGGATTCGATGGAACTGACGTCTGATTTGAGCGAGCTGAATCCGTCGATCGAGGCGCGCGTCTGCACATACCAACGTGCGTTGGCCACATCGTCGATGCGCCGTTGCTGCTTGGCGAATTCGCTTTCCGCTTCGCTTCGCTTCGCATCGAGTGCAGACTGCGCATCATCCAGTTTCGCCTTGCCGTCCGCGAGCTGTTGTTCGCCTTCTTTCAGCTGCCGCTCGCCTTCTTCGAGCTGCTGCTTGCCGCTGGCCAGTTGGGCGGCCTGCGCTTCAAGTTGCGCCGACTGGGTTTCGAGGGTTGCGGCATTCGCTTCGAGTTCCGCGGATTTGGTATTGAGCTGTGCCTCTCCTGCAGCCACTTCCTGTTCCTTGGCGGTCAGTTGCGCGTTCTGCTGGTCCAAGGTGGATTGTGCGGGGGCAATGGTTTCGTTTAATGTGCGCTGCAAATCGGCTTTCTGCTGGGCCAGACTGTCTCGCTGCGTTTGCAGTTCCGTTTGCTTGGCGGCCAGCTGTTGCCGCAGCTCACTGATTGACGGCACTTCAGGCAGGGTAATGCCAAGGCGCGCGAGCAGTTGCTTGATGGCCTGCCATGTGGGTGAGTTGAAGTCGATATTCGGGTCAAGTTGCGCCAGTAGATTGTCGGCCTGTTGAATCATGGACAGCATCTGATCAATTTGCGCCACGCCTTGGTCGATTTGGGTAATGCCCTGTTCGATTTTCGTGCGATTGGCGGTCAGTTCCGTTTGCGCCGCATCGAGCTGTTTGCGAGCCGAGGTGAGCTGCGTTTTGCCTGATTCGAGCTGGGTGCGCGCTTCGGCTATCTGCTGGCGACCTTGCGCGATCTGTTGACGGGCCGATGCAATCTGCGCACGTCCATCGGCGAGCTGCCGTTCGCCATCGGTAATGGTTGTCCTGTTGTTCTCCAATTCGGTACGGCTATCTTGCAATGTCGTTTCGTTGGCTTCCAGCTCGGCCCAGTTGTCGTCGATCTGCTTCTGGGCTTCGTCCAGCTGCTCGTTGGCCTCGTCTTTGGCATCGTCCAGTCTGCGCTGCGCGCTGGAGACGATCTGTTGACGACGGGCTTTCTGGCGTGTGGCCTGTATCTGATGCTCGATACGGTCGGCCACGGTTTTGACGGCTTCATCGTAGGCATCGGAAAACGTGTCAAAATCGGACGCACCAGTGACGGCAACCGATATCGCAGTGTATATATTGCCGGTCACGCCGTCGCTGGGTGCAAAGAACGTATAGTCCTCGGATGAGGTGGACCGGAAGGAGGTCATGCCCGAATAGCCGTCTGGATTGTTGAGGTCGCGCGGGTCGAGCACGACGCCGGTGATGGTGAGTTTCGTGGGGAACTGCGGGGATTGCTCGGCGTCGGCGTCCGTATTGGCGTCGTCAGTCTCCGTGGCCGCTGCCGATATGACGGATGAAGAGGTGTCTTGTGGCGTCACAGTAATGGTGCCGCCAATCTTGAGTCCGCTATCGTTCAGGAATTGCTGCGTAACCGCCACTTCGCCGGCCTTGTTCGGCAGTTTGCCCTGCCGTATGTACGGCTGATCAAGCCCTTCGGTACCGATTTCCTGCATGGTCACGGTTTTCTTGGTGCCGTCCACCAACGTGGTCACCGTCTGAGAACGTTCGGGCTGCACGGTTTGCACACCGTCGATTCGGCGCAGTGCCGCTGCATCATCACCGGTCAGGCCGTATGTGGATAGCACCTGCAGGTCATGCAGTCCCTGCTGATCGTAAAAACGACCGGCCGCCAGAAAAGCATCGCGGCATCCGGCGTAGATGCCGGTCAGCACGGCCACGCCAAGCAGCGTAATGACGGCGATCGAGACGAACCTCTTCCAGCTGCGCAGCCAGCAACGCAACGTATCTTTGGCAAATACCGCAGAAACGCCCGCTCCTCGACCGCCGCTATCGTCGAGGTTCCGCCGTTTCACAGAATGTTTCACAGGTTGTTCCACGAATCGCCTCGCTTGTTTCACGGGGCGTTTCACAGAGTGTCTTGCAGTGAGCATCGCCAATCACCTACCATTCGATATCGGCGATGGGCTGCGGCGTTGCGTTGACCTCCTCGCTGGTCACCTTGCCGGAGCGGAAGCGAATCACTTTATGAGCCATCGGTGCAAGCGCGGAATTATGCGTGATGATCATCACGGTCATGCCTTGCGTTTGGCAAATATCCTGCAGCAGCTGCAGTACTTCCTTACCGGTCTCGTAATCGAGCGCACCGGTCGGCTCGTCACACAACAGCAGCTTCGGCTTTTTGGCAATCGCGCGGGCGATGGATACACGCTGTTGTTCGCCGCCGGACAGTTGCGCCGGGAAGTTCCCCATGCGCTCCCCCAACCCGACCTTGCACAAGGTTTCCACCGGGTCGAAATGGTCGGGACAAATCTGTGAGGCAAGCTCCACGTTTTCCAGCGCGGTAAGGTTCGGCACAAGATTGTAGAACTGGAAAACGAAGCCGATGTCGTTGCGCCGATAGGTCACCAAATCGCGCTTGCGCAATCCGGTGATATCGCGATCGCCCACAATAACACGGCCGGAAGTCGCGGTATCCATGCCGCCCAGAATGTTCAACGCCGTGGTCTTGCCTGCGCCCGACTGGCCGAGGATGACGCTTAGCTCACCTTGATCGGCGGTGAAACTCGCCTCGTCGAGCGCTCGAATCACACTGCTGCCGGAGGGGTATTCCTTGACCACATGATCGAATTCGATATACGCCATCACGCACCTCCGACAGTTCCCACCACGGCGCGTCACATCGGCGAAGCCGTCTGCGTTCCCTTGTTCCCTTCCAGTAAAACAACACCATGACGGTTGCGCAACCAGCATACGGATCGTGAGTCGCCGGTCTCGCCCAGTGGCGGTGGGCGTTGCCATCACGCCATACGGCGTTTTACAATGGCGGGCATCGTGCATGGCGGGGTCGCCATCCATGCCGATAGTCAGAGGAACCTGGGGAAGGGCATCATGAGCACCAACGATACGTCCGAACAGCCGCGCGAAACCGACGATGTGCCGGTGCCGGCCACGCTGCGCAAGTCACTGAAGAACCGTCATATCCAGCTGATTGCACTGGGCGGCGCCATCGGAACCGGCCTGTTCTATGGTTCCAGCGAAGCCATCGCGCTGGCCGGCCCCTCGATTCTGCTCGCCTACTTGGTCGGCGGCTTCGCAATCTTCATGATCGTGCGCGCGCTGAGCGAAATGTCCGTTGAGGATCCGGAGGCGGGCGCGTTCAGCTACTACGCCACTCGCTACTGGTCCAAGCGCGCCGGCTTCATCTCCGGTTGGAACTACTGGTTCAATTACATCCTCGTCTCGATGGTGGAGCTGTCAGTGGTGGGTTCGTTTGTGAACTACTGGTTCCCGGCGATTCCGACATGGGTGTCGGCGGCCGTGTTCTTGGTGATTATCTGCGCCGCCAACCTGCTGGGCGTCTCCAAGTTCGGCGAGTTCGAGTTCTGGTTCGCCATTATCAAGATTGTGGCCGTGATCGCCATGATTATCGGCGGCCTGGCCGTCATCATCTTCGCTCTGCCCACCACATCCGGTATCAAAGCGAGCTTTGCCAACTGGTTCACCTTGGAAGGGGGCTTCTTCCCGAACGGTCTCATGGAGCAGACTAAGGACGGCACCTGGACCGGTCTGTTGATGGCGCTTGTCGTGGTGATGTTCAGCTTCGGCGGCACCGAGCTCATCGGCATCACTGCCGGCGAAACCGAGGACCCTCGTCGTACGATTCCCCGCGCCACCAATGACATTATCTGGCGAATTCTCGTGTTCTACATTGGCGCGCTCGGCGTAATCATGGCCGTAATACCGTGGAACACCATCGGCGGAGACGATGCTCCCAGCCCGTTCGTGCAAATCTTCGATTCCGTGGGCATCCACGCGGCCGCCGGCATCCTCAACTTCGTGTGCCTGACCGCCGTGATGAGCGTCTACAACTCCGGCCTGTACGCCAACTCCCGCATGCTGTATTCGCTGGCCAAGCAAGGCAATGCGCCCGCGTATCTGGGCAAGCTCAACGCTAAGGGCGTGCCGGTGGCCGGCGTGCTGACGTCCGCCGTGATCACCGCCATCGCCGTGGTCGTGGTGTTCGTGTGGCCCGAGTTCGCGTTCAACTATCTGATGTCGATTGCCACCATCGCCGGCATCATCAACTGGACGATGATCATGTTCACCGAGATGAAGTTCCGTAAGGTGGTCGCCGCGGGCGGCGCTCCCGAGGATTCCGAGCTGGCCGGCAAGTCCGGCAAGGAAGCGCTCGACGCGATTCACTTCAAGCTGCCGTTCGCTAAGGTGACCCCGTGGGTGGTGTTGGCGTTCTTGGCACTGGTGGTGGTGCTCATGTGCTTCTCCGCCAGCTACCGTGTCGCCGTCATCGCCGGCGTGATTTGGCTCGCCATTCTCTTTGCGGCCTACCAGCTCACTCAGGCGAAGAAGTAGAGTCTCATCTGCGAATAGCTCTCAGAATACGCCGCTTGACATTTGCATCTATGGTCTCATTTGGGTCAAATTCCTCTAGGTAACGCGGGATACCGCCCAGTGTCGCGTAGGCCGGCTCCTTATCCTCGTTGACTGTCCGCTAGCTGCTTAGCGTTGCATACTATCGGGAGAATCCACAGGATTGGCGAGATATGGCTTGAAGACGCGCTCGGTGACGGGGATATGGAGCATCAGCATGGTGCCGTAACCAAGGATCACCAGCAGGAACAGTCCACCGGGCATGTAGAACCAGCTGGCCACCAGCAGCGCCACGAACACGGCATCCACGATGACCAGAGCCACGGTCATCGCGATGTGGGAGATGCCGAAGATGAAGGCGTTCTTCAAGGTGCCGGCCGCGGTGTTCTCGAAGCGTGCCTGAAGCGCGAACACCCATTCGAAGCCGATAAGCCAGAGGATGGTCAGCGCGAATTTGATGATGAGCAGCGGCGTGATCTGCAGGACGATCCATGACCAGACCACTGCAATCAGCACCACCAAGAACGGCAGCCACAGCAGCGTGGCTTTGATGAAGTTGGTTTTGAATGACTTGAAGTAGTTGGCGGTTACGCCTTTGCCCTCGCCCTCGATGGAGCGGCGGCAAGCATCATGGCCGGCAGTCAGGGCCGCACCGATGGTGATGAGCGGAATCGAAGTGACCAGCATCAGAATGTTGATCCATACGCCGTCAACAAGATTGCTCCACGCGCGCATGAATTTCGAGTCCGGTGCCAGCCAGTTCATCAACTACTCCTTGTGCTGCTCTTGGCTCCCCGCCAGATTGTCGGGCTCAACCCTTGACCGCGCCGCCTTCGGCCCTGCAATTACGGACTCGCCTACGACGAGGCTCATCATTAGCTTCGCCGCTGTCGCGGCTCAGCCTGGAGCCTGCTGGAAGCCCACTGGGCTTCCAGCCATGGGCTGACGACGCGAGTCGTCAGCCCTTGACGGCTCCCGCCATGACACCAGAGACTATATACTTCTGGCATACCAAGTAGAAGACGATGATGGGGATGATGGCCAGCACCAGGCAGGCCATCATGGCGCCCATATCCACGGAACCGTAGCCGCCCTTGAGGTATTGCACGGCGACCGAGATGGTCTTGTACTTGCCGAGGTCGAGCGTCAGGTACGGCAGCAGGTAATCGTTCCAGATCCACATGGCTTCGAGGATGGCCACCGAGACGATCGACGGCTTCATGATTGGCACCACGATCTGGAAGAAGATGCGCGGCACTGACGCGCCGTCGATCATGGCGGACTCCTCAAGCTCCTGCGGGATGCCCTTGATCACGCCGGTGAAGATGAACACGGCCAGACCGGCCCCGAAACCGAGGTACACGATGCACAGGCCCCACGGGGTATTGAGCTTCAGCATGTCGGCGATCTTGGAGAGGGTGAACATCACCATCTGGAACGGCACGATCATGTTGAACAGGAACAGGGTGTAGAGCAGCTTCGCGGCCCAGTTGTTCACGCGCACGATCCACCATGCGCACATCGAGGTGCACACCAGAATCAGCACCACCGAGCCGACGGTGATAAGCAGCGTCCAGCCGAAGGAGGCGAAGAACTGCGTGGTCTCGATGCCACGCACATAGTTCTCAAGTCCTACAAACGCCTTGCCGGTCGGCAGGGAGAAGGCGTTCTTGGAGATGTACGCCTTCTGCTTGAAGGAGTTGATCAGCACCAGGACGATCGGGAAAACCCAGAACAGGGAGACGACGGCAAACAGCACGGTCCATAATGCGCCATGCTTCACAGGCTTGTTCTCGTTCATCAGGCTGCCACCTCCTTGCTCGTGGTGAGCTTGTTCTGAATCAGGGCGATGACCGCAACCAGGATGAAGAACAGCACGGCCTTCGCCTGGCCGACGCCTTCCCAGCCCATACGGCCGTAGAAGGTGCGGGTGATGTTCAGCGCCAGACCTTCAGACATGTTGCTCGGCGCACCGTTGGTCAATGCGAGGTTCTGGTCGTAGAGCTTGAAACCGTTGGTCACGGTCAGGAAGGAGCACACGGTGATGGACGGCATCATCAGCGGGATGATGATGCGGAACATGGTCTGCCGTCCGTTGGCGCCGTCCACGGCCGCGGCCTCCAGCACGTCGGTGGGCAGGGCCTGCAGGCCGGCGATGTAGATGATCATCATGTAGCCGATCTGCTGCCAGCACACCAGGATGACCAAACCCCAGAACCCGTAGGACGCCTTATAGGTCAGGGCGCGGCCCCAGTGGGCCAGTACGCCGTTCAGGAGCAGCAGCCAGATGTAGCCCAGGATGATGCCGCCGATAAGGTTCGGCATGAAAAATACCGAGCGGAACAGCGTGGATCCCTTGATCGCCTTGGTCAGCATGTAGGCGATGGCGAAGGCGATCACGTTGATCACGATGGTGGTCACGATGGTGAACGCGGTGGAGAAGCCGAGCGCGTGCAGGAATTCCTTGTCCTTCAGCGCTTTGCCGTAGTTCTTAAGCCCCACCCATTCACCGTCGGTAACGGTGGTGAATTCGCAGAAGCTTAAGTAGATGCCCATGATGAAGGGCACCAGGAACCCGATGATGAATGCGGCGAATGTGGGGAGCGCGAACAGCGCCCACCATCTGCGTATCGCCTTGCCAGCCATGCTGATCATGACTTTTCCTCCTCCTTGAGTCCGCTGCGTTGCGACACTGCATCGTGCGCCGGCTGCGGAGTTCAACTCAATGCGAGCCTGCCGATCGAGAACCGCATGCACGGCCTGTTCTCGTTCAAGCCTATATTCATAGTAAACGTCGAATCATTATATGTCCAACGTTGTCATTTTCAGCGTTTCAAGCTCGAGCATACTCCAGCTCCAGCAATCTTCTTTCAACTAAGATAACGGCTATATAAAGCCAATCTGACGCCGTCATAGACACTGTGCAAACGTTTGTAATACAATCGTTGTCATCGCCGCAAATCAATCAATCAGCATGTACACTGGAGTCAGTTGCGCATGTGTATTGCGATTTTCCATTCAACGCAAGGGGGCTGCAATGGCTACGAGCATTCAGGATGTCGCCCGCGAGGCCGGCGTCTCCATCTCCACCGTCTCACGTTCCTTCACCAGACCGGATCTGGTGTCGGCCAAGACCCGCGAGCGCGTGCTCGCCATCGCCGACAAACTCAATTTCTCACTCTCCCGCTCGGCTGCGGCCCTGAAATCCGGCCGCGCCCTGCGCATCGCAGTACTGATGAGCGGCCATATCCGCCTGTGGTTCACCGCCTCGGTCATCGAGGGGCTCAACGAGGTGCTGCACACGCAGGGCTACGATATTTCGGTATTCCAGATTTCCAGCATCGAGGAGCGCAAGGAATTCTTCGAGATGTTGCCGGTACGCCGTAACGCCGATGCCGTGATTGTGGCGTCTTTCGATATCGACAACAACGAAATCGCGCAACTGGCTTCGGTCGGCGTGCCGATCGTCGGCATCAATTCAGTCGAGCCCGAAGCCCGCGGCTTTACCGCCGCCGTCAATATCGACGACGTGCAGGGCTCCACGCTGGCCGCCCGCCATCTTATCAATCTCGGACATCGCCGCATCACCTATATCAGCACCAATCGCGAGGTGTCGCTGAGCTTCTCCGTGCAAAGCCGATTCGACTCATTCACCGCCTGCTGCCGCAGGGAAGGCATCGAGCCGCAGGTCATCGTCTGCAAGGTCGATGACGATGGACGTTATGAAATCAGCGACGTGGTCGACCAACTCATGAGCCAAGACGAGATGCCCACCGCCATCGCATGCCAGGAGGATGGCATCGCTTTGCCGCTTATGTTCCAGCTGGAGCGCAATGGATTCTCCGTGCCCGGCGACGTCTCGCTGGTCGGCTACGACGATAGTTTCTACACCGGCGATATCGGCCTGACCACCATCCGCCAGGATCCGGCGGAGATGGCCCGCGTGGCAGCCCGCATGACGCTCGACCTCATTGACGAGAAGCCGATTGAGCAACCCTATATCGTGTTCCCGGCCCAGCTGAAGGTCCGCTCCTCCACCTCCCGCGTTAAGTAGGCTCACACAACAAAGCCCACCATAGAAAAAGCGTTAGGCAACCGCACAATAACGCTCAATCGCACATTGTGGGAAATGGCGAAAAATCGCCAATCCATGGACCCACAGTGTGCGATTGGCCGGGTGTGTGCCTCACACTTTTTCTGCGGCGGCCGATTTTGTGCAAGACTCAGCAATACAAAGCGGCGCCCCTGGAGAAGGAAAGGCAGGGGCGCCGCGGATTGTTACTTATCGGCTATGGGACTCTATGAGACTCAGTGCGAGGCCTCGTATTCGGAAGCCCAACCGTCCACGAAGGCAGTCTTGACGGCATCCCACTTGCCGGTGCCCTGCGCGTACTCGAGCAGCGCCTGGCCGACCTTGTTCTTCCATTCCTCGGACGGCATCATGGTGAAGTTCCAAGAAACCTGGGTCTTGCCGGACTCCTGGTCTTCCACGGCGGCCTCGGTCAGCGGGTTGTCGCTTTTGACGTCATCGAAGGTCTTGAACGGGGCGGTGAAGCCCATGTCCTGAGAGAGGGCCTTCTTGCCGGTATCCGAGGTGATCACCCACTTGAGGAAGTCCTCGGTGGCCTTCTTGTCGGCGTCGGAGGCCTTGTCATTGATACACCAGTAGTTCTCGGAACCGGTGGTCAGACCCTGCTTCTCCTCGCCCTTGACGCCGATGTAGATCGGCATCATGCCTACCTGATCGTCGGTCATGCCGGCCTTCTGCAGGTCGGTCCAGGCCCAGGTGCCGTTCTGGTAGAAGGCGGCCTCGCCGAGCGCGAACTCGGAGTTCGCATCATCTCCGGTCTTGGCGCTCAGCTGGGTGGGTTCGGTGGTGGAGTCGGTGATGTACAGGTCGAAGATCTTCTTGTAGTTCGGCAGGTAGGTGCCCTTGATCTTGGCCGGCTGCTCGGTGACGTTGTCGTCCTTGAACTCGTAGTAAAGCGGCAGATTGGCCAGATGGGTCTTGAAGCGCCAGTCGGAGCTGGAGTCGAAGCCGGCGGAGGTGAACGCGCCCTTGATGCCGAGCTCGTCCTTGCGGGCCTGCATGTCGTCGGCCACGGCCTTCAGGGTGTCGAAGTTGTCGATTTCGTCCATAGACGTGGCCTTGGCGCCATCCAGCGCGAAGTACTTGTTGAGGATGTCCTTGTTGTAGATCAGGCCGTAGGTTTCCATCACATACGGCACGCCGACCACCTTGTCGCCATCCTTCAGGGCCACATCCTGGTTGGCAAGCTCCTTGTACACATCCGTATTGGACATATCGGCGGTGTACTTCTTCCAGTTCTGGTAGCCGACCGGGCCGTTGACCTGGAACAAGGTCGGGGCGTCGGTTTTGGCGATTTCGGACTTCAGGGTCTGCTCGTAGGTACCGGAGGCCGCGGTCTGCACCTTGACCTCAACGCCCTTTTCCTTGGTGTATTCCTTGGCCAGAGCAGTCCACTGATCAGCCGCTTCCGGCTTGAAGTTCAGGTAGTAGACCTTGCCCCTGGCGTCATCGCCGGAGGTCGAGCTTCCGCAGGCCGCCAAAGTGCCGAGGGACATCGCAGCGACAGCCGCCATCGCGACTGCTGACTTGACTGTACGATTCATCATCGAACCTTTCTCTTTCATCGTCGATCCCGGCCATCCCCGGTCGGGACAGGTACGCTAGCACGCACCTTTACGACTATCGACATGCACTATTATGCAACGGTTTGCTTCTTTTTGCAAACGATAGCAATAGCGGCGCGTCATGAATCATCATTTTCAGGCCATTGTCAACAGATATCCTATTACTTCAGCCTTTTTGCCTCATTATCACAATGCAAGCGTTCGCAATCATGAGAGCGCTAACATATCTTTTATGGCGATCGATTGCCACTTATACCCATCAAAAACAACACGCCGACGCTATCGTTTGCAAATCATTTATCGACATACCGCAATTCCCACCACAAACAATAAAGGCCCGCCCGCAGTAGCGGGCAGGCCAGCGTAATCACAGCGCAACCGGGGCTAGGCGTTCCACCGTTCGATGACGTTATCTCCCTTATAGACGCTGAGCACCGAGTAGTGCGCCGTATCCAAACGCAGCAACCGCGCGAAATGCGGGTCCACGCCCAGCCATTGCGAGGTGAGGATGCGCAGGATGTGCGCATGAGCCACCAACAGCACATTATGGCCGTCTTTCAGAAGCGGCGTAATCTCATCGATGGCGCTCTTGGCGCGTGCCGCTGCTTCTTCCAGCGTCTCGCCAGGCCCGGCATGAACCGGCACCTGCTCGCCCGAAGGCAAGGTCTCGACCCAATCGCCCTCCAGCGTGGGCGTCAGCGAGCGCGGCCCGTCACGCCACACATCCCATTCAAAACCGCTGGCCTCACTCACCTGCTGGCGCGTACGCCCCTCGGCTCGGCCGTAATCCCATTCAGCGATGCCGTCCAACACACCATGGTCCGCAAAACCAGCCAATTCAGCGGTTTGGCACGCCCGCTTCAGCGGACTGGAAAACACACAGCCCTGGCTGAATCCTTCGGGGAAAGCTTCGCGCAGGCGCCTTCCGGCATCCGCTGCCTGCTGCTCGCCGACCGCGGTCAACGGGATGTTCGTGCGCCCGGTATGCTGCCCGGATTCGCTCCACACGGTCTGGCCGTGGCGCAGCAACACCAAAAATCCGTTGCCGCCACGAGAGTTCTCGACGGCAACGGTGCCGTTCACGTTCTGTTCGCTCATGCCTCCACTCTAGTCTGCGCTCGTTCATGACTCCACCATTAACGCCCATCTTTTGCGCTGAGATGATTGATATGCTACTAGACTGAGAGTCATGAGCGACGAAACGAACACCGACTTCCCCTCCAGCGCCGACCGCGCGGTCGACAGCCTGCACCGCATCGACGAGAAGGTCAATAAGCTGCGCGAGGACCGACTCAACGACCCTGATTCTCTGGGCGACAAGCTCATCAAGTCGGCAGCCCCAGCGCTGGCAGGCTTGGTTGCCGGCAAAGTATTCCAGATGATATGGGACAAGGGCACGAGCAAACGCAATCTGCGCAAGGGACTGGCGGCAGACGCGCCGCAAGGTCTGGCAATGAGTCTGGCATTCGCCGCCATTTCGGCCGCACTCGGCGCAGTGGTTTCGCAGCTGTCGGATCGGGGCTCCAAGGCGTTCGTCGACCACCGCCATCGCAAGCCCAGCCGCTAATCCCCCGGTTGGATGATGGTTTCTGTTGGTTGACTGATGGCTCATCGCTGGAATTTCGTCAAGGAACCATCAGCCAATCGACAGGAACCATCAGTCCAGCACAGTTCCGCCACACAATATCGGCATTTCACTGTGAGGTAATTCACCGTGGCGTCCGGCGTCTGCCGTGCGACAATAAAGCCATGGTTACCAACGCAACAATCGAGGCTCTTCTGGGCCGCCGCTCCATCCGTAAGTTCAAGGACGAGGCCATCGACGACGATACCCGCGCCACGCTCGAAACCGTCGCCCAGCATGCCGCGTCCAGCCAGTTCCTTAACGACTGGTCCGCCATCCGCATCACCGATCCGGCCATCAAAGCCAAGCTCGCCGAATTCGGCCATCAGCCGTATATTGCCACTGCGCCGCTGCTGTACGTGTTCGTCATCGACGAGCACCGCAACGCGCGCATCGCCGAACGCAAGGGCATCGATCCCGCTTCCGACGAATTCCATCTCAAGTACAGTTATCGCTTTACCCAAGCTCAGAACGACGCAGTGCTGGCCCTGCACGCCATGGAGACCGCCGCCTATTCGCTGGGACTGGGCTGCGTGATTCTCGGCTCTCTACTCAACAACATCCCCGGCCTTATCGACGTGCTGAATCTGCCGGAATACACGTATCCGGTGCTGGGTCTGGCCATCGGCAAGCCTGATCAGAACCCGACCGTCAAGCCGCGTATGCCGCGCACGATGCAGTTCTTCGAGAACACCTACCCGGCTGACGCCGATGGAGTACTCGACCAGCTGCCCGCCTTCGACGAAGAAGTTCACCGGTACTACGATCTGCGCCAAGCCGACCGTCCGGTGGACGCCTTCAGCGATCAGGTCGTCACAATCAGTCGGCAGGATGTCAGCCATCAGACGCTGCTCGACAAGGCCGCCGCTCAGGGCTTCCGTCTGGATTAGTGAGACCAGGACCAACGAGATAGGCTCGGGATGGGCTCGTCACTGAGTCGTCTCAGTCTCAGCACTGCGACGACTCAGTCCCAACACCTCAACATTTCATCACCGGATACCGGCAAAATTGCACAACCATTCCGCCGGTGTCGCACTATCAATGAGCGTCCACATATCAGTCCCATTATGCGGATAATCAAGGGTCAGCTTTGCAAGAAAACCCGCCAAACCAGCAGTATCCGCACCAGTGGTGGGAATAGACTGCATGTGGCCGCAATGACTACGAACCGGAAAAGAGGGACTGGATGCGGACAGTTTGGCAAGTCTTTCTGCGCGATTGCAGACGTATCTTACGCAATCCCGTTGCCGTTGTGGTGACGCTCGGCGTAGCAATACTGCCCTCGCTGTACGCATGGTTCAATATTCTTGCCAACTGGGATCCCTATTCAGCCACCGGCAATCTGCAAGTGGCCGTAGCCAATGAAGACCAAGGCACCACCAACGATCTGGTCGGCCATCTCGATGCGGGCCGGCAGGTCGTCAAGAAACTCAAGCAGAACGACGAACTCGGCTGGCGCTTCGTAGACAATGAGGAGCAGGCCGTACACGGCGTGGAGACCGGCGAATACTATGCAGCCATCGTGCTGCCCAAGGATTTCAGTGCCATCTTGGTCGAATCGGTGACCGGAACCTCCAAACAGCCGAAAATCAAGTATTACGTCAATGAGAAGAAGAACGCGATCGCGCCGAAAATCACCGACACCGGTGCCACCACCATCGATGAGCAGATCAACTCCGCCTTCGTCACCACGGTAGCCACCACCGTTGCCTCGGCCGTTTCCGAAGCGGGAGACGATCTCGACCAAGTCACCGGCAAAGTCCAGCACGATACGATCGATGATCTCAATACGGTGATGTCCACGCTGAACACCGTTCAGGATTCACTCACCGACTTACAGGACACGCTGGCCCAGTCAGACACGATTCTCGCCGACGCCAAACAGACCACCGCCTCACTCAAGCAGACCGTCGCGGCCGCGCAGAAGGCCTCCCGCCAGTCCGGCACACTGTTGGCGGAAACACAGGCCGGGTCACAAGCCTTCTCCACCACACTGGTCGGCGCGCTCGACACCAGCTCAGCGCAACTCTCCGGACTGGCCGTTCACGTCAACAACGCCGCCGGCAGCATCACCGGCTCCTTCAACAGCGCGCAGAACTCCGTCGACACCATCACCAACACACTTTCGGCTCCACTGAACGCCACCCAAACGTCAATCAGCGATCTGAAAAACGCGCTGACCAAAGCCGGCATCGGCAAAGACACCACCGACCCGGCCGGCCAGAACATCTGGAAACAAATCGATGCGCTCGACTCATTGATCAGCAAACAGCAGACACAGCTCAACACCTTCCATACCGACACCACACAGTTCATCAACTCCGGCAAAGACGCCACCACGAATCTTTCCGGAGCCATGACCAACACCACCACCGGCGGCATCGCGGCGCTGAATACCGCGCGCGGCTCGCTGACCGGCACCGTGATGCCATCGCTCACCTCATCATTGAACAGTTTCGCCGCCCTGAACGGCACGCTGGATGGCACGTTGACTTCGTTGTCCGGCACCTTGGATCAGGCCGACGGGCTGTTCGACCAGCTTGTCGATACCCTGAACCAAACGAAAACCACCATCAGCAGCACGCAGGATTCGCTGCGCCAGGTGGCCAGCGATGTCGCCACCGTACGCACCGATATCGCCACGCTCGATAGTTCCGCCGCTTACCAGAAAATCCGGGATACGCTGCATCTGGATGACAAGGGATTCGGCGAGTTCATGGGCAATCCCGTCACTCTGGCCACGAAAGTCGTGTATGCCACCGACAATTACGGGTCCGCAGTCACCCCGTTCTACACGAATCTGGCACTGTGGGTAGGCGGTTTCGTGCTGATTGCCATCTACAAGCTTGAGGTCGACCGCAAGGGCATTCGCCGTATCACCGCTACGCAAGCATATCTTGGCCGCTGGCTGTTGCTGGTCACCATCGGATTCCTGCAAGCCGTCATCGCCACCATCGGCGATCTGGTGCTCGGCATCCAATGCGAGCATCCGCTGCTGTTCATCTTGGCCGGAATCTTCTGTTCGTTCGTCTACATCAACATTATTTATGCACTGGCCGTGGCATTCCGCCATATCGGCAAAGCCATCGCCGTAATTCTGGTCATTGTGCAGATACCCGGTGCCTCCGGCCTGTATCCGATTGAAATGATGCCGAACTTCTTCCGCGAACTGCACCCGTGGCTGCCCTTTACCTACGGCATCAACGCGATGCGCGGCCCGATCGCCGGCCTGTACGCGAACCATTACTGGCTCGACATGCTGCACCTGTTCTGGTATCTGCCGGCGGCGCTTTTCGTGGGACTTGTCGTACGCCGGTATGCGATGAACCTGAACGCGCTGTTCGACCGTCGTTTGGGAGATACCGACCTGATGATCACCGAGCACAACAGCATGGTGAACGAACAGGTGAGCTTGAACTCCGTATTCCGCACGGTGTCCGACAGCAAGGAACTGCGCGATATCATCGCCCATCGCGCGCACCGGTTCTTCGCACGGTACCCAAAGATGATCGTTGCCGGCCTGGCATTGCTGACCGTACTCCCGTTCGTATTCCTGGTGCTGCTGTTTGTCACCCAAGAGAAAATCGCCATGCTGACCTCCTGGATTCTGTCGATTATTCTTATCGACGCCTATCTCATTGTGGTTGAATACGCACGCGAAACCTACGCCGTGCAGCTTGGCGTCAGCGCCATGAGTGCCGACGAGTTCCGCAATGTGATGCTCAACGGATATGTGTGGCGGCGTTTCCACGGCCACGGACGTCACGAAGCGGCGATGGACAGCGATCCGGATATCGGCGAAACCACTGAACGACTCACACTGTTCGGCGATCAGGCCGCCGAGCCGACTGCGCACACCGCACAGTCCGAGCAGTCCGGTCAATCCGGGCAGCCTGAGCAACCCGGTCAGTCCGGGCAGCCTGAGCAAGGAGACGCACGATGAAGCTTATCTGGAAAATATTCGTACGTGACGTGCGCCAAGCCACCCGCAATGTGATCGCCGTAATCGTGGCTATGGGATTGGTGATTGTGCCGGCACTGTACGCCTGGTACAACATCGCCGCCAGCTGGGACCCGTACGGCAACACCAAGGCCTTGAAGGTCGCCGTGGCAAACGTGGATAAGGGCTATAAGTCCGATCTGATGCCGATCACCATCAACGTCGGCGAAACCGTGACCAATACGCTCAGGGCCAATCATGACCTTGACTGGCAGTTTGTGGATCGTGCTAAGGCCATCGATGGCGTGAACTCAGGCGAATACTATGCCGCGCTGATTATTCCAAAGAGCTTCAGCTCCGATATGATGACGCTGTTTTCACCGAAGATCAAGCACGCCAAGCTCGAATACTATCTCAATGAGAAAATCAATCCAATCGCTCCGCATATCACCGACCAGGGTGCTACCACCGTGGCCACGACCATCGACCAGACATTCGTGAAGACCTTGGCGAGCGTGGCGCTGGATTTGGTTTCCAACGTGGCCGATTACGCGCAAAGCCCGCAAATGGAGCAGTACGTCAACAACGCCACCAGTCATATTGCTACCATGTCGTCTCGTTCGACCGGCACTGCGTCGCAGATGGATTCCTATGCCAATCTGCTCGGGGCCGCCAACAGCATCATTGATTCCACCGATAAGCTGCTGGGGTCAACAGGCTCAGCTGCGGCCACAACCAAAAAGGCGTTGAAACAGACCCGCAACGGCGTCTCCAGCCTCGACAAGGCATTGTCCGGAGCCACCGATGGCGTCGGTACGGCATTGCAGCAGGCCGGTTCATCCTACGACACCATTGCCAAGCAAATCGATGCCGCTTTTGCCGATGTGGGCTCACAATCCTCACAGATATCAAACAAACTAACCGATATGCAATCCAAAGTGGAGGCTCAGGCCGACAGCTTTGGAAAGTATGCCGCCGCTTTACGAGATCTCGCCAAACAAGCGGCTTCACTGCCCGTGGGCGGAGATACCGTTGCCGCTCAACTGAACGCGGCTGCAGACCAAGCCACAAAGGCGCAGCAGAGCATGCAGCAAGCCGCCACCGCGTTGGGCGATGCGGCCACGCACATAGCAAACGGCACTGCCGATGCCGATACAGCGCGTCGAGATCTGAAATCACAAATCGCCGCCGCCAAACAATCGATTACTCAGGCTTCAGACACGTACAAGAGCACGCTGAAACCGCAACTGAACAATCTGACCTCGTCCATGGACGAAGTGGCCACGCAGGCAAGTTCCGTAATCGACGGGCTTGCGTCGACCGTCAGCAGCGTGTCAGGTCTTTCTGGCGGCGTTTCAGACAGCCTGACGGACATCCAGTCGGCCTTGACTAACGCAGCTAACGCTTTGACCCGTTCGGCGAAGAAACTCGACAACTTGTCTTCCCAACTCGCCTCTATCACCAGTGGCGGCACCAACGACCTGTCTGTGATTTCCTCTGCGAAGCCCGATGCCATTGCTTCCATGCTGGCGGCACCCGTAGCGGTCGACCGCATCGCGCTCTATCCCGTTGCCAACTATGGTTCCGCGATGGCTCCGTTCTACACGATTTTGTCTATTTGGGTCGGTGCGATCATTCTGGTCGCCATGTTGAAAGTATCGATTTCCGACCATGAGAAGGCTCGTATCTTAGGGCTGGGCAATGATCTGCCGCTCGGTTCGGGAGTGGGTCTTCGCGAGGCCATGATTGCCGGGCGGATTGCTGGACCGGCCGCCGCGTTGGATGTGCTGAAGAAGCCGCGTGCCGAGTCTTCCGGCAATGCGCGGCAGTTCGGTTTACGCTTGCACCACGAATATTTCGGCCGATACATGATTTTCGGTTTCCTTGCTTTGCTGCAGGGCACGCTGGTCTGCCTCGGCGACATGTTCTACCTCGGCGTGCAGTGCGAGCACCCGATCCGGTTCATGATGGTCGGCTGGCTGACCGCGCTGGTGTTCTCGAACATCGTGTACACGTTGGCCCTGTCGTTCGGCGATATCGGCAAAGCCATCGCCGTGGTGCTGCTGGTGATGCAGGTGGCCGGTTCCGGTGGCACGTTCCCCATCGAGACGTTGCCCCCGTTCTTCCAGGCCGTTTCCAAATGGCTGCTGTTCCCCTATGCGGTGGACGCGATGCACTCGGCCATGGCCGGCTCGTTCGGCATGGAGTATTGGGTTTCCATGGGCAAACTCGCGTTGTTCCTTGTTCCTTCGCTGCTTCTGGGGCTTATGCTGCGCAAGCCGGTGATCCGCCTGAACGATTGGATCATCCGCAATCTGGAAAGCACCAAGGTGATGTAAGTGTTGGACGGAGTGTGTCCGAGCGCCCTGAACGCTTAGCAGCCTACGACCTGGCGTGTTTGGACCGTAACCTGTCTCAGACACGGCGTTGGCGAGGCCTGTGGAGCTTCTGACGCTAACGTCTACGTGGCTTGTAGCCCTTTTTACGACTGTGTGGCTTGAGTTGCTGGTTCAGCGGCACATGCCGGTAACTGGATTGTGGATCGCGATGCGTGAGGTGCCAGCATCCGCAGTATTCGCAACGGTACACCCATAGCTCGGCTCCGCGCTCGATCAGGCTTTGATCGGCGGCACGCTGAGCCTGTGCCTTATCGTGATACATGATTTTATTCGACGTAGCGCAACGTTTAGGGGTGAAGTAATGCATAGCAGAAGCCAGTGTAGAGCGACCCCATAACCAAGCCAGTTTCTGGCTTTCCTCTTTGAGGGGAGTCGTCCGCGCGGCGGACCAGGGGGCCTGGGCGTCGGGCTCCCACGGTCGCGGACGCGCCGCGCCGTTCGGCCTCGCCGTCGGGGCTGGCCGGGAATGGTCCCGGGCGTGGGTCTCATGGGTATGCGGGGAGGTCCCGGTGCCTGTGTGGGTTTGGGTCGGGGTTGGTTTCGGGTATGCGGGAAGCCCCGGTACCTTCAAGGTATCGGGGCTTCCTGTACGTGTGATGCGGCGGCGTGCTACTCTCCCACACCCTGTCGGGTGCAGTACCATCGCCGTGCCAGGCCTTAGCTTCCGGGTTCGGAATGGGACCGGGCGTCTCTCCTGGGCCATGGCCGCCGCAAATCTTCTCTTGTACGGTCAGACGCTGGGGTCTGCCGGCCTGTGGCGGCCTGGGAACCGGATAGGGGACGCGATTGCCGTTGATGTTTCGTCTTGTGGCCAGACAATGCTCATCGTCGTCTGGTGTCGTTTGCAGGAGGATGATGCGGTCCCCGAACGGATCGGGGAATGATAGTGTTGCCTTTCGTCCGTTAGTACCGGTCGGCTCCACCCCTCGCGGGGCTTCCACGTCCGGCCTATCGACCACGTGTTCTGCATGGGGACTACAGCAGCCCGAGGCTGCACGGAATGCTTATCTTGGAGCAGGCTTCCCGCTTAGATGCTTTCAGCGGTTATCCCTTCCGAACGTAGCCAACCGGCCGTGCCACTGGCGTGACAACCGGCATACCAGAGGTTCGTCCACCCAGGTCCTCTCGTACTATGGGCAGGCCTCCTCAACATTCCAACGAGCGCAGAGGATAGAGACCAAACTGTCTCACGACGTTCTGAACCCAGCTCGCGTGCCGCTTTAATCGGCGAACAGCCGAACCCTTGGGACCTGCTCCAGCCCCAGGATGCGACGAGCCGACATCGAGGTGCCAAACCATCCCGTCGATATGGACTCTTGGGAATGATCAGCCTGTTATCCCCGGGGTACCTTTTATCCGTTGAGCGATGCCGCGTCCGTACACCGGCACCGGATCACTAGTCCCGACTTTCGTCCCTGCTCGGACCGTCGTCCTCGCAGTCAAGCCCGCTTGTGCACTTGCACTCGCCACCCGATTGCCAACCGGGCTGAGCGGACCTTTGGGCGCCTCCGTTACTCTTTGGGAGGCAACCGCCCCAGTTAAACTACCCGCCAGGCACTGTCCCTGAACAGGATCACTGTTCGAGGTTAGACATCCAATGCGAACAGAGCGGTATTTCACCTTGCGGCTCCGCACGATCTGGCGACCATGCCTCTCGGCCTCCCGCCTATGCTACACAATCCACACCGAATGCCAATACCAAGGTATAGTAAAGGTCCCGGGGTCTTTTCGTCCTTCTGCGCTTAACGAGCATCTTTACTCGTACTGCAATTTCGCCGAGCTCCTGGTCGAGACAGTGGGGAAGTCGTTACGCCATTCGTGCAGGTCGGAACTTACCCGACAAGGAATTTCGCTACCTTAGGATGGTTATAGTTACCACCGCCGTTTACCGGGGCTTGAATTCACCGCTTCACCCGAAGGCTGACGGATCCTCTTAACCTTCCGGCACCGGGCAGGCGTCAGTGCATATACAGCGGCTTGCGCCTTCGCATGCACCTGTGTTTTTGGTAAACAGTCGCTACCCCCTGGTCTGTGCCACCCCCAAAAGCTCCCCGCGCGAGGCGGCTCACCATCGGGGGTCTCCCTTAAACCGAAGGAACGGGAGTGATTTGCCGAGTTCCTTGACCAGGATTCGCTCGATCGCTTTGGTATTCTCTACCTGACCACCAGTGTCGGTTTGGGGTACGGGCGGCTTCGAGCCTCACGCCGAAGCTTTTCTCGGCAGCCGGGATCACCGGATATCGGGCCACAAGGCCCCCACCATCGCACCTCGCCCACACGCCCCGCGGATTTGCCTACGGGACGGGCTGCGTGCTTGACCACGGAAAACCACCTCCGCGGCCGGCTACCCTTCTGCGTCACTCCTGCGCTGACCTACTACAAGGATCGGTCCCAACAGGCCCAGGCATCCCACCCCCGAAGGGGAAGCAAGCCCGGACCCGGAGGTTAGTACTCCAAGCCTCGGTTCTGGCGGCTGAAAGCCGGTACGGGAATATCGACCCGTTCATCCATTCGACTACGCCTGTCGGCCTCGCCTTAGGACCCGACTCACCCAGGGACGATGAACGTGGCCCTGGAACCCTTGGTCATCCAGCGGACGGGATCTTCACCCGTCTTTCGCTACTCATGTCTGCATTCTCACTCCCATGAAGTCCACGGCGCGTTCACACGGCCGCTTCGCCCCTCATGGGACGCTCTCCTACCCAGTACAAAATACTGCCGCGTCTTCGGTGGTGTGCTTGAGCCCCGCTACATTGTCGGCGCGGAACCACTAGACCAGTGAGCTGTTACGCACTCTTTCAAGGATGGCTGCTTCTGAGCCAACCTCCTGGCTGTCTATGCGACTCCACATCCTTTCCCACTTAGCACACGCTTCGGGACCTTAGACGACGGTCTGGGCTGTTTCCCTTTCGACGACGAAGCTTATCCCCCGCCGACTCACTGCCGGGATACACGTCACCGGTATTCGGAGTTTGGTTGCTGTTGGTACCCGATACGGGCCCGCAAGCATCCAGTAGCTCTACCCCCGGGACGCAATGACCCGACGCTGCACCCAAATGCATTTCGGAGAGAACCAGCTATCACGGAATTTGATTGGCCTTTCACCCCTAACCCCAAGTCATCCCCCCGGTTTTCAACCCAGGTGGGTTCGGTCCTCCACACGGTCTTACCCGCGCTTCAACCTGCTCAGGGCTAGATCATCCCGCTTCGGGTCCAGGACACGCGACTTTAAACGCCTTTTAAGACTCGCCTTCGCTACGCATACCCCACACGGGTTATGCTCGCCACATGCCACTGACTCGCAGACTCATTTTTCGATAGGCACGCCGTCACCCCACAAAGAGGCTCCGACGGATTGTAGGCGCACGGTTTCAGAGACTGTTTCACTCCCCTCCCGGGGTACTTTTCACCTTTCCCTCACGGTACTCGTTCGCTATCGGTCAGACAGGAATATTCAGGCTTACCCGACGGTCCGGGCGGATTCGCACGGGGTTCCACGGGACCCGTGCTACTTGGGAGACGCGATCGGCAGACCATGCGCGTTCAGGTACGGGGCCCTCACCCTCTGCGGCCCGGTATTCAACCCGGTTCCCCTGACACATGGTTTTCTACAACTGCCGGCCGGCCCGTCGGAGCCGGCACACGCGATCCCGCAACACCCCACACGCAACCCCCGACGGGTATCACACGCGCAAGGTTTGGCCATCATCCGCTTTCGCTCGCCACTACTCACGGAATATCCTTTCCTGCAGGTACTGAGATGTTTCACTTCCCTGCGTACCCCCCGGCCGAAGCCGGTACCGACCCATGACGGCCGGTGGGTTCCCCCATTCGGAAATCCTCGGATCAAAGCCCTGTAGGCGGCTCCCCGAGGCTTATCGCAGCCTCAAACGTCCTTCATCGGTCCTGTCTGCCAAGGCATCCACCATACGCCCTTGCAAGCAACACACACCATGAAGGTGCATGGCCGCAAGATTCCTCTAGCAAATTCCCAGACGACAAATCATCACACTAAAAATGATCACAAAACGATCGAAACGAACAATAGAGTTCGATTCGAAATCAACAGCAAAACAAAGATTCAAAACCATTGTTTTGCTCGCGTCCACTATCCAGTTCTCAAGCCACCACGCACCGCCACGCCAACCAGACCGGCACACGGCCGGCCCGCAGGCACGACGGGCATCGAATCGCGCCAGGCAAAAGCCTGGGGTGGCGATCCGGGAGCCCAAAAGCGCATCCGCACCACCCCCGCGGAACATCCCACGACGGACGAACCGAAAGCCCATGATCTCTTCCACACCAGCAACCCGTCCACACGCGACCATCGCGCGGGAGGGTCCGCACCGGACGCCGAACGGCATCCTGTATTCTCCGTAGAAAGGAGGTGATCCAGCCGCACCTTCCGGTACGGCTACCTTGTTACGACTTAGTCCCAATCACGAGCCTCACCTTAGACGGCTCCATCCCACAAGGGGTTAGGCCACCGGCTTCGGGTGCTGCCCACTTTCATGACTTGACGGGCGGTGTGTACAAGGCCCGGGAACGCATTCACCGCGACGTTGCTGATTCGCGATTACTAGCGACTCCGCCTTCACGCAGTCGAGTTGCAGACTGCGATCCGAACTGAGACCGGTTTTCAGGGATCCGCTCCGCGTCGCCGCGTCGCATCCCGTTGTACCGGCCATTGTAGCATGCGTGAAGCCCTGGACGTAAGGGGCATGATGATCTGACGTCATCCCCACCTTCCTCCGAGTTAACCCCGGCGGTCCCCCGTGAGTTCCCGGCACAATCCGCTGGCAACACGGGGCGAGGGTTGCGCTCGTTGCGGGACTTAACCCAACATCTCACGACACGAGCTGACGACGACCATGCACCACCTGTGAACCCGCCCCGAAGGGAAACCCCATCTCTGGGATCGTCGGGAACATGTCAAGCCCAGGTAAGGTTCTTCGCGTTGCATCGAATTAATCCGCATGCTCCGCCGCTTGTGCGGGCCCCCGTCAATTTCTTTGAGTTTTAGCCTTGCGGCCGTACTCCCCAGGCGGGATGCTTAACGCGTTAGCTCCGACACGGAACCCGTGGAACGGGCCCCACATCCAGCATCCACCGTTTACGGCGTGGACTACCAGGGTATCTAATCCTGTTCGCTCCCCACGCTTTCGCTCCTCAGCGTCAGTAACGGCCCAGAGACCTGCCTTCGCCATTGGTGTTCTTCCCGATATCTACACATTCCACCGTTACACCGGGAATTCCAGTCTCCCCTACCGCACTCAAGCCCGCCCGTACCCGGCGCGGATCCACCGTTAAGCGATGGACTTTCACACCGGACGCGACGAACCGCCTACGAGCCCTTTACGCCCAATAATTCCGGATAACGCTTGCACCCTACGTATTACCGCGGCTGCTGGCACGTAGTTAGCCGGTGCTTATTCAACGGGTAAACTCACTCACGCTTGCTCCCCGATAAAAGAGGTTTACAACCCGAAGGCCTCCATCCCTCACGCGGCGTCGCTGCATCAGGCTTGCGCCCATTGTGCAATATTCCCCACTGCTGCCTCCCGTAGGAGTCTGGGCCGTATCTCAGTCCCAATGTGGCCGGTCGCCCTCTCAGGCCGGCTACCCGTCGAAGCCACGGTGGGCCGTTACCCCGCCGTCAAGCTGATAGGACGCGACCCCATCCCATACCGCGAAAGCTTTCCCAGAAGACCATGCGATCAACTGGAACATCCGGCATTACCACCCGTTTCCAGGAGCTATTCCGGTGTATGGGGCAGGTCGGTCACGCATTACTCACCCGTTCGCCACTCTCACCACCAAGCAAAGCCCGATGGATCCCGTTCGACTTGCATGTGTTAAGCACGCCGCCAGCGTTCATCCTGAGCCAGAATCGAACCCTCCACAAAAAGAATGCGAAGAGACATCGACAGATGACTCTCAAAACAAAAATTGACGAGCACGTCCTTAAGGAAGGACGCCCTCAAAAAACCTCACCCCTCATCAAACCCTCCCGGGTACCCGACCACCACGACAGGCGATCAGGCGAGGAATGAACTGGCAATCATTGACTATAAAGAAGTAGTACAAACACGCTCTTGAGTTCTCAAACCACCACCACACACCCACCTCACAGCCCCCACCGAAGGGAACCACTCGCTGAGCGGCAGCAAGGAAATAACTTACACGCATTCGCAGACTCGCGCAAATCGGGCGCACGAAGATAAGCCAAAATCGTTGAAACGACAGGCTTCGCTCGGCGTGTCGAAATCGACGTTTCGCACGTCCATATCTTCAGTCTAGAACTAGATATCGTCGAAAAATGGATTGAAAATTTTGGTCGATGGGCGTGTCGCGAATTACCTCTTACGGCGCATGTGATGCACCGCCAATTATCGGAATCATCATTGATCCAGTACACCGATAAGGACCATTATGTTCGGATTACTATATGCTCGCCAGTCGTGCACCAATTAACCGCCTGGTAGCGATGCAGTTGCCGTATTGCTTGCCTTGGCACGACCAACGACTGAATGGCATCAGCACATTCAGAGTCGCCGATTCAATCCATGCATCGCAGCATAGATCAGTCGTGGTCTCACGGGTATGGGGAGGCCCCGTTGCCGTGTGGGTGCCGGGGTGTCCTGTTTGTGTCCGGGTATGCGGGGAGGTCCCGGTGCCTGTGTGGGTTTGGGTCGGGGTTGGTTTCGGGTATGCGGGAAGCCCCGGTACCTTCAAGGTATCGGGGCTTCCTGTACGTGTGATGCGGCGGCGTGCTACTCTCCCACACCCTGTCGGGTGCAGTACCATCGCCGTGCCAGGCCTTAGCTTCCGGGTTCGGAATGGGACCGGGCGTCTCTCCTGGGCCATGGCCGCCGCAAATCTTCTCTTGTACGGTCAGACGCTGGGGTCTGCCGGCCTGTGGCGGCCTGGGAACCGGATAGGGGACGCGATTGCCGTTGATGTTTCGTCTTGTGGCCAGACAATGCTCATCGTCGTCTGGTGTCGTTTGCAGGAGGATGATGCGGTCCCCGAACGGATCGGGGAATGATAGTGTTGCCTTTCGTCCGTTAGTACCGGTCGGCTCCACCCCTCGCGGGGCTTCCACGTCCGGCCTATCGACCACGTGTTCTGCATGGGGACTACAGCAGCCCGAGGCTGCACGGAATGCTTATCTTGGAGCAGGCTTCCCGCTTAGATGCTTTCAGCGGTTATCCCTTCCGAACGTAGCCAACCGGCCGTGCCACTGGCGTGACAACCGGCATACCAGAGGTTCGTCCACCCAGGTCCTCTCGTACTATGGGCAGGCCTCCTCAACATTCCAACGAGCGCAGAGGATAGAGACCAAACTGTCTCACGACGTTCTGAACCCAGCTCGCGTGCCGCTTTAATCGGCGAACAGCCGAACCCTTGGGACCTGCTCCAGCCCCAGGATGCGACGAGCCGACATCGAGGTGCCAAACCATCCCGTCGATATGGACTCTTGGGAATGATCAGCCTGTTATCCCCGGGGTACCTTTTATCCGTTGAGCGATGCCGCGTCCGTACACCGGCACCGGATCACTAGTCCCGACTTTCGTCCCTGCTCGGACCGTCGTCCTCGCAGTCAAGCCCGCTTGTGCACTTGCACTCGCCACCCGATTGCCAACCGGGCTGAGCGGACCTTTGGGCGCCTCCGTTACTCTTTGGGAGGCAACCGCCCCAGTTAAACTACCCGCCAGGCACTGTCCCTGAACAGGATCACTGTTCGAGGTTAGACATCCAATGCGAACAGAGCGGTATTTCACCTTGCGGCTCCGCACGATCTGGCGACCATGCCTCTCGGCCTCCCGCCTATGCTACACAATCCACACCGAATGCCAATACCAAGGTATAGTAAAGGTCCCGGGGTCTTTTCGTCCTTCTGCGCTTAACGAGCATCTTTACTCGTACTGCAATTTCGCCGAGCTCCTGGTCGAGACAGTGGGGAAGTCGTTACGCCATTCGTGCAGGTCGGAACTTACCCGACAAGGAATTTCGCTACCTTAGGATGGTTATAGTTACCACCGCCGTTTACCGGGGCTTGAATTCACCGCTTCACCCGAAGGCTGACGGATCCTCTTAACCTTCCGGCACCGGGCAGGCGTCAGTGCATATACAGCGGCTTGCGCCTTCGCATGCACCTGTGTTTTTGGTAAACAGTCGCTACCCCCTGGTCTGTGCCACCCCCAAAAGCTCCCCGCGCGAGGCGGCTCACCATCGGGGGTCTCCCTTAAACCGAAGGAACGGGAGTGATTTGCCGAGTTCCTTGACCAGGATTCGCTCGATCGCTTTGGTATTCTCTACCTGACCACCAGTGTCGGTTTGGGGTACGGGCGGCTTCGAGCCTCACGCCGAAGCTTTTCTCGGCAGCCGGGATCACCGGATATCGGGCCACAAGGCCCCCACCATCGCACCTCGCCCACACGCCCCGCGGATTTGCCTACGGGACGGGCTGCGTGCTTGACCACGGAAAACCACCTCCGCGGCCGGCTACCCTTCTGCGTCACTCCTGCGCTGACCTACTACAAGGATCGGTCCCAACAGGCCCAGGCATCCCACCCCCGAAGGGGAAGCAAGCCCGGACCCGGAGGTTAGTACTCCAAGCCTCGGTTCTGGCGGCTGAAAGCCGGTACGGGAATATCGACCCGTTCATCCATTCGACTACGCCTGTCGGCCTCGCCTTAGGACCCGACTCACCCAGGGACGATGAACGTGGCCCTGGAACCCTTGGTCATCCAGCGGACGGGATCTTCACCCGTCTTTCGCTACTCATGTCTGCATTCTCACTCCCATGAAGTCCACGGCGCGTTCACACGGCCGCTTCGCCCCTCATGGGACGCTCTCCTACCCAGTACAAAATACTGCCGCGTCTTCGGTGGTGTGCTTGAGCCCCGCTACATTGTCGGCGCGGAACCACTAGACCAGTGAGCTGTTACGCACTCTTTCAAGGATGGCTGCTTCTGAGCCAACCTCCTGGCTGTCTATGCGACTCCACATCCTTTCCCACTTAGCACACGCTTCGGGACCTTAGACGACGGTCTGGGCTGTTTCCCTTTCGACGACGAAGCTTATCCCCCGCCGACTCACTGCCGGGATACACGTCACCGGTATTCGGAGTTTGGTTGCTGTTGGTACCCGATACGGGCCCGCAAGCATCCAGTAGCTCTACCCCCGGGACGCAATGACCCGACGCTGCACCCAAATGCATTTCGGAGAGAACCAGCTATCACGGAATTTGATTGGCCTTTCACCCCTAACCCCAAGTCATCCCCCCGGTTTTCAACCCAGGTGGGTTCGGTCCTCCACACGGTCTTACCCGCGCTTCAACCTGCTCAGGGCTAGATCATCCCGCTTCGGGTCCAGGACACGCGACTTTAAACGCCTTTTAAGACTCGCCTTCGCTACGCATACCCCACACGGGTTATGCTCGCCACATGCCACTGACTCGCAGACTCATTTTTCGATAGGCACGCCGTCACCCCACAAAGAGGCTCCGACGGATTGTAGGCGCACGGTTTCAGAGACTGTTTCACTCCCCTCCCGGGGTACTTTTCACCTTTCCCTCACGGTACTCGTTCGCTATCGGTCAGACAGGAATATTCAGGCTTACCCGACGGTCCGGGCGGATTCGCACGGGGTTCCACGGGACCCGTGCTACTTGGGAGACGCGATCGGCAGACCATGCGCGTTCAGGTACGGGGCCCTCACCCTCTGCGGCCCGGTATTCAACCCGGTTCCCCTGACACATGGTTTTCTACAACTGCCGGCCGGCCCGTCGGAGCCGGCACACGCGATCCCGCAACACCCCACACGCAACCCCCGACGGGTATCACACGCGCAAGGTTTGGCCATCATCCGCTTTCGCTCGCCACTACTCACGGAATATCCTTTCCTGCAGGTACTGAGATGTTTCACTTCCCTGCGTACCCCCCGGCCGAAGCCGGTACCGACCCATGACGGCCGGTGGGTTCCCCCATTCGGAAATCCTCGGATCAAAGCCCTGTAGGCGGCTCCCCGAGGCTTATCGCAGCCTCAAACGTCCTTCATCGGTCCTGTCTGCCAAGGCATCCACCATACGCCCTTGCAAGCAACACACACCATGAAGGTGCATGGCCGCAAGATTCCTCTAGCAAATTCCCAGACGACAAATCATCACACTAAAAATGATCACAAAACGATCGAAACGAACAATAGAGTTCGATTCGAAATCAACAGCAAAACAAAGATTCAAAACCATTGTTTTGCTCGCGTCCACTATCCAGTTCTCAAGCCACCACGCACCGCCACGCCAACCAGACCGGCACACGGCCGGCCCGCAGGCACGACGGGCATCGAATCGCGCCAGGCAAAAGCCTGGGGTGGCGATCCGGGAGCCCAAAAGCGCATCCGCACCACCCCCGCGGAACATCCCACGACGGACGAACCGAAAGCCCATGATCTCTTCCACACCAGCAACCCGTCCACACGCGACCATCGCGCGGGAGGGTCCGCACCGGACGCCGAACGGCATCCTGTATTCTCCGTAGAAAGGAGGTGATCCAGCCGCACCTTCCGGTACGGCTACCTTGTTACGACTTAGTCCCAATCACGAGCCTCACCTTAGACGGCTCCATCCCACAAGGGGTTAGGCCACCGGCTTCGGGTGCTGCCCACTTTCATGACTTGACGGGCGGTGTGTACAAGGCCCGGGAACGCATTCACCGCGACGTTGCTGATTCGCGATTACTAGCGACTCCGCCTTCACGCAGTCGAGTTGCAGACTGCGATCCGAACTGAGACCGGTTTTCAGGGATCCGCTCCGCGTCGCCGCGTCGCATCCCGTTGTACCGGCCATTGTAGCATGCGTGAAGCCCTGGACGTAAGGGGCATGATGATCTGACGTCATCCCCACCTTCCTCCGAGTTAACCCCGGCGGTCCCCCGTGAGTTCCCGGCACAATCCGCTGGCAACACGGGGCGAGGGTTGCGCTCGTTGCGGGACTTAACCCAACATCTCACGACACGAGCTGACGACGACCATGCACCACCTGTGAACCCGCCCCGAAGGGAAACCCCATCTCTGGGATCGTCGGGAACATGTCAAGCCCAGGTAAGGTTCTTCGCGTTGCATCGAATTAATCCGCATGCTCCGCCGCTTGTGCGGGCCCCCGTCAATTTCTTTGAGTTTTAGCCTTGCGGCCGTACTCCCCAGGCGGGATGCTTAACGCGTTAGCTCCGACACGGAACCCGTGGAACGGGCCCCACATCCAGCATCCACCGTTTACGGCGTGGACTACCAGGGTATCTAATCCTGTTCGCTCCCCACGCTTTCGCTCCTCAGCGTCAGTAACGGCCCAGAGACCTGCCTTCGCCATTGGTGTTCTTCCCGATATCTACACATTCCACCGTTACACCGGGAATTCCAGTCTCCCCTACCGCACTCAAGCCCGCCCGTACCCGGCGCGGATCCACCGTTAAGCGATGGACTTTCACACCGGACGCGACGAACCGCCTACGAGCCCTTTACGCCCAATAATTCCGGATAACGCTTGCACCCTACGTATTACCGCGGCTGCTGGCACGTAGTTAGCCGGTGCTTATTCAACGGGTAAACTCACTCACGCTTGCTCCCCGATAAAAGAGGTTTACAACCCGAAGGCCTCCATCCCTCACGCGGCGTCGCTGCATCAGGCTTGCGCCCATTGTGCAATATTCCCCACTGCTGCCTCCCGTAGGAGTCTGGGCCGTATCTCAGTCCCAATGTGGCCGGTCGCCCTCTCAGGCCGGCTACCCGTCGAAGCCACGGTGGGCCGTTACCCCGCCGTCAAGCTGATAGGACGCGACCCCATCCCATACCGCGAAAGCTTTCCCAGAAGACCATGCGATCAACTGGAACATCCGGCATTACCACCCGTTTCCAGGAGCTATTCCGGTGTATGGGGCAGGTCGGTCACGCATTACTCACCCGTTCGCCACTCTCACCACCAAGCAAAGCCCGATGGATCCCGTTCGACTTGCATGTGTTAAGCACGCCGCCAGCGTTCATCCTGAGCCAGAATCGAACCCTCCACAAAAAGAATGCGAAGAGACATCGACAGATGACTCTCAAAACAAAAATTGACGAGCACGTCCTTAAGGAAGGACGCCCTCAAAAAACCTCACCCCTCATCAAACCCTCCCGGGTACCCGACCACCACGACAGGCGATCAGGCGAGGAATGAACTGGCAATCATTGACTATAAAGAAGTAGTACAAACACGCTCTTGAGTTCTCAAACCACCACCACACCAGCAAGACGGAAAACCAACCAGAGGAAGGAACCCGCCGCGCTGAGCGGCAACAGGTGAATAACTTACACGAACACACGAACACACGCAAATCGAAGCGCGCAAGAACCTAAGGAATCGGCGGAATAGCGCGGTTCCCTCGGCGTGTCGCACAGAGCCCACTTTGCTCTGATGAGGCTAGGTTAACTCCTCAAATGTTTCTGAAAAGCATCAAATCCACTATGCGGCTGGCGTGTCGCGAGAGTTTTCAGCTAGTCGGCCCTGCGTTCATCTCTCGGCAACCACACTGCCGGCGCACAATCGGCACATGACAGCGCTCCGTCATCGGATTTCGTTCATGAATCGCGGGTATACCTGTGGTTATGACCAAGAAGATTGCTGTATTAACCGGGGCGGGCATTTCCACGTCCGCCGGCATCCCTGATTTCCGCGGTCCGGACGGTGTGTGGACCAAGCATCCTGACCAAATGAGCGTTTACGACATCGATCTGTTCCTGCGCAACAAAGAGGACCGCGAGTACTCCTGGCGCTGGCAAAAGGAATCGCCAGTATGGAATGCGCAGCCCGGCACTGCGCATAAGGCGCTGGTCAAGCTGGAACAAGCCGGCATGTTGACGCTGCTGGCCACGCAGAACTTCGATGCACTGCATGAGAAGGCCGGCAACAGCGACAACGTCATCGTGAACCTGCACGGCACTATCGGCACCTCGCATTGCATGAAGTGCCATCAGGAATATGCCACGGCGGACATCATGGCCCGTTTGGATGAAGAACCCGATCCACATTGCCATCGCAAACTGAAGTATCGTGGCGATATGCCATGCAATGGCATTATTAAAACCGATGTGGTGTATTTCGGTGAGGCGCTGCCGGACGGAGCGATGGAGAAGTCGTACAGCCTGGCCACCAAAGCCGACGAACTATGGGTAATCGGATCGACCCTTGAGGTGTACCCGGCGGCGAGCATTGTGCCGGTGGCCGCGCAGGCGGGCGTGCCCATCACCATTATGAATATGGGTCACACGCAATATGACCATCTTGCGAGCCGCTTGATTCATGAGGATATCGCCGCTGCCCTGCCGAAGTTGGTGGACGAGACGATTGCGGAGAACAAGTAGCCCTCAGCATAACGAAAGCGCCGGTAGGTGGGTTAAGCAACCGATGATTGGCTTAACCACCCACCGGCGCTTTCGCGCCACCTCCCGCTAGCGGGAGGTATTGGAACACACTTCTGCGCGGCCTCCCGCCAGCGGTATTGGAATCAGTAGATGCGCTTGGGCTGGAATCCGGCTTCCCTGAGTGCCGCGAGGATGCGGTCGATGTGCTCGGGGCCGTTGGTCTCGACCGTGACGCCGAGAGACACCGCGTTGGTGTAGTGGCCGGATGCCTTGAACTGGTCGTGATCAAGCTGAATGACGTTGGCGCGCTGCTCGGCAAGCAGGGTGGCCACCTTGACGAGCTGACCCGGAGTATCCGGCAGCTCGACCTCGAAGTTCATGATGCGGCCGCGGGCAATCATACCTTTCTGAATCACCGCACCCATGGTCACGGTGTCGATGTTGCCGCCGGACATAATCGGCACCACCACGTGCGGGCCGGTGGCGGCGGCGAACTTGCGCGAACGCAGGTTCAGGTGTTCCAGCGCAGCCAGCGAAACGGCGCCGGCCGCCTCGACCACCAGCTTGTGCTTCTCGAGCATGAGCAGAATCATTTCGTTGATGTCACGCTCGGTGACGGTGACCAGATCGTCCAGGAACTCGTTGATCAGAGCGAAGGGCAGGTCGCCGGGGTGCTTGACTGCAACACCTTCGGCGGAGGTAACCACATGGTCAGCCGGAGACACACGACCCGCGGCCAGCGAGTCCTTCCATGCCGGGGAGCCCTCCGGAATCGCACCGATTACGCGCACTTCAGGCTTGAATGTCTTGATGGCGAGCGCCACGCCGGCACCCAGGCCACCGCCACCGAGCGGCACGACCACGTCAGTGACGTTCGGCACGTCTTCGAGGATCTCCAGACCAATGGTGCCTTGGCCGCAGATGACTTCGTAATCGTCGAACGGCGGCACGTAAATCATGCCTTCCTTGTCGGCGAGCTCAGCAGCGTGGGCGGCGGATTCGTCGAACACATCGCCGTACAGCACCACATCGGCGCCGTAGGCCTTGGTGGCATCGACCTTCAGCGGCGGGGTGATCTGCGGCATGCAGATGGTGGCCTTCGCACCACGCTCACGGGCCGCATAGGCCACGCCCTGGGCATGGTTGCCTGCGGATGCGGTGACGATGCCACGGGCGATCTGCTCTTCGGTGAGCGATGCGATCTTGTTGTACGCGCCGCGAATCTTGAAGGAACCGGTGACCTGCAGGTTTTCCGGCTTCAGGAGAATCTCATGACCGGTCATCTCGCTCAATACCGGCGAAGGGATAATTTCCGTATGACGGGCAGTCCCTTTGAGACGTTTGGCGGCCAACTTCAGTTCGGCTGCATGATCACGCTGCAGCGCCTTCAAAACATCCTTTTGTTCCATAGCTTTTAATTGTATGGCGCGGGGACACCGAAAACAGTGGCTTATCTCGCTAACGAGCGCTCATTTACGGTAATTCCCGTTCGTAATCAGCTTTCGAGGGGCTGATTTGGCTTCGCGGGGAGGTCTATCTCCTCTTCGAGGGGCTGCCTGATCGTGCAATGCGTGAGTATGACACATCATTTGCAGCGGTATTATGCGGTTTTCGGAGCCCGGCTATTCAGGCACCAACCCCTTGAAACGGAGATAGACCTCCCCGCGAAGCCAAATCAGCCCCTTGAAACGGAGATACCGCCTAGCAACACTTATAGGCTGACGACGACGCCCTCCCATGGTGCAAGCTCACGGCCGGCAAGAGCGGTCACAGCGTGCGCGGCGTCATACGTGCTGATCACCACGTTCGACTCGGCAAGGCCATCGGCCACTGCTAACAGTTCGGCGGATTCGCGAGGCAAATCAACAGTTCGCCCGGACATATTGACCACGACCAACAACTTCTCGTCACCGAGGGTACGAGTGAAGGCATACACATGCGCATCGTCCGCGTCGAGCAGCTGCCAGTCTCCGGCTACCACCATAGGCATGTCGTGGCGCAGAGCGATGAGCCGCTTGTAGAAGGAGTACACCGAATCCGGATCATCGAATTCGCCGGCGGCGTTGATCTCGGCATGATTCGGATTCACGGAAATCCATGGCTCGGCGGCTGCGTCAGGTGCGGTGAAACCGGCGTAGACGGAGCCATCCCACTGCATCGGTGTGCGTGAGTTGTCACGACCGCGGGCGGCGATACCGGCCATCATGGATTCGGGCGACTGCACCTTGGCTTCCTCAACCCTTTGACGGTAAGCGTTCAGGGACTCGAGGTCACGGTACTGGTCTAGGCGCGTGAAGTGGGCGTCGGTCATGCCTAGCTCTTCGCCCTGATAGATGTACGGGGTGCCGCGATGCATGTGCAGCATCAGGCCAAGTGCCTTGGCCGAACGCACACGAGATTCCTCCGAGGAGTCATCACCCCAACGAGAAACGACGCGAGGCTGGTCGTGGTTACCAGTAAACAGGCTTGCCCAGCCTGCATTCTTCACGGCCGCTTGATAACCGGCCATAATGCTCTTGAGCTTCGGCAGGTCAAGTGGCAGTGGCTTCCATTTGACGCCTTCGCAGTCAAAATCAACGTGCTCGAATAGGAAGAGCATATCCAGCTCGCCATTGGCCGGATCGGTGATGTATTCGTTGCGCTGGGCTGTGACGCCTGGCGCCTCGCCTACAGTCAGGAAGCCGTCACGCCCTTCGAATACCTCACGGCGCATTTCAGCCAGGAATTCATCCTGACGGGGGCCGTCCGCACAGAACGGATTCGGGTCGGAGTAGCCTTCCTCACCCACGGGCAGATCTTCCAGCTCGGAACCGTACTCGCCGGGCAGCTTGCCAGACAGGTCCGTGCGCTTGGAGATAAGGGTGATGACGTCCATGCGGAAGCCATCGACGCCGCGGTCAAGCCACCAGTTCATCATGTCGTACACTGCACGGCGCACAGCCGGATTTTCCCAGTTGAGGTCCGGCTGCTTCTTCGAGAACTGATGCAGGTAGTATTCGCCACGCTCAGGGCAATACTCCCATGCAGAACCGCCAAAGTAGGAGCCCCACTGGTTGGGCTCGGCACCGGGCTCGCCGGCAGTGGTGCCGGGACGGGCGGGACGCCACCAATACCAGTCGGCGTGCTCATCATCCTTGTTTTTGGACGCTTCAAACCAGGTGTGTTCATCGGAAGTGTGATTGACAACAAGATCCATCACGATCTTGAGCCCGCGCTTGTGGGCCTCGGCCAGCAGCTCGTCCATATCGTCGAGCGTGCCGAACAGGGGGTCGATGTCCTGGTAGTCGGAGATGTCGTAGCCGTTGTCGTCCTGCGGGGACCTGTAGACCGGAGAGAGCCAGAGCACATCCACGCCAAGATCGGCAAGATAATCAAGCCGTGATGTGATGCCCTTAAGATCTCCGAAACCATCGCCGTTCGTGTCTTGGAAGGAACGCGGGTAAATCTGGTAAACGACCGCATTGGACCACCATGGATTCGGGGTGGCACCGTTGGTGCGGATGGAATCTGGAATTACTGTGCGTTGTGAAGTGGTCATCGTTGGCTCCTCCATTATTTATGGTCTACATTGCCTGTTGCTCATAGTCTAAAAAGCGCTGAATTACATTTCCATTGGGGAACTGCGTTGGTGTGCCGGAAACAAAAACTGCAAAGAGCCGGAAGGCACTGCTACGGCTCAATTCTCATAAGCTGCACATGCTATTTAGCAACATATGGGCCCTTTCGCTGTTTGTGGTGGGTGACTGTGCCGTGGGGTGATGTTGGTCGGGTAGGTTGGAGGCATGGATGCCTCTCACCTGTTCACCGCCGCGCTTCGGCTGCGGTCGCCTTGGAGGGTCGGGTCTGCGGACTTCCGTGACGCCGACGGCGACGGGCGGGAGCCGCACATCACGATCGGCTTCGAGCCCGGCAGAGGGTTCATGCTCCTGTTCGAGGCGTGGGTGTGGCTATATCGCCTGTGCTCGTGGATGATGCACTCGAGGCTCGAACCTATGAAGGAGCTCGCCCGCTTGTTCCGCCGCCACTTCGCCACCATAATCTACCTGACCTGCGGCAGCTCACATATTAACGGTTCTTCTGATTGCGACGCGCAAGAGCAACTTCGGGCGCGCTTGGATTGCCTGCTTGAACCCACTGGTGCGGGGATAGATGATTTAGTTGACACGCCTGCGGGAATCTGGTGGGGATTTCGCTGGCACACCGGATTTCAAGCAAACCCCGCCTCGGGAACCGCTCCGGACTTCGGCGTTGGCCCGGTTCGTATGTCAATCGATTGCCGTCTGAACCGGGACAGAATCCGCTGTCCCGGTTCGCGATTTTTGTCCTTTTTTACAAACAGGGACAAGCCAATCTCCGCAGTTCATATGCTCCGTAATACAAAATCGGCGGAATAGAGCCGATCCCGGAATCAACATGTTGTCCCGGTTTTCACATAAAACGATTGACATTCATACCGGGACAATGAAAATTGTCCCGGTTCGTGAAAATCGCCCGAAACCGCGAACCGGGACAGCGGATTCTGTCCCGGTTCGCGCGTCAAACGGTTGATATGTGGACCGGGACAAGCCAGTGGCACGGCGACACAGCAGATGCGCTCAATTGCACCGTAAGCCGTACGGTTTCGTCACTTTTTCATTCGCACAACGAGCAAAACCACATGACCTTTGTGCGCCACCGCCACATCAACCGACCGTCGCCTTTATTGTGGCGGTTTCCAGTATGGCAACAGGACAGAAAAGCCTCCTCCGGTGAGAGCCGGAGGAGGCTTGGGTGGAAGCGGACCTTTACTTCACAGAGTCCTGCAATTCAGGACTGGCCTACGGCCAGACCCAACATGACCTCGCGAGTACGCGACCTATCCGGCCGCCCGGGCCGGGAAACAGCCCACAGGGCTGTTTCCTTAATCGGCTCGTCTCGCTCGACGCGGTGAAGTAAAGCAGCGCCTGCGCTGTTTTACTTGACCGCTCCCCTCATCACACCACCAACGACCCACTTTTGGGCGAAGATGTAGACGATGAGGATTGGGGCCATGGCCATCAGGTAGCTGGAGAAGGCCATCGGGTAGTTGGTGGCGAACTGCGAGCTGAAGACGTACTGGGCGAGCGGGATGGTCTGGTTCGACTGGTCGGTCAGGATGATCAACGGCAGGAGGAAGTCGTTCCAGGCCCACAGTGCGGTCAGGATGGCGATGGTGGCGTTAATCGGGCTCATCAGCGGGAAGATGATGGTCCAGAAAATGCGCCACGTGGATGCGCCATCGATGCGGGCCGCCTCTTCCAGCGAGACCGGAATCGAACGGATGAAGCCCGTGGCGATGAACAGGTTCGTGCCCAAGCCGAGCACCGTGTACAGGATGATCAGGCCGACCTGGTTGTCCAGATGCAGGGAGCCCATCTGCTTCGCAATCGGCAGCATGACGACCGGGAACGGCACGAACATGGCGGCGATGAAGAAGTAGTACAGGAAGCGGAAGAAGCGCTTATCCATGTTGCGGGCCACGGCGTAGGCCACGAAGGTGTTGGTCAGCAGGGTGAGCACCACGGCGGCCACCGTGATAATCGCGGAGTTGAGCGCGGCCTTCGGGTAGTTGACCTTGGCGGAGGCGTCGGCGAAGTTATGCCACTGCCACGAGGTGGGCAGAGCGAAGGTGCCGGCTTCGGCCGGGGTCTTCAGCGCGGTGACGATGGTGAAGTAGAGCGGGATCAGAATGGTCAGGCTCAGCACTGCCACAGCGGCGGTCAGCCACCAGTTGATGCGGTGATCCCTGCGGAACTTGGCGGGCTTACCGGCTTTGGACGGAGCAACTGTTGCAGTAGTCATTTCTTATCCTCCCCTAAATCAGATTTGTTCCTGGCTGCGGGAAATGCGCAGCTGCACGAAGGCGATAATCGCCAGCACGATGAAGAAGAGCACGGCGTTCGCGGTCTGGTAGGCGTACTCGCCACCGGTCAGGCCACCCTTCCAAATGAGGTAGGTGACGGTTTCGGTGGCGGAGTTCGGGCCGCCATCGGTCAAGGCGACGACCTGATCGAAGGTACCGAGCGCGTTCTTCATGGACAGCACGAGGTTGATGGTGAAGAACGGTCCGATCAGCGGGAAGGTGATCTTCCAGAACTTCTGCCAGGGATTGACGCCGTCGATGGCGGCGGCCTCGTAGATTTCGTCGTCGATGGTCTGCAGACCAGCGAGGTAGATGAGCACCGAGTAGGCGATGCCCTGCCAGACGGCGAGGAAAACGATCGGGATCCAGCTGAGCTGCTCATTGGTCAGCAGCGAGGTGGACAGCCACTTGATGCCGAGTGCCTTGCCAAGTTCGGGCAACGGGTTCATGAAGATGTACTTGAACACGTAGCCGATGACCAGCACGGAGAGGGTGTAGGGAATGAAGAAGATGGCACGGAAGCCGTTTTTGAAGGCGATCTTCGAGTTCAGCATCACCGATAGGAACAGGGCGATCACATTGATCAGCACTGTGATGAGAATGGCGATGAAGAATGTGAACAGGTAGGCGTGGCCCACACGGTTGTCTTGAAAGAGAGCGATGTAGTTCTTCAGGCCGATGAACTTGTAGTCGCCGTATCCCTGCGAATTGGTGAAGGAATACTTTACGCCGTCAAGAAATGGCAGGTAGAGGAAGAAAGCGAAGATGATGGCCGCCGGAACCGCCATCCAATAATAGGCGGGGTCCACTTTGCGGGTGGAGAAGGCGGAAACCTTCTTCTTGGCGGGTTTCTTGGCAGCGGACTTAGCGGCCGGAGCAGCGGTCTTAGTTGCAGTTGCGTGTGACATGATGTTCTCCTCTCCTACCGATCACTCGAAGGTCCTGGCTTGGACCTTGTCCCATTCGGTCTGCATCTGGTTCAGGAAGCGGTCGGTGTTGCCGGAGGTCACCATGGTCTGCAGGTAGCCGCCGATGTTGATGGACGAAGGAATGTAGTGGTCGCAGAAGTCGGCCAGTCGGTTTTCCTCGAAGAACGGGCGCACGGTTTCCAGCGCATCGTTGCCGAAGTAGGTGTCCTTCAGCGGCGTGATGGCGGACTGGGCGTCGGCGTAGGCGTCAAGCTGATCCTTCTGCATGAGGAACTCGACGAGCTTCATCGCTTCCTTGGGGTGCTTGGTGTTCGCACCGATGGTGAGCATCACGTCGTCGCCGGCGGTGAGGATCTGCTCGCTGGCGTCATCGGTGGCCGGCATCTGGGCGAAACCAAGTTCGATATCGGGGTTGATCAGCAGGATCTGCGGGATGGCGTAGGTGCCGAGCGGGATGATCGCGGCCTTGCCTTGGGCGAAGTTCTGCGTGCCCTGCTGGTAGGTGACGCCGGTGTCCGCAGTGGAGTAGGTGAAGAGCTGGGATTCCTTCTCGACTGCGGTCTTCCACAGTTCCTGGAACGTGGTCTTGCCTTGCTTGAGCTCGGTGTACTTCGACTCGGGAACCAGCGTGCCGGTCAGCGAGGCGAGCGGGGCCTGGGTGGTCCAGGCGTCGGCCACTGTGCCCTGCAGCGGGTTGATGCCGGCGTCCTTGAAGGTGTTGAGCATGTCGGTGAACTCGGCCCACGTGGTCGGCGGGTTCTCCGGGTCGAGACCTACCTTGCGGAACAGCGCCTTGTTGTAGATGTAACCGGAGGCGTTGCCGGCAAAGGGCAGACCATACAGGCGCTTCTTGGAGGAATCGGTGGTCTGCACCAGGTTTTTGGCGATCTGCACCATGCCGGGGTTGAGGGTATCCACGATGGGCTCATCGGTGAAGTCGTAGAAAACACCGGATGCGGCGAAGTTGCCGAAGCTGATGTCGCCGTTGAAGGTGATTACGTCCGGCACGCGGTTCTTGACGAAGCGGGTGCGTAGATCGGTCTGGGCGTTGGCGGAGTTGTTGATGTTGACCTTGATGGTCGGGTTCTGCTTTTCGAAGTCGGCGACCATGGATTTGAACTGGTCTGCAGCCTCGGACTTGAACTGGAAGAAATCCAGCGTAACGGTACCTGCGGTGCTCGATCCGCAGCCTGCCAGGCCGAAGCCGACGGCGATAGCGCACGCCACAGCAGCAGTGCGCACGGCCAGACGCTTCAGTCTAGGCGTTGAATGTGGGGAATCGGACAGCATATTGTTGACTCCTTTATCTCTTTCCTTCCGGCTTCAGCGCCGGCGGCTCTTCCACTTTCAAAAGTAACGATTGCGCCATTTCATTCCCAGCGCCAGCGAGCCCGCTTGCACAAGAAACAAAAAGCGCGGTATTTTGTGATTAACGCAATAAATAATGCAAAGGGGCTTAAGCATGTCTGACGCCAATGCGATTCCGCAATGGTTTTCCGGATCCGAGCATACGCATCGCGTGGCGGCAGCCATCGCCCAATATGGGCCGATTGCGCGCACCACATTGGCACAGATGCTGGGATTGAGCCAGGGTGCGCTCTCCCGCATTACCAGCGATTTGATCTATGCCGGAGTCATCGAAGAACTGCCGGCTGTGGCCAGAACTACAGGCAAGCTGCCTGAACGGTTTACTCCCAAGGAGAGCTCGGATCGTCGCGGCCGGCCGCAGACCGCATTGGTATTATGCTCGAACGCACGCACCTTCGTAGGCGTCAAAGTGCACGGCACATCCATTGTGTCGGCCGCCGTGAACGCGCATGGCGAGGTGGTTTCCAGCCGACATGAGATACCAATTGGTGCTGATCAGTCGGCAGAATATGTGACATCGTCGATAGCCACGCTGGTTCGTGAATGCTCTGATGATGTCGCCGCCACCGGCCTGCCCGCTCCCACTGCCGTGGGCGTAGCGGTCGGAGGTCACGTGATCGATGATTCCATCGTCACGTTCGCCCCATTCCTGCACTGGGAGGGCACCACAGATTTAGGCGCAATGGTGTACGAGGCCACCGGATTGCCATGCGGCGTATTCAACGATATCGATTCGCTGCTGGTGGATGCCTCCTGGTTCGGGCCGGGAGTGGGCGTGGATACGTTCGCCGTAGTGACCATCGGCGTGGGCGTGGGCTATTCGCTGGCTGTGCATGGCGAACCGGTCAGTTACCCGGACAAGAGTTTTGGCCTAGTGGGGCATGTGCTCATCGACCCGGAGGGCCCGCGCTGCACCAGTGGGCATATCGGGTGTTCGCAATGCCTGACTGACGATTCGATTGCGGAACAGTATTCGGCGATCATCGGCCGCGCAGCGACCTTCGATGATTTTGCGCACGATGCCAGAGCCCATGTGCCGCAAGCCTCTCAGCTAGTGCACCGCACTTGCTTCCGATTGGGATCGCTGGTGGCCACCGTGGCGAACATCGCTATGCCGGGGCATGTAATGATCGCCGGCGAATCGGCATTTTTGGCGAAGCTTGGTACCGATTCGCTGCGTGACGGCATCCGCTTCTATCGGCATAGCCAAACTCAACCGGTGAAGTTCACGATTATGGATCACGACTGGCAGCTCTGGGCCAAAGCCGCTGCCAGCCGTGTAATCGTGAAGCATATTGGGTAGGTCACTCCGCCACAGCTTTGAACAGTACTGCCTGCTGAGGGTGGAGGGACGGGGGACGGATGCCGTAACGCTGCAGGGCTTCGCCGGTCAGGACTACGCCTTCCTCGTTCCACCAGCCGAGAGTGCTCTGGCCGTTGGTCAGACCGGTCAAATCCAAGCTCGGGTCAAGCGGGCTGACACGGTAGGTGCGCTCGGGGTCAAGTCCGGGCAGATGCACGGGCGCGGCCGGATAGGTCTGGCTCGTGGTCAGCTGGGTGAAGCGGTAGATGGCGGCGTCACGGTTCGGCATCACCATACCGTCCAGACGCACGGCCGGATCGTTGGAGTCGGCGTGCACGCAGGTGTCGATGGCGAACCAGTCGCGGTGCTTCTTGAATTCGGCCACCCACACGGCCAGCTTGGCGAGCGCCTCGTCCGGCTCCTTCAACAGGTTCCATTCGATGCCCATGTGGCCGAAGAACGCCATGGCCATGCGCAGTTCCTGGCTGGTGGCACGCTGGGTGGAGTGCGCGGGACTGGCGCCCACGTGCTCGCCCATCATCGCCGGCGGCACCAGCAGCGAGGTGTAGCGCTGGATGTCCGCGCGCTCGACCGGGTCCACGCAGTCGGAGACCCAGATACGATCGGCGTGCTCTAGGATGCCAAGATCCACGCGGCCGCCACCAGAGGAGCAGCTTTCGATCTCAAGGCCCGAATGTGCGGTCTTGAGGCCCTTGAAGATGTTGTAGACGGCAAGGGTCTGCGCGTGCACGGCCGGGCGGCCGGAGCGGCGGGAACCGGGCTCGGTGACGAGCTTGTTGTGGTCCCACTTGATGTAATCGATACCAAGCTCGCCGACAAGCTGGTCCATGCAGCCGTAGATGTAGTCGAACGCATCCGGATTGGTCAGATCGAGCACCTGCTGAGTGCGGCCCTGCAGCGGCAGACGGCCGGCAGTGGGCGAGAGAATCCAATCGGGGTGGTTACGGGCCACATCGGAATCGGGGTTGACCATTTCCGGCTCGAACCACAAGCCGAATTCCATACCCTTGGCGTGCACGTAGTCGGCGAGCGCCTTCAGGGACTTCGGGCCATCGGGCCAGACGTCCTGCGCAATCTGCCAGTCACCGAGGCCGGAGGTGTCGTCGCGGCGGGAACCGAACCAACCGTCATCCACCACGAATCGTTCCACGCCGGAGTCGGCGGCCTTGTCGGCGAGCGCCTTCAGCGTATCGAAGTTGTGGTCGAAGTACACAGCTTCCCAGGTGTTGAGGATCACCGGACGGCCGTGCGAGAACAGGCGCGGATGCAGGGAGCGCACGTAGGAGTGGAAGCGGGCGGCGATCTCATTGAGGCCATCGCCATAGGAGCCGAACAGCCACGGGGTGTCGTAGGAGTTCTGGCCTTCGCCGGGGCCGGCGAGCGTCACTTCGCCGCCGAACAGGAGTTCGCCGCCGCCGATTACGCCGGTCGTGTAGGGCAGACGTTCGGCGGACAGTACGGAGTTGCCGCTCCAGCCCACGTGCACCGAATAGGCGTCGCCATGCTCGAAGCCGAAACCGGGCACGCCGGCGGTCAGGAGCAGGGATGCGTCGAAGTCAGGGCGGCCGGCGAGCTGCGGCTTTTCGAAACGGCCGACGGTCAGCGGCTGGCGCTGCGGACTGCGTTCACGTAGATGGTGACCGGTGGTGGTGAGGATTTCGCCGGCGGATTCGGGCAGCGGGAAGCCGAGCTCGATCTTGCCGATCTCGAGCGGGGCTCCGGCGTCTGCACCGAACAGGTTGGTTACGGTGGCCTTCTGACGGACCAGGCCGCCGGGGAGCAGTTCGAGGTGCCACTCGACTTCCACGCCCTGCTCCTCATCGCGCGCGGTGACTATGACGCCGGGCACGCGGACCGGACCGGTGGCACGGGCATGGCCGGCCACATCGGTGTAGCTTTCGCCGGACACGGCATCGAGGGTGGCTTCCAGCACGCCGCCGGCCTCGATATTGGTCACGGTGAACTTGGGGAAGAGCTCGACGCCGGCGCGGCGCAGCACCACGCGCTGCTCGCCGATCCAGCTTTCGGCCTGGGTGGGCAGGATGGACGGCCAAGCGGTGTCGTCGAGCGCGCCGGACACGCGCTGCGGCTTCAGGGCGTCATAGGCGGCCAGCAGGGTGTCGGGCTTGGCCAGCGGGCGACCCCAGTGGACGATGCGCGGCAGGTCGCTGCCGGCAAACACCAGACCGATCGCCACATTGGCGGCGGGCTGGGTCAGGTAGACGGCGGTGAGTGCGGTACCGTCAGCGGCGGCACCGGTGAAAGTGGAGGTGTTCTCGGCCATATTGCCTCCTTCGACGTGTGTGGATTGGCATTGCACTACTGGTTTCGATCGTAGAAGAGATGGAATATGTTGCCTTGGTGCCGCGTGTTGGTTGCGTGAGGTAAGTAATGCGTCCGTGTCTATCGCCGCTGAGCGAAGAAATCAGTCAGGATGGACTGACACTCGCCTTCCAACACGCCGCCGTGCACTTCAGGGCTATGGCCGATATGCGGATCGCGCGGAATATCCCAAATCGAACCGCATGCACCGAGCTTGGGATCCCAGGCACCGAACGCGATGGTACCGATATGGGTCTGGATGCAGGCACCCGCGCACATCGGGCACGGCTCAAGTGTGACGGCCAGCGTGCAATCGGCGAGATTCCAAGCGCCCAAGGCTTGGGCCGCCTGACGCATGGCGATGATTTCGGCGTGGGCAAGTGGGTCACCATCAGCCTCACGCGTGTTGTATCCGCGCCCGACAATCTGGCCGGCCGCATCCAGCACCACCGCACCAACCGGTACGTCACCAGCGGCTGCAGCCTGACCGGCCAGTTCCAGTGCGCGACGCATCGCCTCGTCATATTCCATACCAACGAGTGTATGCCTTTTTCTCATATCGTCTCATGATGTGCATAATCGGCCGCAATCTTAACGTTTTTCTTCATGGTTCCCATATACTTTTGGTGGAGAAGAGATACGAGAAGGCGGCAACATGGCGGTATTTGAGCTCATCCTATGCATCATTGCGGCGGTGGTGGTGAGCTCGTTTGCCAGTCGCTTCGTGCCCAAAGTCTCCACGCCGCTGGTCCAGATTGTGCTGGGCGTGCTGGTTACGTATCTGCCGTTTTTCCCGGATGCAAAGCTCGACCCGGAACTGTTCATGGTGCTGTTTATCGCGCCATTGCTGTATTTGGAAGCCCACGAAATCGATAAGTCGGCGTTGCTGAAAACGCTGGATCTGAGCCTATCGCTGGCTATCGGACTGGCTATCGTCACGATGGCGGCGGTCGGATTCACTTTGCATGCCGTCTGGCCGTCCATCACCTTAGCCTCAGCCTTAGCACTCGGCGCGGCACTCGGCCCGACCGATGCGGTGGCCGTCAGCTCCCTCGGTAAAGAAGCCTCGCTGACGCAGCGTCAGCGCAGCGTGCTCAAAGGCGAGTCGTTGTTCAACGACGCCTCCGGCATTGTCGGCTTCCAGTTCGCACTGGCCGCCGCCTTCACCGGAGAATTCGCCGTGGGGCAGGCCGCCGGCGAATTCCTGATGTCCTTCTTCGGCGGCACCCTGTTCGGCCTGGTCATAGCGGCGGCCAACTGGCTGTTCGAAACCGTGCGGTCCCTGGGCTGGGAGACCACCACCACACGCATTCTGATGGAGCTGTTCCTGCCCTTCCTGCTGTATCTGGGCGCGGAGGAATTCAATGTGTCCGGCATTCTGTCGGTGGTGGCCGCTGGCCTGTTCATCCGATTCGACCGTACCGGCGTGGGGCCGAATGTGGCACGTACGAATATCGTTTCCACTTCAGTATGGGGTGTGCTGAGTTTCTCGCTCAACGGTGCGGTGTTCATTCTTCTGGGCATGCAGCTGCCACGCGCCATGAAAGCCAGCTGGTCCGACCCGTATATCAGCAACCTGAAACTCATCGGCATCATCCTGCTGGTGACGCTTGTGGTGATCGCACTGCGGTTCTTCTGGATAGTGGCCATGCTGCGCGTGGCGCGCGACGTGCATACACGGCGACGGCGCAAGATGACCCCCGAACGTTGGCGGTCCGCGACGGTCATGACCTTCGGCGGACCCAAAGGCACCATCACCCTGTCGCTGATGTTCACCATCCCGTATTATCTCGCCGGGGGCGCGCCGTTCCCCATGCGCAACGAGTTGATCTTCATCGCATCGGGCGTCATCGTCGTGACGCTGATGCTGGCCAATTTCCTGCTGCCTTTGCTTGCACCGAACCGTGGCAAGGATCCCAGCGCCGAGATGATTCCGGTGACCATCGATGTGTTACGCGCCACGGTGGAGGAACTGACCGGACGCATCACGCCAGAGAATCGCCGTGCGATTCTGATGGTAATCGACCAGTACACCAAGCGCATCGGGCGATTGCAGCAGCGCATCGGCGATACCGATCCTCAGGGATTCGAGCAATTGCAGATCGAAGCGCTGCATTGGGAAAAGGAATTCGTGCGCGACCGGCTTGCCGACACCAAGGCGCATCCAGCGGCGGATACGGCCACGCAAGAGCTGAACGTCGAAGCCTGCGAGCGCATGCTTGACCAGATTATGAATACGCTGCGTCACACTTCCACTGATCCTACTTCGGGGCATGCGGTATCGCAGATTCGCGGTCGCTTACGCATGTTCCAGCGGCAGATGAGCAACTACGCCAAACGCACGGTGTCCAAGATTCGCCATACCACGCCGTTGGTGAGCGAGGATCGGATTTTCGCGCGCACCCGCGAACTGCAGGTCGAGGCGATTCATCATGTTATCGGCCAGCTTATTGACGAGATGGGCCAGGATACGTACAACACCGAGCATTGTTCGGCGCTGTTGCTGGATTATCGTCGCGCTGCGGCTTCATTGCAGGCACGTCCGAATATGAGCGGCACTACGGAAACCATCACGCAGGTCGAGGACGTAAAGCGCGAGAGCTACGGCATCGAACTCGGTGTGATTCAGGACATGTACGAAGCCGGCGACATCAACCGAACCCAAGCCCGCTCCCTGAGGCGCAACATCTACGTTATGCAGGTCGATGCTGATTCCGGCATCTAGTTTCCTTGGCTCCCTTCTCTGAGGGGAGCCAAGTTGGGGATTGCTATTTCCGTTTCCAGTGATGGCGGCTGACTACAGCACGCCAGAAGTAATGTCGTTGTCAAGTAGCCACTGGCGCAAATCGGCGAACTCCTCAAGACTCACATTGTGATCCAGACCGTGGTAGCTCTTGGTCTTCAGCCACGTATGCTCTTCCAGCCAAGCGGCGGTGGCGAACAGTTCGTATTTCGGGATTACGCCATCGTTCTTGCCGTACGTATAGAACACGGGGATATCGTAATCAGCCAGGCGAGAGTCGGCGGGGGCCGTGCCGGGCACCTGACCGGGTGTATTGAAGCCGGACAGGGAGACGACGGCCCGGTACCGCTCGGGATTGATACGCAACAAATGCACGGCGACCAGCCCACCTTGTGAAAACCCAAGCGGCACCACGTCACGGTCGGCGGGAATGTTGTCGGCCACCCATCGGTCGACTGCTGTGGCGGCGGCATACGCGTCGTAGTCACGATCATCGCCGATAGGCAAGGCATCGTGGAACCACGCGTAGTTGCCGGGGTCGGGACTGCCCTCACGGGCCGGCGCGAGTGTCAGCGGCCCGCGCAATGCCACGAAGTCGTTATATGGAGCGATGAGGCGCATGATGTCCGCCATGTCTTCTTCGCTGGATCCCCATCCATGCAGGCACAGGAACAGCGGATGCGTGGCATGCTGGTCGAAGCCGCCGCGCGAGGTGACGCTGTGTTCCACGGTGAGTGGCTCGCCAAAACGTCCGGGTACAGTGGTGGATTCGCGGCCGATCAGGGGCTGGCTGGCATTCGCTTCTTTGCTCATACCAATCCAATATAGAGGTCTTGCGCGCTGTACGAAAAACGATGGACCATGATTTCAATCACATTGGGTAATCCGCGCCGACTCGCCTTGGGACTTTCCAAGGGATACCGGCAATCTATCAGGCGTTACCGCTGTTTGCGGCTGCGGTGTCTGCGGCTGCGGTGATTGTCTCAAGTTCGCCGCCCCACTGCTGCTGCAGTGCGGTCATCTTGCTGGCCTCGCCGAACACCATCCAACGTTTGCCGCTCAGCAATCGCCAATCACCTTTCGTTTGCTCATTATCAGCGTATTGGCTCAGCAGTTCGGAAATCTTGCTTTCGATAGGTGCCCGGCTGATGGCTGCGGACGATTCCGATTCAAAGGACACGAAGGCCACTCTCGGATCAGTGCACATCTGTACGGTGGTGATGCCTGGCAAACCGCCCGTATCAAGCCCCTGCCATCCTTCTTTGCACGCGCCGGCAGCTTGTTCTATGCCTTGCTCCATCTGTGCGGTATCTTCGACGGGTGCCTTGTCGTTCGACTGCTGAATCAGTCCTTCCGGGAACAATACGCCCATGGCCACGCCGATAACCAAGCAAACTATGGCGCACACCAGTGCGATGATGCCGCCCGCACCCACTCCCCCGTGAGTGGCGTACCGAGGCATGGTAGCTCGCGCAGCGATGACCAGAATCAGGGTGATGCCGATAAGCACCGCCGCCGTCAACGCAATGTATCGTCCTGGCACTGCCGTCATAAAGGAAATGGCGTAAGGCGCGATTTCATGAACCGCCGAGGTGGCCGATATCACGACGGCTAGCAGTCCGCTGACAACGGCAAGTCTGCGGCACAATATCGACGTTGGGCTGCTGGCTTTTGTAGCGGCGAATCGCCGGCCGGCATTCCGCCTGGATGGGCGTCGATTCTGTGCACGACGTGAGCTGCGCGAATCGTCATACTGACCATCGCCGAAGAAATCGTAGTCCTCATCGTTGCGGACCATCGGTGCCCCCTTCCTGCCGATTACACAGCTAGTGTACCGCTATGGCTTGGGAATGGCGGTCATTCGGGGGAATGATTCAGGGCACAAAAAAAGAACCCCGGCGGTTGCCCGCCGGGGAGAGAAAGGAGAGAGAAGAAGAAAGGGGATTCAATTGTCGGGAACTGCTGCGGCTCCTGATCAGCTTTCCGCTGACATCTTTTATATAACCACTGCTTTCTGGGTCTACCTCTAAGTTTCTCTGAAAAAAACCTGAGAATACTTGCGATTGATGGACCGCGGAAGCGTGAGGAGCCTCTCATGTTTCCGCCCAAGGCGCTAGACTTGAAGGCAGTATTTATTTGCCCAAGGAGTTTTTTCACATGCTGCTGTCCGACCGCGACATTCTCGCCGCACAGTCCGCAGGTCATATCTCACTTGATCCGTGGACCCCCGAAATGGTGCAGCCCGCTTCCATCGACGTGCGATTGGATCGGTACTTCCGTTTGTTCAATAACCACGCCTACACATATGTCGATCCGGCGGAAAACCAAGGCGCACTTACCGAACAGTTCGAGGTGGCTCCCGACGAACCGTGGATTTTGCACCCCGGCGAGTTCGCACTGGGTTCCACGTGGGAATACGTCAAGTTGGACCCGTCCATTGCCGCCCGCTTGGAAGGCAAGAGCTCACTGGGTCGATTGGGTATTCTGACCCATTCGACTGCGGGCTTCATTGACCCCGGTTTCGAGGGGCATATTACGCTTGAGCTGTCTAATGTGTCGACGCTGCCGGTCAAACTATGGCCTGGCATGAAGATCGGCCAGATGTGCTTCTTCCAGCTGAGCTCGCCCGCTGAGCACCCTTATGGCTCCAAGGGCACCGGCTCGCATTATCAGGGCCAGCGGGGTCCGACGCCGAGCCGTTCCTACGAGAATTTCTACCGCGCGCACATCGACGACTGAGCGTTGCGACGTACCATTCGGCCGGCGGATGCCGGCCATTTGCTTAATCCCAAGGAGATGTCATGACCAACAGCGATGGTGGGTTCCAGTTCGACTTCCAGCAGCACGAAAAGCCGGTCAGGCCAACGGTTCCTCCGATTCCCGGGCAAGAGACGGCAGCATATAGCACGGAACCCACGGCACAGGCCACACCGGCTCTGCAGTTCCCGCAGTCTGTGCAGTCTGTGCAGTCTGTGCAGCCGACGCAGTTTGCACAGCCCACACAGCCCGCACAGCCGACGCAGCCCATCGATCAGGCCATGACGCAACCGTTCTCGCCGCAATTCCCGGCTGCGGTTGCCGCACAAGCACCACAGCCGGCGGCAGCCACACAGCCAGCAGTATCCGAAACACCAATCGCCGCTGCGCCCGGCCAGCAGCAATACGTTTGGGATCAGGCGACGCAAAGCTTCCGCCCGGTGGAACCGACAGCGCCGGTGACACCAGCAGCACCAGCGGCACCGGCGACATCGCCTGTTTCGGCAGCTTCAAACGCCGCGACACAAGCGTTCCAGCCCAATCAGGCCGAGCAGCCTGCGGTAGATGCCGAGGCAACACAGGTGTTCCAACCTGATTCAGCTGCGGCCACACAGGCATATGGCGCATCATCCACCGTATCCGGTGAGACCGTTGCCATGCCTGCAACGCAAGTAGCGTCTGCCGATGATGCCGCAGCCACACAGGTGTTCCAACCGGCCGCCCTGGCCGCTTCGGCACAGGCTCAGCCTGCTGTGATGCCTCCCTCCATTCCGTTGGCTCAGGTCTCCGATGAGGACGATTCCGATGGCGCCGAGCCTCGTCACGGCGGTAGCGGCAAAAAGAACACCCTCAAAATCGTCGGCATTGCCGTAGCGGTAGTCGCCGTGATAGCGCTGGTTGTCGCCGGCCTGCTCTGGTGGCATTCCAACAGCAGTAAGGCGAGCCAAGCCGTGGCATTGGCCGAGTGCAAGGTAGCGGCCAAGCAGTACACGAATGCGCAGAAGAAGCTCACCACCGCCATATCCAATGGCCAAACCAGCGCGCAAACATCCACCAGCGATGTGGCCGATGCCAATACGCTCACCACGCTGAATCAGGCGTTGCAAGACGCCGGCAACCCGGCTGACACCGCCAAGTGCGATTCCAGCCTCAACGCCACTGAGTTGAAGTCTCACATTAAAGAGCTGCAGAATGATGCCAGCGACATGGCTGACAAGACGGATGCCATCAACAATGCGATCAAGGCCGTTAACACTTCAAAGGCGACGGCCGATACCGACACACTGAAATCGAACCTGAGCTCGGCTATTTCGCAGGCGCAAGGCACGCTAGATAATTCCGCGGGCAGTGTGGCCGATGAAAACACCCGCACCGCGCTGCAAAACACCATCACCGAGGCCAATACGGTGATGAACGGGACCAGTCCGTCCGAATCCGACGTCAACAATGCGATTTCTAAACTGCAGAAGGCCGAGTCCGACGTCACCGCCTCGATGCAGGCCAAGCAGCAGGCAGATGCCGCCAAGCAGGCCCAGGAGAAGGCCAAGCAGCAAGCCCGGCAGGAGGCGCAACAACAGGCCCAGAAGAAGCCCGGCGACAACGGGACCGACAACGACAACGGCAACGGGACCGACACCAACTCCCAACACACCGGCAACTAAAATCCACGCACGCCCCACATACGGCACCGCCCATGGAGGCGGAATGGCCCGAAGCGCCGCTCTGATAGGCGACTATAGGAAACGGCGATAACCACAGGGCGTTGCGTCAACGATGCGACGGATAGATTGATTCCAACATGAAACGGATCGTCCCGCACGGACACATCCTGATTTTCAGAGAAGGGAACATCATGTCCGACATCGCATACGACTGGCTCACTTTGGGTGCGGCCGCCGTCCTATTCGCCATCCTGTCATTCCTCAAACGCAAGAAGAACGCGGGATTCACCACACGGGTGCTGCTGGCAACGGCATTCGGCGTCGTTCTCGGCATCGCATGCAAAGGCCATACCGGGTACGTCGGCGCGGTGGGTTCCATCTGGTCCAGCGTGATCACCGCGCTGGTGGTGCCGCTGCTCGTGTTCAGCATCATCTCCAGCATCACCAACCTCGGAGAATCCATCCGATTGAAGAACATCGGCGTGAAGACCGTGTTCTTCCTGCTGCTCAACACCACCACCGCCTCACTGCTCACGCTGCTTCTGGCGCAAGCGTTCCAGTTGGGGCGCGGCTTCCACTACACCTTGTCCGGCGACTACACGCCACACGACGTTCCCGCGGTCCTCGACACCATCGTGAACCTGTTCCCGCGAAACCTCGCGGACAACTGGGTCAACAACCAGGTGGTGCCCATCGTGCTGTTCGCCATCCTGACCGCACTCGCCTACAACGCCGCCGCCTCCACGGACAAAGGCCGTTCCGCGGTCGCGCCGTTCAAGACCTTCATCGACGCGGGCAACGTGGTCTTCTCCAAAGCAACCCAAATCGTGGTCGGATACACCCCGTATGCGGTGCTCGCCCTCATCGCCGAAGCGGTGAGCGGCAGTGATGCGGCCACCCTGCTGCCGCTGGTGCTCGCCTTGGCCGTCGCCTACATCGCAATCGCCCTGCAGCTGTTCCTGGTGCAGCCGCTTGTGCTCGCGACCGTGACGAGACTGAACCCGATCCGATTCTTCAAGGCGTTCTTCCCCGCCGGAGTGGTCGCGTTCACGTCGGAGAGCAGCATCGGCACGATTCCCGTCACCGTTCGCCAGCTACGCAGCGCCGGCGTTCCGGGCGACATCGCCTCGTTCGTGGCCGGACTGGGCGCCAATCTCGGCATGCCCGGATGCGCCGGCGTGTGGCCGATGCTGCTGGCGGTGTTCGCCGTCCACGCTCAGGGACTGAACTACTCTCCCGCACAGTATCTGTTCCTCGTGGTGCTCACGCTCCTGGTCTCGATCGGAACCGTGGGCGTGCCCGGCACCGCCACCATCACCGCGACCTCGTTGTTCGCCGCCGCCGGCCTGCCGATTCCATTCATCGCCATCAGCCAGCCGATCAGCCAGATCGTGGATATGGGCCGCACCGCATTGAACGTCGCCGGCGCCGCCAACACCGCGGTGATCGTCGCGCAGACCGAACATCAACTGGATGCCGACCTGTATTACGGGCGTAAGGAGTATTCCGACGAACTCGACGTCGACGGGTCCGACGCCGGTCCGGCCCCCACGCCGACGACGGCACCGGCAGTGCCCCCGCGCCTGCCGAATGCGGTGCTTCTCGCCAGCGGAGGCGACGCCTGCTGCGGCATCAGACCCGGCAAGTGATTAGTATTCAAGATTTGTCGTGCCTCCTGTTCTGTGCCCTGCATGAACAGGCACAGAACAGGAGGCATGGTTTTTCATATTCACGGCATTGGCCGTACTTCCGTCCATTCGTGTACAAGATTTCGATGATGAACGACGATATGTCAACATCACAAGAACATCGCGGGGACGTCAGGATGAGCGAGACATCCCCGCGAAAATCAGGAGAGCTTACGTGATAGAGACAGAGCCACCCCTGCGATGGCAAGAGTCACGCCTACGGCAACGATAATATCCGTCGAGATGCCGGTCGCACTCAGTTGCTTCGGTTGGCCTTGCACTTTGTGATTGGTAACCTTGTCACGGTTGCCATTCTGATCGGTGGAATCTGGCGTCGGAACCGGCACGGTGGCATCAAGCGCCGCCTTCAATGCCTGCGACCACGCTGATACTTGGTCCGCTGTGTAGATCTTGCCGGTCAAACCATCGATGGCGGCATCACGTGCCATACGGAGTGCAGTTTTTGCATCCGATTCCGCCGTATCGGCACCAATGATCTCACTGGATTTATCAATCTGCTGTTGCAACACGGAGATGTCAATCCCTAATAATCCAGCTTCCAATGTCGGATCATATGTGTTGGAGAAACCTTCTCCGTAGTCACCACCAAGGACTGCTTTATTTGTCTCGTATAGGTTAGCGGCCTTCCCCACCATATCCCGCGCCTTATCCGCGGATGCGGCGTTGTCGTCAATCACCTGACGCAACGACATGCGATCAAGGTAATGGTTCGCTGCAGTCTTTGCCGTATCCAACGCCATGCCCTCGCTCTCCGCAATGGCGGTCTTGGTCCACAGCAAGTTGGACGGTACAATCCGACGCAGGTCTTCATCATAGTTGCGACCGTCTCGGTCGAGCGCGTAAACGAACATGCCGCCAAGATTATGCTCACGCACATATGACGCCACTTGATAGAAATGGCTTTCTTCATACGGCTCGGTGGCATCATACCAGCGATTGTTCATGTCCCCTTCTTCGGGGAACGTCAGGCCCGGCACAAACTCGTTGCCGATATAAGGCTGATAATCGGCGGCGGCCCTAGCGGTGCGATCGGAGGAAGAACCGTACTGCTGGTATGCCACGTAGTCAAAGCATTCCGCCACATTCTTGAACGGATTGAGATAAGATCCATTCGTGTCATAAAGGAACATCGTGGTATCCGGCTTGGCGGATTTGGGACCGATGTGTTTGGACAGTGCACGAATCACATTGTCGGAGATCTTCACATCGGCATCATTCGGGTGCGCCTCCATGTCGATATCCAGACCATCCAAGCCAACGGAGATCATGTATTTATCGATTACTTGCTTAGCATAGGCATCATAATCAGCTTCGGTCGCCTCGCTCTCGGTTTTGTTCTGCTCTTTCATGAAAGTACGAAAACCATTGACCGCCACGCCGGTGTAATCAATGCCCCGAACCAGCTTGATGCCACGCGAATGCAAGTACGGTGCATAATCAGATTTGAGCTTATCGTAGAACGGTTGCGCCTGTTCTTCCTGTCCCGATGGAACATAGCTGAATATATTGACCACGTCGACGCCGTACGGAATATCGTACATCGAAATCCAGTTATCGTCTGGAAGGTCGGTGTTGACACCCTTCATCGTGACATCACGCCACGCGCGGTAGTACACCATGAAATGGCGACCGGTCGATTGTATGGTTTCCTGTGTCGGAGAAACGGCGTCCGCATTCGCTACCGGTGCAAACGCGCATGTTGCGGCCATCGCTGCCGCTACGATGCCTGCGGTCATAGACGCCACATAACGCGGCATCATCTGTTTGATGAAAGTCATAGTTCCGCTTTCCTTACTGTTATGGTTTTAATCTTCCTCATCAATCGAGGAAAAGGCGACGCCCCGATGGCAGATCGGACCATCTTTGGCACCATTGCCGGTCGGAACTAAATCGCTTTAGTATAAGGATAGGCGCTGATCAAGACACTCTGAAACATCGGCATGTACATCTCCACGAATCCAAGCACAAGACCGCCAGAATACCCTACGAACGACCTCCCGAACAAGAACGGCATTGTCTATTTCAGTAAATCCAGCGAACCGCTACGCTATATTTAGCCAACCAAAACAACGGTGGGCCGGACTCACGCCCGACCCACCGTTGTTTGATTGCCCGACAATCAGGCCAATACGATGATCACCGCCTTGCCATCGCGCGTAGCACAATCTTGCGCAGCTCGGAGGCAATCAGCACGAACGCGGCCAGGCAGATGCACTCCACCCACGCCATCGGGCTCAGCGCCATGGTGCCGAACGGACCATTGAGGAACGGCACGTAAATCACCACGAGCTGCAGCGCCACGGACAAACCAATCGCACCCCATAGCCACTTGTTGGAGAACAATCCCACGAACGCGGACTGCAGATGCGAACGGGAGGCGAGCGCGTTGAACAGCTGGGCGAACACCAGAATCGTGAAGCCCATCGTACGGGCCTCGGTCATCTGCGCCTCATGGCCGATGGCCTCCACCGAACGATCGGTGAACAATCCGCCGGACAGATGCATGTCCATACCAATCAGCGTAACCACCGCCATAATGATGCCGACGAAGATGATGTCGCCCCACATCGAAGCATCGATCACACGATCCGTCATCTTGCGGGGCTTGCGGCCCATCACATCGTCGGTCTGAGGATCGACGCCCATGGCCAACGCCGGAGCGGCATCGGTCAGCAGGTTGATCCACAACAGCTGGGTGGCGAGCAACGGCACCGTGACACCCACGGTCTCCGGCTGGCGGATGCCGAGGAAGCCGGCAAACACCACGCCAAGAAACACGGTGAACACCTCGCCCACATTGGAGCTCAGCAGGTAGCGCAAGAACTTGCGGATGTTGTCGAAGATCACGCGACCCTCGCGTACGGCGGCCACGATCGTGGAGAAGTTGTCGTCCGCCAGAATCATCTTGGCACTCTGCTTGGTCACCTCGGTGCCGGTGATGCCCATGGCCACGCCGATATCCGCGGACTTGACAGCCGGAGCGTCGTTCACGCCGTCACCGGTCATGGCCACGATATTGCCTTGCCGCTGCAAGGATTCGACGATCCTGAGCTTATGCTCGGGCGCCACACGCGCATACACGGACACTTCGGACGTGGCCTTGTCGAACGCGGCCTCATCGGGTAGCTGGTCAAGCTGGTCGCCGGTCAGGGCCTGACCGTCCTTGGCGATGATGCCAAGGTCGGAGGCGATGCGGGCGGCGGTCAGCGGGTGGTCGCCGGTGATCATCACCGTGCGGATGCCGGCACGATGGGCCTCGGTCACGGAGTCGCGCACCTCAGTACGCGGCGGATCGATAATGCCGACCATGCCATTCCAGATGAGATCGGTTTCGATGGCTTCGGCCTGATCGGCGATGTCGGACACCTGGCCTGCAGCGTTGACGCTTACACCGGGCACATCAGCCAAAGAACTGGTTTCCAGCGGACGGCACGCCTCACCAAGCGTACGGTACGCCTCGGAGGAGAGACGTTCGACGGTGGCGAGAATCGACTGGCGATCGCCTTCGGTGAGTTTGCGGACCTGTCCGCCCACGCGGATACGCGAGCAGTAGCTCAACAGCACGTCCGGCGCACCCTTGGCGAACACGGTGAGATTGTCGGCATCGGCGCTGTCCTTGGCGATGATGGACATGCGCTTGCGCTCCGAAGTGAACGGGATCTCGCCCACGCGCGTGTATCGCGTGATCTTGCGATCGGCCTTGACTTTGCGGGCGGCCACGATAAGCGAGACTTCGGTGGGGTCGCCCACAATCTCCCAGCGGCCGTTCTCCTCGCGTAGTTCGCCGTCGTTCGCGAGCGTGCCGGCCACAAGCGTGGCGACGACCTCATCGGCCATGATCCGGGCCTGCTCGGACTCGGGATCGACGCCGCCGGCCAGTACCATACGCCCTTCGGGCGCGTAACCGGTGCCAGTGATCTGCACTTCGCCGGACGGGGTGACCACACGTTCCACGGTCATCTCGTTGCGGGTCAGCGTGCCGGTCTTATCCGAGCAGATCACGGAAGCGGAGCCCAGGGTTTCCACCGAATGCAGCTTCTTGACGATCGCGTTGTGGGCCGCCATGCGCTGCACGCCAAGCGCCAGCACCACGGTCAGAATGGCGGCCAAACCTTCCGGCACGGCGGCCACGGCAAGCGAAACGGCCAGCAGCAAGGAATCAATCACGTCATGGACGTCGTTGAAGCCTTCCAGCACGGCGAGCGCCACCAGCACCACGACGGCGATGACGCACACCGCAATGCCGAGGATCTTGGAGACGTAATCCATCTCCTTCTGCAACGGGGTTTTCTCGTCCTCTGTGGCGGAGAGCATGTCGGCGATCTTGCCGACCTGCGTATTCATACCGGTGCCGGTCACGATTGCGCGGCCGGTGCCTTGCGTCACGGAAGTGCCGTTGAAGATCATGTTGGCGCGGTCGCCCAGCGCCTTGGCCTCGGTGAGTGTGTCCGGCTTCTTGCCAACCGGCACGGATTCGCCGGTCAGTGAAGCCTCGGCGATGCGCAGGCTGGCCGCGTTGACCAGTCGGCCATCAGCGGAGACCGAATCGCCTTCCGCAAGGACGATGATGTCGCCGGGAACCACGTCGGCGGTGTTGATGCGCATGACCTTGCCATCGCGCAGCACCGAGGTCTGCGGGGCCGTCATTTGTGCGAGCGCTTCGACGGCCGCCTCGGCCTTGGCTTCTTGCATGTAGCCGAGCACAGCATTGACAATCAGGATCAAGATGATCACGATGGCGTCGAACGGAAGCGCCTCGCCGCCTTCCGCGCCGGGCTGCGCATTGGCTTTTTCGATGAACCAAGCGATCACCGAGATAATAGTGGCCGCGATCAGCAGGTAGACCAGCGGATCTTGGAATTGGGCCAGGAATTTCTTCCATTTCGGTACGGGCGGGGCGCTGGCGAGCTCGTTCGGGCCGAATTTGGCCAGTCGGCGCTTGGCTTCTTCCTCGCTCAGGCCGTGGGATGGGTCGACGTTCAGGGCTTTGGCCACGTCGTCGGCGCTGGTCAGACTTGGATCCGTATCCCCCAATAGCGCTTCCTGTGCGCGCACTTCTTCCGATTCCACGACCCCGTTCGTTGCGGTCGCGGACTTTGCGGATTGATCATTACGATCATCCATGGTGTTCTCCTTGGTATCGCCGCGGAGTAGTCAGCCTCGCGCCGGCACCGGGTTGTCTCTCCCGGGCGGCGCAGGACTGCGCGGTTATGGGCATCGACGCAATTGCAGCCGATGCGTACGATGCCATTATTCCATAACCCGGCGGCACACTGGTCAAGCCATGACGGGCGAGCTGGGCGCGGACATCGTCGAGCGGTACAACGACTCGCCCATCGCTGCGGCCGCGCTGCCCGCCCTGACCTCGGTGCGCCCGCCGTACGCGCGTATCGTCACCGAGGTCTTGCGTCTCATCGAAATCGGGCCCGGGAATCCCACGCACATCTCGTTGCCACCGGAACTCGTCGTGCGCGCCTCGAGCTCGAATCGGCTTATCTGACGGCGAGGGTGCCCACTTGCGCGCCGACGGCCACCGTACCGGAACCGGTAAGATCCAAAGCGGCGATGGTGGCCGGGTTGGTGAACACCACGATGACGTCGGTGGCTTTGCCCGCGGCCTTGACCGCATCGAGATCGACCTTCTCGATGGGATCGCCGGCTGAGACCGTCTGCCCGGCACTCACCAGCATCGTGAAAGGCGCGCCCTTGAGTTGCACGGTATCGACGCCGATATGCACCAACACCTCGACACCGCCCGGAGTGGTGATGCCCACGGCGTGTTTGGCGTCGGCCACGGTGGTCACCGTTCCGGAAACAGGGGCGACGACCAGCCCGGAGGACGGCACCACGCCGAACCCATCGCCCAGAATCTTGGCGGCGAACGTGTCGTCGGGCACTTTCTCGATGGACTCCCAGACACCATCGCATGGGGCGAGAACCGACATCGCTGCGGGGGCGGGCGCCACCTCATCGCTGTTGTGGAACAAACCGGAGAACAATCCCATAATGACTCCTTGAAAACCAATGATGGACGATAACGGACGACTGCGTGACGCCGATCATGTCGACGTCACGCAGCCCAGTCATCATGCCATGCGCCAGACTGCCAAGCGCTAGGCTTTATGCAGCTCTTCCATGGCATCGGCCACAGCCTGCACCTGCGTGCCGACCACAACCTGGACATTCCTGTCGTCGATGACCTTCACGCCGGGCACCAGCTTGCGGATGGCGTCCACATCCACCTTGGCGGTGTCCTTGACGCCCAGACGCAGACGGGTCACGCAGTTCTCAATGTCGACGATATTGGCCTTGCCACCAAGCAGCGCGTAGAGCTTCGCGGCCAGCGCGGCGTACTTGTCGCGGGAGACCGCGGCGGCCGGGGCGGCGCCGGTGTCGAGAATGCCCGCCACGGCGGCGGCGCCCTCATCGTCAACGCCATCGCCACGGCCCGGGGTCTTGAGGTCGAACTTCTTGATCATGAACGTGAACACGAAGTAGTAGATGACCGCAAAGACCAGGCCCTGCACGATAAGCATCCACGGCATATGCGCCTGCGGCACACGCAGCGAGAGGAACCAATCGATGAAGCCGGCGGAGAAGTTGAAGCCGGCGATCCACTGGAAGGATGCGGCGATGAACACCGACAGGGCGGTGAGCAGCGCGTGCACCACGTACAGCGGGAAGGCGGCGAACATGAAGGAGAACTCCAGGGGCTCGGTCACACCGGTGAGGAAGGCGGCCAGACCACCGGCGAGCATCAGGGAGCCGACGGTACGACGGTTCTCCGGCTTGGCGCAGCGGTAGATGGCAAACGCGCCCGCAGGCAAGCCGAACATCATGATCGGGAAGAAGCCGGCCTGGTACATGCCGGTGACGTACTCGCCCCACGGCTGGAATCCGCCGGTGGCCAGCACGGCCTTGGTGGTGCCGTTGAGACCGCCCACACCGTTCCAGAACTTGGTGATGTCATCAATGCCGGCAAGGTTGAACCAGAACACGTTGTTGAGGGCGTGGTGCAGACCCGTGGGGATGAGCAGACGGTTGAAGAAGGCGTAGATGCCGGCGCCGACCGCGCCCATGCCCATCAGGGACTCGCCGAAGGCGACCAGACCGTTGTAGACCAGCGGCCACACGAACAGCAGCACCAGGGAAATGACCGACATCAGCGCGGCGGTCAGGATCGGCACGCAGCGACGGCCGGAGAAGAAGGCCAGGAAGTCGGGCAACTTGGTCTTGCTGAAACGGTTGTACAGCGCACCGGACACGCAGCCGACCATGATGCCGAAGAACACGTTCTTGTTGCCGATGGCGCCAGGAGCAAAGGCGGCCGGCGGGTTCTCGGCGTCGAAGCCCAGGAACATGGAGGCCGAGCCCATGATCGTGGTGATGGTCATGAAACCGACCAGACCGGACAGGGCCGAGGCGCCGTCCTTGTCACGGGCCATGCCGACGGCCACGCCAACGGCGAACAGCAAGCCCAGATTGTCGAGGATCGCCGAACCCGTCTTGCACAGATAGGCGGCGATGACGTTGCCGCCACCCCAACCGCTCGGATCGATCCAATAGCCGATGCCCAGGAAGAGCGCCGCGGCGGGCAGGCAGGCGACGGGCAGCATCAGCGCGCGGCCTAGTCGCTGAATATAGGCTTTCATTTCTTTCTCCCTTCATGCGGGTTTTCCAGCGGTGGAGTACTTCTCTGTGCCCTGCTCCGCCGTCACGCGCCGACCCTCCATTGGACCGGCCGATATCCGGCGGGGCGAGTACCGCTTTCAACGGATAATAGTACGCCACAGACGTCATACGTCGCAACTCAGCGCACTGAAATCAAGACTCGGAGAACCGTGCGCGGATTTCGGAAACCTAATCGAACGTGCAAAGCGTCTGAGCCGCGGAATGCCGCCATTTTCGGTCATGTTCGTTTGTGCGGAAACAGTTCGGATGGGTGCACGGTTCTTACTGAGAATCGTCCTCTGCACCCATCGCGGCGGCCATGGCGGCGTCTCGGGAACCCTTGGTGACCCGCAGGCCCACGGTGACGCCGACCAACACCACCGTGCAGGCGATCCACAGCATCCGCCCGCCGAAGCCGCCGATCACCCAGCCGCCGATCAGCGGCGCCAATGCGATCGACACCGACCACACCACGTTATAGACGCCCTGGTACGTGCCGCGGGCGGTGGCGGGCGCCATGGCGGCGACCGTGGTGGTGGCGATGGGGAACGTGCCCAGCTCGCCCAGCGTCCACAACACCACGGCGATGGCGAACCCGCCCCATGAATGGGCCACGGCCTGAACCGCGTAGCCGATAGCGGTCACCGCAAGGCCCATCACGAGCACACGCGAATTGCCCATGCGCGCGAACAGTTTCATGGCGGGAATCTGCAGCAGACACAGCATGCCGCCGTTGATGGTCAGCAGCACCGAATACTCGCCCAGCCCCAGACCAAGGTCCGTCATGGCAATGGGCAGGCCGGAGGTGCTTTGGAAGTACACAAGGAAGTAGCCGAACATCAGCAGGGAGAAGCCGAGGAATGGAGTATCGGTGAGCACGCGCCGCCAATTGCGAGACATGGCGCCCTCGGGGCGGGCCGCCGGCGCCGAAGTCGTCAGATGCCTCACTTCGCGGAAGAACACGATCAGCAATATCGTGACGGCGATCATCACCGCCGCCTCGACGTAGAACATCAGCGAATAGGAGATCTTGATCAGCTGATTGGCCACGATCGGGCCGATCGCATACCCGAAATTGATGGCCCATGATTGCAGCACATAGGCGCGCTGTTGACGCTTGGGAGGCACCACGTCGGCGATGTATGCGGCGATGGCCGGACTGGGCAGCGAGGCGAACGCGCCGTATACGAACAGGGCCGCGCCCAACGCCACGGGATCGGCGAGGACGGAGACGACCAGAAGGGCGGCGGCCGCGCCGATTTCGCCGATGATGATCATCGACTGGCGGCCGAACCGGTCGGACAGCGCGCCACCGAAAAGACAGCCGATGATGGCGCCGAAACCGTACATGGCCACGACCGCGCCCACAACGCCTTCGTCGAGGTGCAGCGCGGAGACCAGGTAGATCGACAGGAACGACGTCACGAAGCGGCCCATCCACAGGATCAGAATCGCCAGCCACAATCCCCAGTACAGCGGGGATAGTCCGAATATCATGCGTTGCTTCTTCACTCCCAATACCTTACCGGCTTCCGATGGCGGAATGGCCGTGTCTTGGCGCGGGGTGCTGGGACAATGGCATCTATGGCTAACAAAAAAGGACCGACCAAGGGGTCGGGTGGCAAGCATCGCAACAAACTGAAGGGTTACGGCCCCACTCCCAAGGCCGAGGACCGCGTCTATCACAAGGCGTACAAGGCCAAGAAAGTGGCCGAACGTCGGCAGATGGCCGACCCGCGTCTGGCAGCCCGCCGTCGAGTGGACAAGTTCGCTTCGGCGGACACCTCGGATCTGGTGTACGGCCGTAATTCCGTGCTGGAAGCACTGCGCGTAGGCGTACCTTCTTCTACGCTGTACATCATGTCGCGCATCGAGCATGACGATCGTACTCGCGAAATCGTGAAGATCGCCGGTATGAACGGCCTGCACATGCTGGAGGCCGATCGTCTGGAGATGGATCGTATCGCCCGCTCCGGCAACCATCAGGGCGTGATTCTGAAGGTCGATCCGTTCCAGTACTCCTCGCTGAACGAGCTGGCCGATCGTGCCGAGAAGAAGGCCAAGGCAATGGAGGCCGCGAATTCGGCGGCCGCCCGCATCGCCGCCCGCCCGCTGTTCATTGCATTGGACGGCGTGACCGATCCGCAGAACCTGGGTGCCGTGATTCGTTCGGCGGCCGCATTCGGTGCCAATGGTGTGATTCTGCCGGAACGCCGTTCCGCTTCAGTGAACGCCGCCGCCTGGAAGGTGTCTGCCGGTGCGGCCGCGCATATGCCGGTGGCGCGCGTGGTGAACCTGACTAAGGCACTTGAGGGCTTGAAGGAGCGTGGATACTACGTTGTCGGCCTTGACGGTGGCGGCGATAAGCTCGTCGGTGAGACCGGCTTTGAATCCGATCCGCTCGTTGTAGTGCTCGGTTCGGAAGGCAGCGGTTTGGGCCGACTGGTGCGCGAAACCTGCGACGCGATTGCCGGCATCCCGATCAGCTCGTCTGTTGAGTCGCTGAACGCTTCAGTAGCGGCGGGTATCAGCCTGTACGCGGTGTCCAACGCACGACGCAAGGCTGCGGCGGAGTGATTGTCGCTTGAGACCGTAATAGGTTGTACATACACGGAAGCCCCTCTATTTGAGGGGCTTCTTTGTGTGATGGGCTCACCTACAGACAGTCCATTGGATTGTCCGCTTAATGACTCCACACTGCCGCATCCGGATCGTCATCGGGGTTGTAGCCGTCATCGTCCGGGTCGCTGTAGGTGGATTCGTCGTCAATGACGCCGGAATCGGCCTCTTCGTTAAGTTCGGCGAGTGCCTTGGAATCAAGGTTGTAGCTCGGCAGAACGTTGTCGATGTAGCTGGTCACGGCCTCGCCCATCGGCACGTCGTGGCCGGCCTCCTCCGCCAGGAACCAGCGATGGTCAAGCACCTCATGGAAGAACTGAGCAGGCTCGATCTGGGAGCGATATTCACGCGGAATCATACGCACGGTCGGCTCGAACACCTCACGCATCCAGTCGGTGGCCACGATTTCCAGCTCCTCGCCCTCACGCCACGTGGAGGCACGGTAGGCGTCAAGATCGTTGAGCAGACGCCGGGCCTGGTTCTCCTGCACGTCAAGGCCGGTGAGACGCAGCAGCTTGCGGTTGGCGTATCCGGCGTCCACCACGCGCGGGCGGACCAGCACACGCTTGCCGTCCTCGGCGGTCTTCATTTCCAGCTCGTCCACGTCGAAGCCCAGCTCGTTGAGCTTGTTGACGCGCTGCTCGATCTTCCACATTTCGTCCGGGTTGAACTTGTCGGTGTCGGTCAGGGCGCTCCACAGCGAGTGGTAGCGTTCGACCAGCCGGTTGCCCACCTCGATCTCATCCACGTCGCCGGGCAGCAGCTTGCCGGACGCCAAATCCATAAGTTCGCCGATGATGTTGGTGCGGGCCAAGTCGATATCGTATTCGCGCTGGCCATCGGTGAGCTGGACTTGCAGGTCACCGGTCTCGGCGTCCACCAGGAAGGCGGAGAAAGCGTCGGCGTCGCGCAGGAACAGGACGTTCGACAGCGACACATCGCCCCAGTAGAAGCCGGCCAGGTGCAGGCGCACCAGCAGCACGGCGAGGGCGTCAATCAGTCGTTCGGCGGTGTCCGGGCGCAGGTTGCGGGCGAACAACGCACGGTACGGCAGCGAGAACTTCAAGTGCCGGGTGACCAGAATCGCCTCCAGCGGCTCCCCTTCACGGGTGTGACGGCCGGTGACCACGGCGATCGGGGTCACAGTTGGCAGTTCGAGCTTCTGCAGTCGACGCAGGATCTCGTACTCTCGCTCGGCCACCTGGCGCGTGATCTCCTTCATGGCGTACACCTCGTCGCCCACGTGCACGAATCGCACGACGTGGCGGGAGATGCCTCGCGGCAGGTTGGCCAGCAGGTCCTCGGGCCAGGTGGCCAAGGGCTTGTGCCAGGGCAGCGTGAACATCTTCGGGTTCGAGCTGGCGGCGGTGATCTTCAATGCTTGTGGCTCAGCTGAACTGGCGTGTTCGTCTTCGGCTTTGACAGACGTGGCCTTCAGCGCACGCGGATCCATCTGGGGCAAATCGTTCAACTCCATGTGTTCGATTTTACGTGTCGTTCGCGATGTGTGCTCCTTGGCCACGACTTCGGCGCGTTATGTTTACGGGAAAACACCGTTTGGTCTCTCCCTCAGACCGTCTAGAAGGCAAAAGAAAAGCCCCGCAGCTATGCAGGGCTTTTCCAACGAGGCCATAAGAGAGGAAGAGAATAACCTCGTTTAATGGTTGACGAAGCGATTAGACCTCGCCAAGTATCCACTAGTTCAGACGCAGCTCAGTCGACGGAGCGAACAGGTGCATCTTGGCCGGGTCGATCTTGATCTTGACGGTCGCGCCAACCTTCGGCAGCGCACGCGGATTCACACGAATCGTGGTGAGCTTGTTCTGGTCGGACATGACCTGGGAGGCCTCGGCGGCGGATCCATCGGTGACGATGGTACCGTAGATGTAGCCATCGGAGCCCAGATCCTCGACGTTCACAACCTTCAGGGAGAAGGCGTTCGGGTCATCGACCGGCGCCAGGCCCGCGTCCTCGGGACGGAAGCCGACCACGATCTGGCCGTTGTCTTCGGCGGTGAGCTTGTTGACGGCCTCGGCCGGCAGATCCACGGTGTCCTCACCGATCTTCGCCTTGCCGTTGACCACCGGGTGGGTGTTCAGGTTCATCGACGGGGAGCCGATGAAGCCGGCGACGAACACGTTGGCCGGACGATCATACAGTTCGGTCGGGGCGCCGACCTGCTGCAGGATGCCGAGCTTGATGACGGCGATGCGATCGCCCATCGTCAGGGCCTCGGTCTGATCGTGGGTCACGTACAGGGTGGTGACGCCCAGCTGACGCTGCAGTGCGGCGATCTGGGTACGGGTCTGGACACGGAGCTTGGCGTCGAGGTTGGACAGCGGCTCATCCATGAGGAAGACCTTCGGCTCACGGACGATTGCACGACCCATGGCCACACGCTGACGCTGTCCACCGGACAGAGCCTTCGGCTTGCGGTCGAGGTACTCGGTCAGGTCGAGGATCTCAGCGGCCTTCTCGACGCGCTTGCGGATCTCGTCCTTCGGAGTGCCGGCGATCTTCAGGGCGAAGCCCATGTTGTCGGCAACGGTCATGTGCGGGTACAGAGCGTAGTTCTGGAACACCATTGCGATGTCGCGGTCCTTCGGCTGCATCGTGGTGACATCCTTGCCACCGATGAGGATGCGGCCCTTGTTGACCTCTTCCAGGCCGGCGAGCATACGAAGGGTCGTAGACTTACCACAGCCGGAAGGGCCGACGAGGACGAGGAACTCGCCATCCTTGATATCAAGATTCAGATCATCCACGGAGGGCTTATCGTTGCCCGGGTAGATACGAGTGACGTGGTCGAAAACGACTTCTGCCATAGTTACTAATCCTTTCAGAGGCAGGTACGTGCCTCACGATCCGTTGTAAAGGGATTCGTTCTTTACTGTGCTTCCGCCCTCGCCACCGACGTACAACTTTGCTTTCGGAAACTGCAAGCTTCAGCGTTTACTTTTTTCCGGTTCAGTGAAGGTTCTCTTCGTTGAGCCGAGAACTACTATACACGGGCCGTGGGCCAAGGCAAGTGGCGTGTCTGAAATGTAGTTAACTTTATGGGCGTTTCTGGGGGTGTTGTGTGGTTCGGCCCATGACACGCCTGTTTCTCGAACGTGCGAACCGGTACGCCCGGCGTAGAGCAGGCCTGCTCTTCCCGGACTGATGGATTCCATCAGTCGCCTACTAATGCGACACAGACTCGAAGGTGACGCCGTTGCGGGCGGCTTTGCGCTCGGCCTTGCGCTCCTCGGCGTTTTCGATGCGCTGGATGCGCAGCTGGCGCCAGTCCTCGCGCATGTCGCGGAAACGGTCGGCCAGCGTTACGTCATCGTTCTCGGCATCATCATCAGTACTGCTGCCATCGGCCTTACCGAACGTGCCATCGGCCACCTTGGTGATGCCCAGCTTGAGCAGTCCGAGCAACTCACGCAACGTTTCCGGTACTGGCTCATCGCCCTCATCGGCGGACTTGGTCAGGCCCTCGATGCGGCGACGAAGCGCATCGGCGTCCTCGGGATCGATCTTGAGCCCGGCGATCAGCGACTGGCGCATGGTCTCGTAATCGAGGTTGGCAAAGAAATTCAGCTGTTGCAGCGTCATGAAGCCCTTGAGCTCGGGGAATCGGTGGACGATGTATTCCTCGCGGTCGTCGGCGGCGCGGGTCCAGTCGCGGGTGAGCTGCGGATCCCAGCTGGCGGTAATCGACCCCTCGCGCATGCGGTAGTGGTACAGCGCCTTGGGCAGACGGACCACGCGCGTGGCCTCGCCGATCACGTTGCAGATACGGGAGAGATCCTCGATTTTGCGACCCACCGGGAAGGAGAATCCGGTGCCCTGATAGGTGGAGGCGGGTGCCAGGAAGGCCCAGAAATAGCCGTCAATCTCAGCCTTGACTTGCTTTTTGATGGCCTCGACCGGGGTCAGGACCTGCACCTCGGTGAAGTCGTTGTGGCGATAGTTGGACAGCAGCGGCTTGTTGTTCTCGGAGATGGTGTCGAACTGGAACATCACCAGATCGGCATCGTATTCACGCATGGCATTCAGGCAGTCTTCCACCAGCGTGGGCGCCACAGTGTCATCCGAATCCGCAAAGTAGATGTATGAGCCGGTCGCCTGGGCGATGCCGGCATTGCGTGCGTCGGACAGTCCGCCGTTGGGCTTGTGGATCACCCGCACGCGCGGGTCGCGGGTGGCCCAAGCGTCGCACATGGCCGGGCAGTCGTCAGGCGAGCCATCATCCACCAGCAGAATCTCGAGGTTGCGATAGGTCTGCGCAACCACAGACTTCACGCATTCATCAAGGAATTTCTCGACCTTGTACACCGGGATGATGATGCTGACCAACGGCTCCTGTTCCATGCCTCCAGCGTAGCGCCGTCGCGCGAACGCGGCGGCGCCACGGGTTCGCGGACCGCGAAACCCTTAGAAGTCCCAGTCGTCGTCATCGGTTTCTTCGGCTTTGCCCATCACGTAGGATGAGCCGGAACCGGAGAAGAAGTCATGGTTCTCGTCGGCATTCGGGCTCAGGGAGGCCAGGATCGCGGGGTTCACGTCGCAGATCTCAGCCGGGAACAAAGCCGGGTAGCCGAGGTTCATCAGCGCCTTGTTACCGTTGTACCGCAGGAACTTCTCGACGTCATCGGTCAGGCCCACGCGGTCGTACAGCGACTGGGTGTACTCCACTTCGTTGTCGTACAGCTCGTTGAGCAGGTCGTACGTGTAGTCCTGCAGATCCAGACGCTCGGCATCGCCCAGCTGGGCGATGCCCTTCTGGTACTTGTAGCCGATGTAGTAGCCGTGGACGGCCTCATCGCGGATGATCAGGCGGATCACGTCGGCGGTGTTCGTCAGCTTGGCGTGCGCGGAGAAGTACATCGGCAGATAGAAGCCGGAGTAGAAGAGGAAGGACTCGAGCAGGGTGGAGGCCACCTTGCGCTTGTACGGGTTGTCGCCCTCGTAATAGTCGAGCACGATCTCCGCCTTCTTCTGCAGGAACTCATTGTTCTCGCTCCAGTCGAATGCGGCATCGATCTGCTCGGTGGAGCACAGGGTGGAGAAGATGGACGAGTAGCTTTTGGCGTGCACGGATTCCATGAAGGCGATGTTGGTGTACACGGCTTCCTCGTGCGGGGTGAGCGCGTCCGGAATCAGGGAGACGGCGCCGACCGTGCCCTGGATGGTGTCAAGCAGGGTCAGGCCGGTGAAGACGCGCATGGTGAGCGTGTGCTCGTCCTCGGTCATCTTCTGCCAGCTAGGGATGTCGTTAGAGACGGGAACTTTTTCGGGCAGCCAGAAGTTGCCGGTCAAGCGGTCCCAGACCTCAAGGTCTTTCTCATCTTCGAGGCGGTTCCAGTTGATTGCGGAGACGCGGTCGATGAGTTTCAGCGGTTTGCGCGGAATGGAAATCGGTGCCATGAGTGTTCCTTACTACTCGTTGTCATTGTCGTTATCGTCGTTGGACTTGTTTTCGAACTCCTCCGGCGCGGTCAGCCGGAGCAGTGCTCTATAGATGGTTCGTGACATTGTGGGTTCCTTAGAGTGGCCTCTGGTTGTTCGATGTGTGCGGAGACCGCCGTCTGAGGCCGAAGGCGTACGAAGGTACGTCGAGTGCCGAAGAAAGGCGGTATACGCTCCATCGAACGATCAGAGCATGCAGCTGACGCAGCCTTGGACTTCAGTGCCTTCCAGGGCTTGCTGGCGGATGCGGATGTAGTAGAGGGTCTTGATGCCCTTGCGCCAGGCGTAGATCTGAGCCTTGTTGAGGTCGCGGGTGGTGGCGGTGTCCGGGAAGAACAGCGTGAGCGACAATCCCTGATCAACATGCTGCGTGGCCTCGGCGTACGTGTCGACGATGGCCTTCCAGCCAATCTCGTAGGCGTCCTTGTAGTACTCGAGGTTGTCGTTGGTCATGTAGGCGGCCGGGTAGTACACGCGCCCGATCTTGCCTTCCTTGCGAATCTCGATCTTGGAGGCAATCGGGTGAATCGAGCTCGTGGAATGGTTGATGTATGAGATCGAGCCGGTGGGCGGCACGGCCTGCAGGTTCTGGTTGTAGATGCCATCCTTCAGAATCGCGTCGCGCAGGGCCTCCCAATTGGCCGCAGTCGGAATCGCGATGCCGTACTTGGCGAACAGTTCGCGGATCTTGGCGGTGCGCGGTTCCAGCGAACGGCGGCCATCGGTGTACTTGTCGAAGTAGTTGCCCTGACCGGCCGGCTTGGCGTAATCGGATGTGGCGAAGCTCTTGAAGGCCTGCCCATGTTCCACGGCGAGCGCGTGCGAGGCACGGTAGGCGTGGTAGGCCACGGTCATGAAGTACATGTCGGTGAAGTCGAGGCCCTCTTCAGAACCGTAGTGGATGCCTTCGCGGGCCAGGAAGCCATGCAGGTTCATCTGGCCGAGGCCGATGGCGTGGCCCTCCTCATTAGCGCGGCGAATCGAAGGCACCGCGTTGATGCTGGTGTGCTCGGCCACCGAGGTGAGTGCGCGGATCGCGGTCTCCACCGTGTGGGCCAAGCCACCATCCATCGCCTTGGCGATGTTGAGCGAACCCAGATTGCAGGAGATGTCGCGGCCGACATGCGCATACGTGAGGTCCTCGTTGTATGCGCTCGGCTCCTGAACCTGCAGGATTTCCGAGCACAGGTTGGACATGGTCACGCGGCCCTCAATCGGATTCGCGCGGTTGACCGTGTCCTCGAACACGATGTACGGGTAGCCGGATTCGAACTGCAGCTCTGCGATGGTGGTGAAGAACTTGCGGGCATCGATGTAGGTCTTCTTGATGCGATCGTCGGCCACCATCTCGTCGTAATGCTCGCTGACGGAAATGTCGGCGAACGACTTGCCGTATACGCGCTCCACGTCGTACGGGCTGAACAGCGCCATCTGGGCCTTCTGCTTGGCCAGTTCGAACGTGATGTCCGGAATCACCACGCCGAGTGCCAGCGACTTGATGCGGATTTTTTCGTCCGCGTTCTCTCGCTTGGTGTCCAGGAAGCGCAGGATATCAGGGTGGTGGGCGTTGAGGTACACCGCGCCTGCGCCCTGACGTGCGCCGAGCTGGTTGGCGTAGGAGAAGGAGTCCTCCAGCATCTTCATGACCGGAATCACGCCGCTGGACTGGTTCTCGATGTGCTTGATCGGGGCGCCGAGCTCACGCAGGTTGCTCAGCAGCAGGGCCACGCCGCCGCCGCGCTTGGAGAGCTGGAGGGCCGCGTTGATGCCGCGCGAAATCGACTCCATGTTGTCTTCGATGCGCACCAAGAAGCAGCTGACCGGTTCGCCACGCTGGGCCTTGCCGAGGTTCAGGAAGGTCGGGGTGGCGGGCTGGAATCGGCCGGCGAGCATTTCGTCGGCGTATTCGGTGGCCTGCGCTTCGTTGCCGGCGGCGAGTTCCAAGGCCACTGCCGCGCAACGCTGCGGGAAGTCTTCAAGGTAGAGACGGCCGTCGAATGTTTTGAGGGCGTAGGACGTGTAGAACTTGAAAGCGCCGAGGAAGGTGCCGAATTCAAAACCGGCGGACTCGACGTGCTCGTAGAAGCGGTCGAGGAATTCAGCGGAGTACTGGGCGAAGACGTCGGGGTTGTAGTACTGGTTGCTGATGAGGTAGTCGAGGCGTTCGGCGGTGGAGGCGAACTGCTTGCTGTTGGCGGCCACGTGCCCAGTCACGTATTCGCGTTCGGCGGCCTTGTCTTTGTCGAACTGGATCTTGCCGTCGGCGTCATAGAGGTTGAGCATCGCGTTGAGCGCGTGGTAATCGTGCGCCGGGTCGTACTGTTCCGCTGCGGTATCGGCAGTGTTGTCGAGCGACAGGACGGTGGCGGTGAGGTCAGTCATTGGAAATCCTTGGAATATGGCAGAAGTGTGTTTACTTAGACAGTTGCTCCCCCCAGTCAACTTCGTTGACAGCTCCCCTCGGAGAGGGGAGCCAATGCCTCGAGGGGGTCAAGATTTACTGTTCGGTGAAGAAGCGGACGAGGCCGTTTCGCACGGCGGCGGTGTCTTCTGGGGTGCCCATGAGTTCATAGCGGTAAAGGTATGGAACGTGGCATTTGGCCGAGATGATATCTCCGGCGGCGCAGTACGCCTCGCCGAAATTGGTGTTGCCTGAGGCGATGACGCCGCGAATCCACTCGCGGTTGGCTGGATCGTTGAGGAAACGTTTGACCTGAATCGGCACTGCTTTCTTGACCACGCCGCCGCCATAGGTGGGCACCATGATGACGTACGGTTCGCGGACGTTCAGCGCCGGGTCGGCGGCCCGCAGCGGGATGCGGTAGACATTGATGCCTTCGTCCTGCAAACGGCATCCGGACACGAACCGTGCGGTGTTTTCGGAGGCCGACGAGAAGTAGACCAATGCGCCGATCGTCTTGCCTTCGGCCGCGAACTCGGCCTGGCTCACGCGGACACCGTGGCGGCGGCGCGGTTGTCGGCGGCCACCTGCTGGGCGACTTCGCGAATCAGGTCGGGGCGGTAGCCGGTCCAGGAGTTGTCCGGCGTGATGACCACCGGAGCCTGCTGGAAACCAGCGGCCTGCAGCTGCTCAAGGGTGGAGGGGTTCTGCGTCAGGTCCACGGTTTCAAACGGCACACCCAGCTTGGTGAGCTGGCGCTTGGTGGCATCGCACTGCGGGCAATGCGGCTTGGTGAACACGGTGACGGTCATGGCGACTCCCCTTGATGTGGTTCTGATGGACAGTGAAGCGAAGGCCATATTACAGCGATGTGATTTGAAATCAAGGCACTATATGTAGTGGCGTGTACCATACAACAAACCTAGATATAGTGATTTCGTTGATATTCCGCCATTCCTAAGCAGCCACGAAAATCGGCGTGCAGCGACCCGCCCAATCACATGTGGCATTGTTCACATTTGCGCTTCAACCGCCATACTCGCGTTTCGGGGGCTGATTTGGCCTTTTCCGGAGATCTATCTCCGTTTCGAGGGGCTGGTACTCAAGTAAGCGCATCCCCAAAATGGCGGAATGACGGTGGGGCGAAGCCGTTTATACCCGTGTTCTAGCGGGCCACCAGCCCCTCGAAACGGGAGTAAACCTCTACGGAAGGCCAAATCAGCCCCTCGAAGCGGAGAACGGATACCTCGGCACCCCGTGTGGAGCCAGAAGGCCCGGCCGGATGTCCAAACGAGCATCCGGCCAGGCCTTAAAAGTAGTTGTTCAGTTTTGATAATTTTTATCACGCTCGGCCTCCCAGGAGAGAGCCAGAATAATGCACCAGCAAGGCATTAGGATGGAGGGCATGAGCGATTTGAACGCGTTGAATCTTGAGCCCGGCGAAGTGGTTGGTGGGTACACGCTGATCTCCCGGCTCGGCTCAGGAGCTATGGGGTCGGTGTGGCGTGTCCGCGACGACGGCGGCACCACCTATGCGATGAAGATTCTGCGCGATTCGCTGGCCGACGAGTCGGTGGCAGGCTCCGGCTCTGCGTCCGCGGCCCTGCACGACCCCGACCTCAAGCCCGATGTCACGCCGCGCGAACGTCTGCGGCGCGAGGCCATGGCCTTGAAGAAGGTCAATCATCCAGGCGTATGCGGCATTGTGGATATGGAACTCGACGATACGTTGGCGTTCATCGTCACTGAACTCATCGAGGGCAAGAATCTTAAGGATGATGTGGCCGCCAATGGCCGGTATGTGGGCGACGATCTGGAACGCTTGGCCCGCAAGCTCATCGATGCCACCAAAGCCGTACATGCGGCCGGCATCGTCCATCGCGACATCAAACCCACCAATGTGATGGTCTCAGCAGCCGGCCCGGTGCTGGTCGACTTCGGTATCGCGATGGGCGAAGGAGAAAGCCATGTGACCCGTACCGGCCTAGTGATGGGCACTCCGGGATTCATAGCCCCCGAAATCATCGACGGCGCCGAGTCCGATGAGGCGACCGATTGGTGGTCAGTGGCTTCCGTACTTGCCTTCGCCGCAACCGGCGCACCGGTATTCGGCACCAAGCCGATGATGGCGGTACTTGAGCGCGAGGCCTCGGGCAACGCGAATCTTTCCGGATTGCCGGCCGGCACATTGGCTGCCTTCCGTTCTGCACTGGACCCGGATCGCACGAAGCGATGCACACCTGACCAACTGCTCAACGCCATCGCCTTGGATGCGTTGAATCCCGCCGTCTGGCAAGGTGCACAGGCCGGACCGTTCGCCGCCGGCGCCATTGCCGGAGGGGCCAATACCATCGCGCCAGCGGCCGGCACAGCCGGCGAAACCGAGGCGGTGCCCCCTTTTGGCGCGGCCGGTCACGTTGACCGCAATAATCCCCGCACTATTTGGCGAGCAACCGATGAGGCCGCACAGGCACTGACCGACGAGGCCACCACGACATTGCCGGATAGCGCCGCTCCCGCAATTTCCGATGAAGCTACGGTCCAGTTGGCGGGGGCGACGGTTCCCTTGACTGAGGCAACTACACCACTGACCAGCGAAGCCACTACTCCACTCACGCCCGTTACGGGGGAGCCTCTGCTGGCCCCGACCACGCCGCTTGCCGAGCGCACCGCCGTGTTGCCCTCGCCACAGCCGACGGCATTCCCTCCGACCCCGCCAGTTCAGCTGGTTGGAGGCATGGCCCAAAATGGCTGGAATCCAGCTGCCGCCGACGTCCAAGCCACGGTCGTGGACCCCAATATCCGCCCGGCATTGCAACGAGTCATTGATCAGACCGCTCAATTTGCCCCGACAGAGGCATTGGTGCAGCAACCGCTCGCCCCCAATCCAGCGGACGTCAAACGCGGCGAATATCTACAACGCGGTGTCTTTCCACTGTTGTTGCTGGCGCTACCACTGGCCGTACTGGCTGCCAGCATGCCTCTTATCGCTCTGCTGGCAGCAGCGGCGATGCTGTGGCTGTTGCTCACATTGGCCTACAACACCGAGCCCCAACTCGAGCGCGAGGGCAGGCGCGGTGGTGAACGCAAAAGCTCCGATACGTGGATTCGCGCCGCCACCCTGCCTTGGCATATCGTCAAAGCCCTGCTGCTGTCGTTGCCGCGTATGGTGCTGCTCATCGTTATCGCCATAGCCGGAACGGCGGCGGCCACGATGGCGCTTGCCTTACCGACGCAAACCGTGTACTGGTACTTCACGCCGGAACGAGGCGTGCCGATTCCACTGCTCAATGACGTACCGCTGTCGGCATCGGGATTGGCGCTCGGCGGCTTCATGGCCATCGGATGGCTGGTCACGGTATTCGGCCCGCAAGCAATGATGGCTCGACTGGGGGCAGGCGTGCTGCGGGGATTGAACCCCCGGCAGGCACAGTCTCCAATGCCGCTGGCCTACGATGGCTCGCCCGCAGTGCCGTCACCCGCGGCAATGGCACCGGCATCGGCCACGCGCGGCAAGCGCAGCACCATGCTATTCACTATCTGGATCATCGTCACCTTAGCATTGTGCACACTGCCGCTCACTGGCATGGCGATTGACTGGACGCCGCTGGTCTGACCACTCCCCTGCGGCCAAGCTCATCAGACCGCACCACGACCTCTGACGCGCCGCCTTTGACGCACATACCGAACGCTGTGTGACCAGAGTCACGTCCACCTTCACACGGATTTCACGCTATATGAGCTGTGAGCACAGTCTTCCTCAGGGCCGGCCATTATGATGGGGCGCAGCCGTAAGTATTTCAAGGGGATAAGACTATGCCAGATTCAAAGCGTCAGGCCAAACGTGCCACTCGCGCCGAACGCCGTGCAGCCGAAGAAACGGCTTTGCAGGTCCAAGCCGCGCAGGCCGCCAAAGAGCGTAAGCAGCAGACTCTTATTGGTTGCATCGTTGTGGCCATCATCGTGGTGCTGGTGGCCATCGCTGGATTCGCCGTATACAAGGCTATGAACCCGGCAAACTCTGGCGAACAGGCCAGCATGACTGTGGACGAGGCGTACAGCAAAATCGACAAAGTCAAGACCAAGCCCGCCAAAGCCAGCGACAAGGCCGGCTTCCTTATCTCCAGCAAGGGCTACTCGCAGAAAATCGATGACGCTCCGACCGTCTCCATCTATATGGAGCCGTTGTGCCCCGGCTGCGCGGCAGTGAACCGCCAGCTTGACCCGACGCTCGTCAAGCTGATGAACGCCGGCCAGCTCAACATCGATTTGCACTTCCTCAATTTCCAGGACAACAAGAGCTCCGACAACTACTCCAACCGCGCGTTCAACGGTGCCATCTATATCGCCGAGCATGACGACGATCCCGATCACCTGATGCAGTACCTCTCCAACATCTACGCTGAGGATTTCCAGCCCGGTGAGCTGTCCAACTATGTGTCGGTCAGCGACAACAAGCTGAAGAAGCAGGCCATCAATGCCGGCGTAAGTGAGGACGTGGCCGCCGCCGCCTTCAGTGGTGACAACGAATATGTCGACTGGCTGACCGCCTCCAACAACTACACCATCCTTCGCCCTGAACTGTTCTCCAGCTCCGGCTCCTTCTCCTCCCCCACGCTCACCATCAATGGCGAATACTGGGATCTGCACCAGCTATCGCTGGCGAAAACGTCTATGGTGGACGGCTTCCTCAAGGCCATCGGCTTGGACTCCGATCAAGTGGGCGTGAAAGGCCAGATGCCACCGATCGGCGCCAACAAGAAGCCGATTTCGCTGACCGATTAATTACCGGCGCGGCTTGGCCCGAATTGACCACTCGGGAACTACCGGTATACTAGAGATTTGTTCAAAACGATTTACGCGTTAAGAACAATCGCCTCTTTAGCTCAGATGGCCAGAGCGGCCGCCTTGTAAGCGGCAGGTCGTCGGTTCGATCCCGACAAGAGGCTCGTCGCGCAGAAAAAATGGCGTATTATGTGATACGTAGGCTTTTCTACGCATATAATTCTTACCTTGGGTAAGTACTCCAGGAGCCTTCCCCCAATTATGGGCTTCCTGGAATGAGGGCGGAGCGTCCCCCAACCAGCTCCGCACCTTCAAGGGGGCGGGAACATCCCCTTCTCTCCCGCCCCCTTTTTCTTTTTTTTTGAGTTCAGAACAATCTGACGAGCAGGAATGGTGACGGTGGCCGGTGAAACCGCAGTACGGGTCCGAACAACCGTTACGATGGGTGGCGTAATCGTTCACCCAGCAGGAAGAGTATGGCAATGGCACGGCGTTGGACCCCGCAGCGGTTTGTTACACTGCGTCGCATCCGCGTAATCGCCTGTATCGCGGCGACCAGTATCGCGCTGGCTGGATCATTCGCGTTCACCGCGCGTAAATCCGTAGCCCTGAACATCAACGGGCAAACCACCCAAGTCACCACATATGCGATGACGGCCACCCGTCTTCTGGAGGAACAAGGGGTGGATATCAAGACCCACGATATCGTCACTACCTCGTCCGGCGACCAACTCGCCAATCATGCCGTGGTCACCGTACAGTCCGCCTACCAGACCACTATCAACATCGACGGCACGTCCGTTCCCTTCTGGACCGTGGCCACCAGTGCCGACCAGCTGCTGGGATTTTTCGAGGAAAACCAGAACAACGCCACAAAAATCACCGTCGACATCAACAATGTGTACAACCAGCTCACCGGCGGACTGGTCATCAATCAGGATGGCCCGGTCACCGTCATTGCGGACGGCAAGACTTCCGTGGCCCCCAACGGCAAACTGCCCGCGGCCTCCATTCTTGACTCCAAAGGCATCGTGCTGAACAAAGAGGACCGTGTGAGCGTCGAAAAGGACGGCGATACCACTATCCTGCGCGTACGGCGCGTGACGCATGGCGAGGAAACACGCACAGCCATAGTGCCATACTCCACACAAACCATCATCGACTCCAATCTTCCTGAAGGCCAGTCGGAGATCCGTCAGCAAGGCGTCAATGGCGAGAAAACCCAGGTGTATAACGTCACGTATGTCGATGGCGTGGCCGAATCGGAGACGCTGAAATCCGAAACCGTCACCACGATGGCCATCGACCAGATCATCGCCGTAGGCGCCGCCAAGTCTGATACCGATAAGGGTTCCGATAAAGGTTCCGACAAAAAATCCGACTCCGCCGATAACGGCAAGGCCGATTCCGGTTTCAACAATCAGCACGAGTCGTCCGGTAACAATGCCAACAACACAGGCGACAAGAACAACAGCAGCTCTGGCAACAACACGAACACCGATACCAACAACAATGCCGGCAACACCGGCGGCAACACCGGCGGCAACAACTCCGGTAACACCGGCAACACCGGCAACACCGGCAACACCGGCAATTCCGGTAACACTGGTAATTCCGGTAACACCGGCGGCGGTACGAACAACAATTCCGGCTCTTCCGGCTCCGATTCAGGAACAACCACCACGCCCTCCGGCCGACTCTGGCACGCCACCGTAGCCCAGGCTCAGGCCTATGCCGCCGGTGCCGCCGCGCAGCGCGGGTGGACAGGCAACGACTGGGATTGCCTGGTCAAACTATGGAACCGCGAGTCCCGTTGGCTGTGGTATGCCGAAAACGCGAGCTCCGGTGCCTACGGCATTCCTCAGTCGCGACCAGCAGACAAAATGGCTGCGTTCGGCGCCAATTACCGTGACGATGCCGCCGTACAGATCGATTGGGGTCTGTGGTACATCGCACAAACCTACGGCAGCCCGTCCAAGGCATGGCAACATTCCGAACAAATCGGTTGGTACTGATCGGTTACGAAGCCCACAAGGAACACACGCTTATGAACGACACCATTCCCGCCACCGGTCACCTGTTAGGTGCCGCCGATATCCGTCGTATCGCGGCCGATGCCGGCATCAGCCCCACCAAGAAATTCGGGCAGAACTTCGTCATCGACCCCGGCACGGTCCGTCGTATCGTACGCGAGGCGGGAGTGACCGCTGCCGATCATGTCATGGAAGTCGGCCCCGGCCTGGGATCGTTGACATTGGCGATTCTGGAAACCGGCGCCACCATGACCGCAGTTGAAATCGATCCGCCGTTGGCCGAACGACTGCCGGGCACAGTCGCCGAATTCATGCCCGAAGCCACGTCACGACTCACCGTCGTCAATCGGGATGCCTTAACCGTCACCCCGGAGAACGTGCCTGATTTCAGCGATGACGCATCGTTTACGCTGGTCGCCAATCTGCCGTACAACGTGGCCACACCAATTCTGCTCACGCTGTTGGAGCGTTTCGACAACCTCGGCTCGTTCTTGGTGATGGTGCAAAAAGAGGTGGCCGATAGACTCGCCGCCAAGCCCGGTTCCAAGATCTACGGCACGCCGAGCGTGAAGCTCGCCTGGTATGGCACCGCCGAACGGGTGGGCACCATCGGCCGCAATGTGTTCTGGCCGGCTCCCAATGTGGATTCCGCGCTCGTCAAATTCACCCGGTATCAGGCCGATGACCCGGCTGCCCCGGGAACTGCGAACAGCACAGACGACGGCACACAACGGGAACTCGTATTTCGTCTGATCGATGCGGCATTCGGTCAGCGTCGCAAGACCCTGCACGCGGCATTGAAGACCATTGCGCCTTCCGAGGCATTCTCCATCGCCGGCATCGATCCGACCCGTCGAGGAGAGACGCTCACCATCGCCGAATTCACCGCTCTGGCCAAGGCCATCGAATCGTGTGGAGATGGAGATGAGGCACAATGAGTCCGGTAATTTCACATCCACGCCCAGCCGCTGCCCGACATCAGTTCGATGAGCTCTCCCCCATCACCATTACGGTGGATTGCCCGGCTAAAACCAATCTCACCTTGGAAGTGGGGCCTGCTCACGACGAGTGGGGCGGACGCCACGAACTGGACACCATCTACTGTGCAATCGGTGTATACGACACCGTCACCGCAACCGCCAAGCAACCCGGAGCGGGATTCTCTCTGGAGCTCGAAGGCGCTTATTTGGGCGACTTGGCCTCCTCACGCAGCGACATGCGCCGCAACCATGCGGTACTGGCCCTCTTCGCCATGGCCCAGGCGGCCGAACGCGAGCCGGATGTGGCGTTGACCATTACCAAGCGCATTCCCGTGGGTGCCGGACTAGGCGGCGGTTCAGCCGACGCCGCGGCGACCATGCTGGCGGTCAATCGTCTCTGGGAGCTGAACTGGCCTATAGAGCGCCTGCGCACCATTGCCGCCACGTTGGGCGCGGACATGCCGTTCTGCCTGACCGGTGGCCTTGCATACGGCACCGGTTTCGGCGAACGCATCACGGATATCGCCCCCGGCAGCCGCGATGAGCTGGCGCTGATAGAACAGGGATTCAGCGGCGAAGTATTGGTCGGCGCGTACCAGTCGCAACTCAGCACTCCTGAGGTCTACCACACCTTTGACCTCGTGGGAGCCGCAGAAGGCGACCGCAATCATCTGCAGGCTGCGGCAATCAGCCTGCATCCCCGCAGCGGGCAGGCCATCGACGCCGCCACGCAGGCGGGTGCCAGCCATGCATTCGTCTCCGGATCCGGCCCCTCAGTGGTCGCTTTCGCCGCCGACGAGGCAGCGGCACAACGCATTATCGATGTGTGGCGCGATACGGCTGTGGTCGATCGCATTATTCGAGCCAAATCTCCCGCACACCCCAATATCGGCGTCAGACAGTGACGCTAAGGTAGCAACCAGCCACCCGACCCATGAAAGAAGTCCACCGATGACGTATCAGGTTGATGAACGTGAAGCCCGCAAGGCGTACGTGCGCCGCCGCCAGACCACCGTCTTTTCCATCAGCGGCGCGGTATTGGCAGTAGTGCTGGTCATAGCCCTACTGTTCAATTTCCACGTTTTCGGCCTCGGCGAAGTGGAGACTCCGGCCCACCAGCCGAATTACGGCAACGCGGCGCCGTGCGCGGTCAAGGACAGCAGCGGCAAAGCGCAATACGTGTCCAACGCTTCGGTCGGCATTCGCGTGATGAACGGCACCTCTCACGGCCAATTCGCCAAGGCCGTGGGTGAAGCTTTGGCCAATCGTGGATTCAGCGTGCAGAAAATCGATAACTATTCCAGCACCAACGTTGAACGCACCACCATCTACTTCGGTAAGAACGCCATTAATCAGGCGTATACGCTGATCGGCAATTTCACCGACGCCACCATGATCATGACGGCTCGCGAGGATCAGCTCATCGATGTGGTCATCGGCGCCACGTTCAACGATCTGCAGGACACCAAATCCTCCCCGCAATCCGGTAAGACCATCACCAATATCGAGGGTTGCAAGGCCGCCGATAGCATGACCAAGCTGCCCGCCGACACCAAACACGACGCATACACGGCGAAGTAAGGCGCATACAGCTTCATCTTCGCGAAAAACCGTACGCTGACACGTATTCAGCGTACGGTTTTTTGGTATCGGGCTAGTATCGGACTACTGAATCTCGGCGTACCAGCGCTTGAGTTCTTCGACGGCCACATCGTGGTCCACCGGACCGTTATCCAGGCGGTATTCCAGCATGTGCTTGTAGGCGCGGCCGATCATCGGGCCAGGCTCCAGGCCCAGCAACTCCATAATTTCGTTGCCGTCCAGATCCGGGCGAATCGCGTCGAAGTCCTCTTTCTTCTTGAGTTCGCGGACGCGCTCCTCCATCTCATCCATGGCCTGGGAGAAGATCATCGCCTTGCGCTTGTTTTGTGTGGTGGCATCCGCGCGCGTGAGCCTGTTCAGCCGCTCGTAGAGGTGCCCGGCATCCTTGACATACCGGCGTACGGCCGAATCGGTCCACGGCTCGTCCACATAGCCGTGGAAGCGCAGGTGCATATTCACCAGTTCCGAGATGTCCTCGACCAGATGGTGGTCAAAACGCAGTGCCTTCAAGCGCTTGCGGGTCATTTTGGCACCCACCGCGTCATGGTGGTGGAAGCTCACCTTGCCGCCCGGCTCGAACCGGCGGGTCTTCGGCTTGCCGATATCGTGCATCACGGCGGCCAAGCGCAACGTCAGGTCGGGGGCGGGCACCGGGCCGTCCGGGCCGGTTTCCAGGGCGATAGCACGTTCGAGCACAATCATCGTGTGCTCGAAGACGTCCTTGTGGCGGTGGTGTTCGTCGATCTGCAATTGCAGGGCCGGAATCTCCGGGAAGACGATGTCCGCAAGACCGGATTCGACCAACGCCTCAAGGCCGGCGCGCGGACGGTCGGAGAGCAGCAGCTTGGTCAGTTCGTCGCGCACGCGCTCGGCGGATACGATGTCGATGCGGTCGCGCATCGAGGTGATCGCCTCGGCCGCGTCCGGCGCGATACGGAAGCCCAGCTGGGCCACGAATCGCACGGCGCGCATCATACGCAACGGATCGTCGTCAAAGGACTGTCGCGGGTCCACCGGCGTGCGCAACACGCCCTTGGACAGATCACTGGCGCCACCGAACGGGTCCACGAATTGCAAGTCGGGCACGCGCAGGGCCATCGCGTTGACGGTGAAGTCGCGGCGGGACAGGTCGCCCTCAAGCGTGTCGCCATAATTGACCTCGGGCTTACGCGAGTCCGGATCGTACGTGTCGGAGCGATAGGTGGTGACCTCCACCTTGACCTCGGTGCCGTCCGGGCGGCGGCGCATGGCACCCAGCGTGCCGAACTTGCGCCCCATGTCCCAGAAGCCGTCATGCCCCCACCGGCGCAGTATCGGCTCGAACTGCTCAGGCCGTGCGGATGAGCAGAAGTCCAAATCGTGGCTCCTTCTATGGAGCAGCAAATCCCTGACCGGGCCGCCGACCAATGCCAGCTCGTAACCCTGTTCGGCGAACAGTCGACCAAGTTCGATGGCTTCGGGCCATACTTCGAAATCCAATGGGCACCTTCCCGCGTGCGACGTTTTTCTGCCCTACCAGCATACCGTTACCCCACCTGCACACGGGGTTGAGTAAGGTGGAGAATATGATTACGCCCGCCGACCTTGCCCGCATACTGGGGCAAACACCAGATTCGGCGGATAGCCATACCCAAGACCACCTGCTGTATACGTCCGAAACTCCGCATCATTCCGCCGATTCGGGCGATTCTTCCGATGTCGGCGGCACCGCGAGCCACTCCACCAATCAGGCCGTTCATCAAGACGAAGTAGACGCAGTACCGACTGCGCAACATTCCGGTGTGCCCGGCACGCCCGCAACGCCCGTCACGCCCGCACCATCCGAATCCGAAATATCGGACTCCGCCAGCGACATGCCCGCACCGAAGCCGATGATGCCCACACCGGCCACCGTCTTCGGCATGCATGCCACCGTCACCATCGCCACTACCAGCGGCACTATCGAAGGGCAGGCCGATGGTATCGCCGGCGAGGCCGGTGCCGAGACGATTGCCGAGGTCGAGCCGATTATCGCCACGGCACAAACGTCCGTAACCATCGTCACGAACGATCCCGCGGCGACCGCCCACGCGGCCGTAGATGCTGCCGTTGCGGTCGCCAAGGCCGCCGCCGCGCACACCACAGCGATACCGACTCCGCGCGACGTGCTGATGCCGCCTGCGGCACGTACCGCACCGGCCGCAGTGCCGGCCACCATGCCGGTCTCAGCGCCGTCTGCAGCACCAGTGAGGCCCGTAACGTCAGCGCATCCCACGCCGGCCACGGTCTTCGGCCGGCATCCGTCCGCGGATGTTGCCTCGCCGGAACCGGCAGTGCCAGTAGAACCGGTGACGCCATCCGGCCCGACTCCGGCCATGATGCCGCAACGCCGTACGTCGGACGGTCCGACCACATTCGCTTCACTGGATGCCCAGGAACTGCCGGTCGTACGCGAATATTCGGCAGGCGGTCTGATTTTCGATGACCAGAACCGCGTGGCCATTATCGCCCGTCATTCCCGCTCCGGCCATCTCGAATGGTGCTTGCCGAAGGGGCATATCGAGAAAGGCGAGACCCCGCAGCAGACCGCTGTGCGCGAAGTGCATGAAGAGACCGGCATCCTGGGCGAGGTGATCGATTCCATCGCCACCATCGACTACTGGTTCACCGGCACCACGCAGCGCGTGCATAAGCTGGTCCATCACTTCGCGCTCAAACAGACCGGCGGCGAACTGACGGTGGAAGGAGACCCGGATCATGAGGCGGAAGACGCCCTCTGGGTACGTTTTGAAGATTTGGACGACGTGTTGAGCTATCCCAACGAACGCAAAATCGCGTGGCTCTACGCCAGGAAGAAGAACAGGCAGGCAAACGAGTGAACCTACCCGGAGTCTTACGACATTGCACACGTCTGGCACACGCACTGGCGGCTGGCGTCGCCGTTGTGGCGATGCTGGCCGCTCCATTGACCGTCTACGCGAACGATACGACGGACACGACCGATTCATCATCCGATACGACGGACGCAACGGGCAATCAGACCGAGAATCAGCCCAAGCAGAGCATTGCCATCACGCAAAGCACCCCCATCGTCACCTCCAAATCGGGCTATCATGTCACCGCGGTCATCAGCAATACGGACAGCACGGCCACGTCAAGCGGCACACTGCACCTGACCACCAATACGCTGTTCACCTTTGTCTCGCGCACCGATATTCAGAATTGGGCCGAGAACAACGCCCCCATCCCCACCCCCAACGAGTTGGGTTCCGTTGACGTGCCATCGATTCCCGCCGGCGGCACTGCCACCGTTACCATCGAGGTGAACGCCAATCAGCAGACCCTTGCCTCCATAGGGAGCTGGGGGCCGAAGCCGCTGATGCTGTCGTATATCGTTGGCAATCGGATACTCGCCGATTTGCCGAGTTTTCTGACCCGATCTTCGGATGGGCTCAACACCGCGACAACACCGGCCATGAACCTGACCGTGGCCATGCCCTACACCGCCAGCGGCTGGCAGGTCGATAATAAGGCCATCAGCAATCGCATTGCCGAAACCACCACTTCCTCGACATCAACATCGTCCAAGTCCAACGGCACGGACAAGGCCGACAAGTCCGATAACGCCGACGCCAGCAACGCGGCCAAAGGCACTGATACGCAAGCCATATCCTTATCCGGGCAGGATGCCGATACCGCGCGATCCCTTGGGCAGACATTCGCCAAGCACCGCTCGCTGCAAGTGATCGCGGATCCTCTGTATTGGCGTCAGTCCGCAGTGCAACCGTCCATTGCCGGCATCATGCAGCCCGCCGACTTTGACATCACCGCCTATACCGCGCTGGGTGATACCGCGGCCTACGAAAAGGCAGGCATCACCACTGAGCAGTGGAACGCCAAGCAGGCGGCCGCATGGTATGCCGACGGAGGCGACTCCGAAACACCCTCCGCGTACGCATGGCAGGGCAACAACTGTTGGACGTTGGATGCGCTGACCGCAGCACGCGAGCAGGGCTATGACACGGTGATTGCCGATGCCTCTTTCGATGCCGACCAGACTGAAGCCGTACACACAGGCACCTACGTGGTGGATACGCCTGCCGGCGATGTCACCGTGCTGAAGGAGCAATCGACCTTGGGCATGCTGGCCAAGGGCCAACCCACCAGCACGGACGCGCAGGCCGAGTCCAGCGATGCCGGTCGGTTGGCCCGACTGGTCGCTCAGAGCGCGTTCTACCAGATGGAACAGCCCTATACATCCCGATACCTGCTTATGACGTTCTCCCGCACCACGGAGGCCGGCTGGATCGATCAGGTGATGAGCGCCTTCGAGCAGGCCTCTTGGTTGAATCTGACGGATCTGAAGACCATGGCCAAGGCCGATCCGTACAATGTCAGCGATTCGGTCAATCCCGACAAGGCCGATGATGCCAACACCGCCAATACCCGGTCGGCATTGAGACAGTTGGCCGACAGCCGGCATGACATCATGCGCATGGCCACCTCCATATTGAGGAACGAGATTGATTCCGACGAGGTCTCGTCGTTGGACCCGCAGGCCCTGGCCCGGCAGAACGCCAATGACACCGCCTCGCATAGCAACGATCCGATGCAATGGATTGGCTCTCTACTGGTGCTGCATGATGATATGGCGCTGCGGTCCATGTCTGGCTCCCCCCAGCCGACAGCCACGCGAAAAGCCATGGTCAACGCCGCGAAAACACTGGCCAGCGATCTTCTGAACGGCGTACGCATCAACCCATCGGAACCGGTATCCGTGTTCAGCGAATCCGCGAAAATGCCAATCACCATCAGCAATGACCTTCCCTACGCCGTCAGCGTGCAGGTCAACTCACTGACTGACTCCATGCAGATCGTCACCTCGCGAACCGCTGACATCGATATTCCCGCGCATAGCGACGCTCAGGTGACCTTCACCATCCGCGTTTCCACTTCCGGCTCATCGACGGCCCATGTGTCGTTGACCGACCGGGAAGGCAACAGATTCGGCAACACGCAGGACACCGCGATCACCAGTGTGATGCGCATCAGTGATGCCAGCGGCTTCATTATCATCGGCTTCGCCGTGCTATTGGGCATTATCGGCCTGTGGCGGCAATTCCATCGGAAGAAGGACCCCGACGAATGAGTTCAACCGTAGGTCGTAATTCCCTGATCATGGCCACGGGAACTGCTGCTTCCCGTGTGACCGGTCAGCTCCGCACGATTCTTCTCGCTGCGGCCATCGGCACCACCGGATTGGCGGCCAACGCCTATCAGGCCGGTTCCATGATTCCCCAATCCGTGTTCACGCTGGTGTCTGGTGGTATTTTCAACGCCGTGCTGGTGCCCCAGATCGTGCGCACGTTGAAAGAAAAAGACGCCCAAGAACGACTAAATCGTCTGGTTACGTTGGCCATCGGCATCCTGTTGGCCATGACCGTGGTGATGGCGGCGGCCAGCCCTCTGCTTGCCCGCCTGTACGTGGGTAGCGACGATCACCAGATGATAGCCCTGACCACCTCGTTCACCCTGTGGTGTATGCCTCAGGTGTTCTTCTACGGCCTGTATACGGTATTGGGTCAGATCCTGGCCGCCAAAGACCATTTCCTCACGTATGCGTGGAGCTCAACCGGTGCCAACATTATTAGTTGCGCCGGTTTTACTGGTTTTATTCTGCTGTTCAGCAAGGCCAATGAACAGCCCCTCGAATTCTGGACCGCCGACAAGATCGCGCTTACCGCAGGCACCTGGACTTTGGGCGTGGCCTTCCAAGCGCTGATACTCTTCCTGCCACTGGCCCGTATCGGGTTCAAGTACAGACCCAGCTTCGGGCTTGGCGGCTTTGGACTCAGGTCTATGGGTCCCGTGGCGTTAGGCTCTTTGGGCGTGGTGGTCACCAGCGAGATCTGCGGCATTATCCTTACCCGTATCGCCACATCCGCACCGCAGCGCGCCCACGAACTGACGGGTGCCAGCCTGTTCAGCGTGGCAGGCAACGCGACCTATCAGAATGCGTACACACTGTTCATCCTGCCCTATTCGCTCATCGCCGTATCGGTATCCACGGCTATGTTCCCCAAAATCTCCCGTTCTGTCGCAGCTGCGAATCTGGATGAGGCACGGCACGACCTAGTCAACGCACTGAATAATGTGGGCCTGCTCATCATATTTTTCGCCGCCGCCATGATTGTGTTCCCCGAACCGATTATCCGCGCATTGCTTCCGTCCGTCTCGATGGACGAGACCATGCTGATTTCCTACGCGCTTATCGCCCTATCTGTGGGCACTCCTTTGGGATCGGCGTTCCTGCTGATTCAACGTACATTCTATGCCTTTGAGGACGGCCTGCACCCCTTCTTGTCTGCGGTGATGCAGTATGGGTTCACCTCGGTATTCATGATCATCGGCATGATGGTACTTCCTCCTGAGCATTGGGTACTCGGCATCGCCTGCTCGGTGACACTCGGCGGATTACTGGCGTTGCCGCTGACGTTGATGATGTTGCGCCGCAAGTTCGAAGGCAATCTTGGCGGTCGGGAGATCACGAGGACATACGCCAAGGCCATTGTGGCGGCACTGGCTTCCGGAGTTGTGGTCTGGCTGATCAAACGACCGGTAGTCGCACTGTTCGACGCGGATATTCGACCAGTAGGCGGGCACATGAGCTGGTGGTCTGCGCTGGCCATCTGCGTGGTGCTCACCATCGTGCTGACCATAGTATATGTGGCTGTGTTGTGGGTGGTACGCACCCCAGAACTCATCAGCGCCTATCACTCGATACTGGCCCGTCTACACAAGACTCCGGCCAGTGAAGACGTTGCTGTGACAGCCCAGCCGGAAAAAGTCGACGATACGCAAATCAATCCTGAGACGGAGCCCGTCAAGGATAGCCCCGCACGTAGAATATCTAAGACCAGTCTCGAACACCAATCACACGGAGCCGAACGCACTATGAAACCGCAACTCGGAGACACAATTCTCAACCGATACACCTTGGTATCATCGTTGCGTGCGGAGCCTGGCATTCAGGCATGGAAAGCCAACGACCGTGTGCTGGCAAAGGATTGCCAGCTGTTCATCATTACCAATCGCAGCGCTTTCGCCGCAATCGATGAGCTCGCTGGTCGCATCGCCGCCACTCGCCCTGATCGTGTGATTCCCGTACTGAAATACCGTATGGAATCCGACGTACTTCTCATTGTCATGCCGGTGGATAGCGGCCAATGCCTGACTGACTACATGGTGGATACCGCCAAGCCGCTCAGCTACAGCGCCATCCGGTCGATTATCGGAGAATGCGCCAACGTGCTGCGCGAGATCATTGCGGATACTCCCAGCAGCATCGTCATCACAACCGACACCGTTCGAGTGACTACCTCCGGTGTGCAAATTGCCGATGCACCATGTGCCACGATGCTGGCCGATACGTCCGCTACCGATCTGCGTACGGACAGTCCTGAACGGTATGCGATTCGCCAGCTTGCGGCATTACTCTATACCCTGCTGACACGCACGCCAAGCCAAGCGACACCCACATTCAATCTGCGTGCCTTGCCGCAAGACACCCCTGGCGAATTCCGCGTGATTTGCAAGCGTGGATTGGCCTTGAGCGAGCCCGACGAGCATACGTTGCCAATGGCTGCCCTTGTAGAACTCGACGCCTTGTTGGGTAATTGGAAGCCGCTCTCTGAACTGAGCGATGCTGATATTGCTTTGCCGAGCGTGGAAAGCGATTGCTCGATTACCAAGGCGATACTGAAGCCTGCCAACGAGACTGATATCGTGCCTATTCCCAGCACGTTGATTAACAGCAGCAGTCTTCCGGAATTGTCTATTACCCCTTCCCTGCCGGTTCAGCCGGCCGCCGTCCCCGCTCCGCACGTGATGTCACCGGTTCCTCTGACTGATGGGTCCAGTATTGCTGACGGCAACCAGTCTCAGTCTGATGCCCACCGTCTGTTTGACTTCAACCTTTCTGACGCCTGGGAGCACGAGAATCTTTCCGGTGAAGACACCGGTGACTGGTACAGCGAAATGAATCCAGCCCCCATCGGCGGTCCGAGTGATAATACTCGGTTGACAGTGCCTATTGTTACCGGCGGTATTTCCGACGCCACCGTGGGAGAGACAACCAGTCGTATTCCCATGTTCCTCGCCAGCGGCCGTGCTGTGGCTCCTGGTGAGGAATCGCTGCGTGCCTTGGAAGAGGAGCAGGCCCGCATTGCCGAAGTAAGCGCCATTCCTCCGAGCTTCACACCGAAGGATGTGCCGGATGACGAGGATGACAGCAAGCTACCCGATGAACATCTGTTCGGTAAACTGTCGACCAAGGTCGTTGCCATCATTGTGGCTCTGATATTGGTAGTGGCAGCGGCTGTTTGGGCAGTGTATGCGTTCCGATCCTCCGGAGACAATCCTGCCGATGCTTCCAGCAACTCCAGTGAAGGTGACTGGCCTGATATCAATGCTGACGCTGTGCCATTCGGTGGCAGCAAGAACGCGACGAACGGTGGCACCACTGACGATTCTTCAAAGTCAAGTGATGCCACTCAGAGCGAATCCAAGGACTCGGCATCAGACAAGTCCAAGAAGTCCGAGACTGCTGATTCGTCGTCCAAGAAGACCAAGGCCAAAAAGTCCGGCGATAAGGATTCCAGCGCTGCTCCGCAACCGCGCCATGAGAACAACACGGCGTTTACGATTTCCAGCGCCAACTTCCTGTCGAATCCTGGCGGCCAATCCGGGTACGCATACTACATGCACCTTGACCAGCCGCAGGATGCGTACCGCATGGTTATCACCATCCGCACATCCGGTGGTAAGGGCTATATTCGCGCGAATACCACTGGAGACCCCACTCAGGGCAAGCAGGTGGCCGAATTCACCTTTGCTGAAGGTGGCACTACTGAAGTGAAGTTCACCAAAGCCGTCAATACGCAGGATCTGCTGCTGTGGGTGCCATCGGATAGCCTGCCGCAGAGCCAGCTGTACATCGAGAAGGTGGAGGTCTTCTAATCGGCATCTATGCCGATAACTGACCCAAGAAGGGGCGGCACCGTTCGCATACATTCGACGGTGCCGCCCTTTCTTCGCGTCTGGCTGAATGACACGGAATATCGTATGGGGGTGTGACAATGTTTCACGTGAAACATAACGTCATCATTATCGGTTCTGGTCCCGCTGGCTACACGGCCGCCATCTATCTTGGCCGTGCAGGTCTTAATCCTGTTATGGTCACTGGTGCGTTGTCGCCAGGTGGACAGTTGGTCAACACCACTGAGGTGGAGAACTTCCCTGGATTCCCGGAAGGTATTCTTGGCCCGGATCTTATGGATCGCATGAAGGAACAGGCCAAGCGCTTCGGTACAACCTATATCGCAGACGATGTCTCTTCCATCGATGCGTGTGAAAGTGATTCGGTCAAGCCAACCTATCGTATAACGCTCTCCGATGACTCCCAGTTGGAGGCATCGGCGCTTATCATCGCCACAGGGTCGTCATTCCGTAAGCTTGGGGTGCCTGGCGAACAGGAGCTGTCCGGACATGGCGTCTCGTACTGCGCCACCTGCGATGGCTTCTTCTTCAGGAACAAGCCTATCGTGGTCGTAGGCGGTGGCGATTCGGCTTTTGAAGAGGCATTATTCCTGACCCGGTTCGGTTCTTCAGTCACCTTGATTCACCGACGCGATAGCTTCCGTGCCTCGCAGATCATGGTGGACCGAGCCAAAGCCAATCCGACCATCACCCTGCTGACCAACACAGTGGTGACCTCCATTACCGGCACCTCCTCCCCCACACAGAACACCGGTGCACCTATTGCCATTCCTGGCTTGACAATCAAACGACCGGCTGTGGCACCGGCCAGTGTCAGCAGCATTGCCGTACGTAACGTGGTGACCGGAGAAGAAAGCACGCTGGACACCAACGCCGTGTTCGTGGCTATCGGCCATACGCCGGCCACTGATTTTGCGGCCGGTGTTGTGGACCGTGACGATGATGGGTATGTCGTGGTGCAGGGTGCCAGCACGGTGACCAGTGCGCCAGGCATCTTTGCTGCAGGCGATTGCGTGGATCGTACTTATCGTCAGGCGATCAGTGCAGCGGGCATGGGCTGCCGTGCAGCGCTGGATGCGCAGGCCTATCTTACGGACTGATTGCGGCGGACTAATGGCGGCTTGCTGTTCTGTCTGCTGCCTGTGACATAGGAGCAACGTTAGGTCAGTGTTACAGCATGCCGCCCTTGGATAGTACGTACCAGTCAGAGGCATAGAAAGACCCCTCAGGCGACGGAGAATCATGATGTGTGATTGTCCGTCGCCTGAGGGGTTTTCTATTGCGACAGGGGCTACAGCGCGGGCATACGCCCCTGCCAGGAATCACGCAGAGGCTATACGTCTTGTGTTGTACACCGCACTGCACAGCAATAATGCCAGCGACAACACGAATGTTCTTATCGCGTTACACCCATTTGGAATCGGCATCGCCTTGGCTCGGCACCAGCAGCTGCAGGATACGATCCATATCCTCTGGTGACGAGAAGACGATTTCGATGCGACCATGCTTGGTGCTGCCCTTAATCGACACCTTGGTATCGAAATGATTTTCCAAACTCTGCTGGATGGCGGAACCAACCCAAGGATTGGTCTTAGACGTCTTAGGCTTCTTCGGCTGCTCCCCCGACGCAACCTTCATGGCGACGATTTCTTCGGTGCTGCGTACAGAAAGACCTTCCGCAATAATACGAGAAGCCAGCTTGTCCATTTCCTCCGGATCGCTCAGGCCCAATAGCGCACGCGCATGACCGGACGATAGCACACCGGCAGCCACTCTCTTTTGCACAGAGGCCGGCAGGTTCAGCAGTCGTAAGGTATTGGCGATTTGCGGGCGAGACTTGGACACCGACTTGGACAGTTGTGCTTGCGTCAACCCGAACTCTTCGATCATCTGCTGGTAGGCAGCCGCCTCTTCCAGTGGATTCAAGGCCACACGGTGCAAGTTTTCCAGCAACGCATCGCGGAGCATATCATCATCCGCAGTGGTTTTGACGATGGCGGGAATCGTCTCCAATCCAGCCAACTGAGAAGCACGCCAACGGCGTTCACCCATAATGAGCTCATACGGGCTGTCCAAATGACCGGCAAACGGATTCGTGCTGGATTCCGTCTCGTCGTGCTTGGCGGCTTTGGCCGCAGCAATCCGGCTTGCCGGACGCTTGCGCACGACTATCGGTTGCAGCACACCAACTTCCTTAATGGAAGCAGACAGCTCATTCAACTCATCCTCGTCGAAGATGGTACGAGGCTGATGTGCATTGGGCCCGATATCAGACAGTTTGAGTTCAGCCAGATAACCACCGGCTACCGGCTTGAGCTCGTCCTTCTTATCTGTGTCAGCGGTCTTTGCCTCCGATGCAGTCTGAGATGTTTCACGTGAAACATCTTTGACAATGACGGATGTACGATGTGCCGTCTGAGGCGCAGACGACTTGCCGCCCTGCTGAGGCGCGGCGACCTTACCGGTTTGAGGTTTCTCCGTACCGAAAAACAGGTCGCTAGGATGAGTAATGATGTCCAATGCGGGCATGGATGCGCGTTTACCGGCGGCTTTCTTGGCTGCCTTGCTGGATGATACCGTCTGAGGCGCGGCAGGCTTTGATTCCTGCTGGGCAGTAGCCTTCTTGGCGGGGGTTATGTCAGCAGTGGCCGCCGGAGTAGACGAATCCTCCGCAATCATTGCGGGCTGCTCCGCCACTGGTTCCTCCCCTGGCAATGTGGGGAACAAAGCGCCAAGGCCCTTACCGAGTCGTGATTTTGATGCCATTACTTGTTCCTCCTCGCATCAATGGTGTCAAGGACTTGTTGCGAACGCTGTGCGATCTCCAAAGCTGCTTCACCATACGATATGGCACCTATGCCACGAGGATCATAGGCAATCACCGATTGGGAGAAACTCGGCGCTTCGGAGATCTTGACTGAACGCGGGATGGTAGTATTCAGCACAATGCTGGGATAGTGTCCCTTAACCTCGTTATATACTTCACGGCTCAATAACGTTCGGCGATCAAACATCGTGACGAGCATGGTGGACACCAGCAGTACGGGATTGAAATGCTCTTGCACCAAACCAATCGTGTTAATCAGCTGGCCAAGACCCTCCAATGCGTAATACTCAGCCTGGATAGGAATCAGCATCTCGGTCACTGCACACATGGCGTTGATGACCAACAGGCCCAAGCTGGGCGGGCAATCAATGAACACGTAATCATAGTGTTTATCTGATTGACGTAGGTAGAGGTCTAGGGCCTCCTTCAGCAAGGTGTTTCGGTTGGGCAGATCGGCCACTTCCAACTCAGCACCGCTGAGATCGATTGATGCAGGCACAACATCAAGTGTGGGAAAATCAGGACAGACCGTGATGACATCCCCCAGATCGGAACGCCCCTCGATAACGTCATAGACCGAGGGCTCTCCCGATGCATGAGATACACCCAACGCCGTAGAGGCATTGCCCTGCGGGTCCATATCGATGACCAACACCTGCGCGCCCTTGTCTGCCAGCGCCGCAGCGGTGTTCACCGTGGATGTGGTTTTACCCACTCCCCCCTTCTGGTTGGCCACGGCAATACGACGGGTACGTTTAGGTTTGGGGAAATCGGTTTTCTTGAGTACATCGTAGCGTGAGCTTTCATCAGCCATCTGGCTACCAAGCACTGAACCGTGACCATCGAATATTCGCTGAAGCGTTTCGGAAGCCGATTCTATAGGTTCCGACTGATGATCCTTGGTGGCCATCGCTCCTCCTTGCACAGACGTAAGTTCCAGTGTTCTCATTCGTATGGACATGATGCTCGTTATCCACAATTGCGATATGCAATGTGGATAAGTGTGGATAAGTGTGAATGATGTTGGGTGTTAGATTGTGTATTCACAGACGAAAAGCATTGAAAAATCAATGTTTTCATCATTGTGCACATCGTCCCGTAAAAATGTGGATAATTTTTACGCACATACGGAAATGTGGATAACTTAATCAGTACTCCACTCATCGCTTATCCACAATCACCACGTGGGTAGGCTCAAGATCCGGTCCGACAGCCGCTTCAACGACGCGTGGACGACGACCACCGAATTCTGCAATCTCCTTGCCAGCCTTGTCGATTTCAGCCTGAGCAGACCGTCCCTTCAATGCGATCAACTGTCCTGACGGTTTCAGCAACGGCAACGTCCAGCCAGAGAGTTTGGTCATAGGAGCAACCGCACGACACGTGACAACAGCGAACGGATGAATTTCCCGCTTCCGTACCTGCTGGATGACGGCATCGGAGCGTCCACGAATAATCTCAACGTTCTGCAGTTGCATCAGGTCAACACATTCATGCAACCATTCGATTCGCCGCTCCATCGGTTCAATCAGCGTGAAGTCATGATCCGGCAAACACGCGGCAGCCACCAATCCGGGAAAACCACCACCACTGCCGACGTCGGCAACTGTTTTGAAGCGAATACCATTCGTTGCATTCCGAACGTACGGCACAATCGCAGCGGAATTCAGAATATGCCGTTCCCAAATGATATCGACGTCACGGGGGCCGATCAATCCACGAGGTTCACCCTCTTCGGCAATCTTGGCATGGAAACGCTCCAACTTCGGCAACGCATCACCCAAGACCTCAGCAAGTACAGGTGACTCCTGCAGCTGATCCGTCATAGCCATCTCCCTCACCATGTTTCACGTGAAACAATCAACATGGAAAAGGCGTCGCTCATTACGACGCCATTCCCCCTGCGGTCACTCTTGTCTGTTTAGAGACGACATCCGTTGAACGTCCCTGTCATCTCAAAAACTCGTCGACCTATTACTCCTGATCAAGCTCGTCGTCTTCGGCAACATCCTCGACTTTGTTCTTGAGATACACCGTCACGTAACGATGAGGCTCCTCACCGTGCGAGCGAGACTTCAGCCCCTCTTCCCGAACCACATCGTGAACGACTTTACGTTCGAAGGAATTCATCGGCTTCAAGTCATACGGCTCGCCGGAATCCCTCACTGCGTCAATGGCATCCAGGGCGATATCACAGAGGTGCTGACGCTTGCGCTTCAGGAAACCGTCGACATCCACAATCAGATGAGAACGCTCGCCGGTCTTCTGCTGTACAGCCAGACGAGTCAATTGCTGCAGAGCATCAACGACTTCACCATTACGGCCAATAAGATGTTTGATGTCGGTATCGTCATCAGCAACGATCTGCACGGTGGGGCGGTCATTACGCACGCCCATCTCAATGTCGCCCTCATAGTCGGCGATATCCAGTAGGCCCTCAAGGTAATCCGCGGCGATATCAGCCTCTTCGTTGAGCTGATCAATCGACTTCACGTCATCCTGTGCCATACGCTACTCCTTCATGTCGTGTTTGAATTACAAGTCTAAGCCCTGCTCCCCCGAACAGAGAAAGTAATGTCGGTGCGTGTTCGATGTTTCACGTGAAACACCGAACACGCACCGACATAGTCGTCACTTCTTTCTGCGCTTACGCACGGGCTGTTGACGCTGATAGCCATGAGTGGCCTTACGCTCGGCCTCTTCCTTGGCCTTGGCCAATGCTTCTTCTTCCAGAGAGGGCAGGCCGGCCTTTGCGCGGCGAGCATTCTCATTACGATGATCGCGCTTTTCCTTGTCCGCCGCAGCCGGAGAGCCAGGGGTCGGGAATGCGTACACCTGCCACAATGTGCGGCAGAGGTTGCACACGTTGTTGGTCAGCCAGTAGACCAGCACGGCGAACGGCATGGTGGCACCAGAGAAGATGTACATCACCGGGAAGAGCCACAGCATAGCCTTCTGCATGGTCTCGGCCTGTTTGTTCATCGATGCGGCGGGCATGTTGCGCTTCATGTTGAAGTACTGCATAAACCACAGGCAGAAGCACATCAGGAACACGAAGGTACCGATGACCACCTTGCCACTAGTGGCAGCCCTAGAGAAGTTATCGGTCACGCTGACAATGCCGAACACATCGGTTTGGGTGAATTGCTTGGCGGTTGCTACGTCGAACGCGCCCAACGCACCGCGTTTACCGTTGGCAATGTAGGGAATGGCCGACAGCGTATAGAACATGGACATGAACACCGGGCCCTGAATGAGCATAGGCAAGCAGGAGCCAGCCGGATTGGCGTCATTGTCTTGATACAGTTTCATGGTTTCACGGCTCATGGCCTCCTTGGAAGCCTGATCCGTCTTGCCTTTGTACTTGTTCTGGATGCGCTTCATCTTCGGCGCCAACGCCTGCATCTTGCGCATCGACTTCATCTGCTTGCAGAACAGCGGGAAGATACACGCCTGCACCACCAGCACCAGGATGATAATGGCAAGCACCCATGAGACACCAATCGGGCTCATGCCCAGCATCACGAAGAAGTCATGCACGATCTTCATGATCCAGGTCTGTAACCACTCAACGGGAGTCAGGATTTTATATAGAAATCCCCAAAACCCGCTATCAAGCAGAAATTCATTTGAGTTCATCGTTGGGCCTCTCTTTGGGTTGTGGCCAATGGTGTCAGTCGGGGCTCTTCATGAGCCTTCGACCACGAAAATCTGTAAAAAATGGAATACCGTTGTGGAACATCGTCGATTCCCCCACGACTCCACGGCCGGCAACGCAGTAATCTCAGCACGGCGAGCACTCCCCCTTTGAACGCGCCATACCGTTCCAACGCCTCAATGGCATAATTCGAGCACGTTGGATAATACTTGCAACAAGGCGGTGTGTTTGCCGAGATGCGCTGTTGATACCAGCGCACCCCACCAATCATCACCGCCTTGAAAGAAGCTGTCATGCCTCAGCCACCTTATGCGCCACTGTGGCAAAAGCCTTCGCGATCTGCTGATCTAGCGAAACGAACGATGCGGTCGCAGCACTGGGCTTGGCGCGCAAAACGATATCGCAATGCGCGGGCAACAGATCCTCATGGGCTCTGGCCAATACACGAAACCTACGCTTCACCGTATTACGGGTGACCGCATGTCCTACCGATTTGGAGACAGCTAATCCCAAACGGCGATGCACCGTCCGGTCGTCATCATCATGATGGTCGTCGGGCACCAAATAGTGCACGACGATATCCTTGCCACCTGCTTTGCGCCGGCGTTTCAGCACGGTGACGAAATCACGATGGCTTTGAAGCCGCTCCACCTCGACTATGCCTGTGGCACTGATCGGAATGATCAGGCGGAGAGGGACTTGCGGCCCTTGGCACGGCGACGGTTGATCACCGCACGGCCAGAACGGGTGCGCATGCGCAGGCGGAAGCCGTGCTTCATGTGGCGACGACGGTTGTTCGGCTGGAACGTCCTCTTCATAATCCATTGCTCCTAGGTCTATTCGGCAACGCTTCGCGCTGCCCTCACGTGAGTCAAGCTATATCAAAGTACTCTCACCCCTACCCTCAAGTCAAAACGGACGGAGTATTTTCACATTTCGACACGTTGCGAGACACGCCTCAGATCTCTTATAATCGGCGGAATACCAACCATTCACGGCCAAAAGTTATCCACAAATTACATGTTTGTTATTCACAATCCAATTATTTCAACACGCGACACGGTGGATAACTTGTCTAAACCAGAGTAAATATTATCTGTTGTACATATTTCGCCACAGCGACAGAAGGGGCCACC